>JADJPW010000001.1:1200000-1500000 GCA_016713035.1 Verrucomicrobiaceae bacterium
AAACATCCCCTGAGGTTTTGTTATAACTTATAGGAACATGTCTCGAATCACTAAAAAGACCTCATCTCTAACGTAAGCAACTCCACTGGCATCACCCATAAGGATGTCGCGGAAGTAATCGACGCATTCTTGGATGCAGTCAGCAAGCAGCTTAGTGATGGGAAGGAAATCGCCCTGCGAGACTTTGGCACTATAGGCCTACGCATCTCTCGCCGTTCTGTCGGGAGAAATCCCCTCCAGCCAGATGTGCCCATCGCCATCCCAGACCGCATGGTCGTGCGCTTTCAGCCAGGCAATAAACTGCGCGAGGCCGTCGCCAAACTCCCCGTGCCCCCACGCGGGAAGTAATCTGCTTTTTTGCCAAATCCGCTGCTAAGAAACTAACCGGCACGCGTATTGATGCGCCCCGCATGCGCATATTCCTGCTCTCCCTCCTCGCCGTCTCCTCCCTTCACGCCGCCCCACAGTGGATCTGGCTCTCCAAAGATGGCAACAAAGACAAAGCCGTCACCTTCCGCCACCGCTTTGATGTGCCCCAAAATGCACAACTCGCCAGCCTAGAGCTCACCTGCGACAATGGTGCCACCGCCAGCCTCAACGGCCAAAAAGTCCTCACCAACGCCGACTGGATGGAACCCGCCAAAGCCGACCTCAGCAAGCACATCAAGCGCGGCGAGAGCAACGAACTCATCATCAGCGCCACCAACAAAGGCGGCACCGCAGCCTTGCTCGCCCGCCTCACGCTGAAACTGCCCACTGGCCGCCAGGACATCGTCATCGAGACCAATGGCACCTGGGAAGCCGCCACAACCGGCACCCAGGACTTCAAAAAAGCCATCGTCATCCAGGAATATGGCCAAGGCCCCTGGGGCAAGCCCTTTGATGGCAAAATCGGCAGCGGCAATAACAACACTCCAGGCGAATCCATCGCCGCCGCCGACATCACCGTGCCGAAGGGCTTCAAAGTCGAAAAACTCTACAACGTCCCCAAAGACCTAGCAGGCTCCTGGGTCGCCCTCACCGTCGATCCAAAAGGTCGCCTCATCGCCTGTGACCAATACGGCAGCATCTACCGCATGAGCCTTCCCCCCATCGGCAAAACGGAAAACCTCAAACCCGAAAAACTCGCCGTCGAAATCGGCAAAGCCCACGGCCTGCTCGCTGCCTTCGATAGCCTCTACGTCATGGTGAATGAGGACGGTCAGAAAAACGGCCTCTACCGCCTCCAGGACACCAACAACGACGATCAATACGACAAAATCACCAAACTCCACACCATGGCCGGCGGTGGTGAGCACGGCCTACACAGCATGGTCGTCAGCCCCGATGGAAAGCGCATCTACTTCAATTGCGGCAACCACACCAAACTCCCAGAAGGCCTCACCGAGAGCCGTCCGGCGAAAATTTGGAACGAAGACCATGTCCTCCCTCGCCTCTGGGACGCCAACGGCCACGCACGCGGCCTCCTCGCCCCCGGCGGCTACGTTTGCAGCATGAACCCCGATGGCACCGGCCTCGAACTCTTCTGCTACGGCTTCCGCAATGAGTTCGACATCTGCTTCAACGATCAGGGCGAGCTCTTCACCTACGACGCCGACATGGAGTGGGACATCGGCACCCCCTGGTATCGCCCCACCCGCGTGAATCACTGCGTCAGCGGTGCCGACTACGGCTGGCGCAGCGGCAGTGGCAAATGGCCCCAGTATTATCCCGACTCCCTACCCACCACGCTCGACATCGGCCCCGGCAGCCCCACTGGCACCGTCGCAGGCACCGGCGCGAAATTTCCCGCCAAGTACCAACACGCCATCTTCATCAACGACTGGACCTACGGCACCATGTGGGCCATCCACCTCGAAAGCAAAGGCGCCAGCTACGTGGCCACCAAAGAAGAATTCGTCTTCGGCAAACCTTTGCCCCTCACCGATGTCGTCATCCATCCGCAAGACGGAGCCATGTACTTCGCCGTCGGTGGCCGCAAATCGCAATCTGGCGTCTATCGCGTCACCTACGTCGGCGATGAATCCACCGCACCCGCCAAAGCCACCACACTCGATGAAGAAGCCCGCATGCGCCACGCCATCGAAAATCTGCATCAAGGCCAACCCGACCCCGAAAAAGCCCTCGCAACCGCCTGGGGCTACCTGAGCCACAGCGACCGCCATGTCCGCTACGCCGCCCGCGTCGCCATCGAGAAGCTCCCAGTCGAAATGTGGCTCGAAAAAGCCCTCAACGAAAAACAACCTGTCGCCAACATCGAAGCCAACATCGCCCTCGCACGCGTCATCGGGGCCAAACCCGGCCACGAAGGCGGAAAAACCACCCAAAAGCCCAAATCCACCTCCAGCGGCCCCATCGAACCCGTACAGCTCGGCAACATCCAGCTCCAAAAGCGCATGCTCGCCGCCCTCCAAGTCACCCAGGGCCACGAACTCGCCTCCCTCCGTGCCATCCAGCTCATTCTGACCCGCCTCGGCAAACCCCAGCCAGATGTCTGCGCCGAGCTCGCCGCCCGCCTCGATCCCCAGTTCCCCAGCGACAACCCCCAGATCAACCGCGAGCTCTGCCAGATCCTCGTCGCCATCGACAGCAAGCAAGTCGTCGGCAAAACCCTCACCCTCATGGCCACCGCCAAGGATGACTTCCAAGAAGTCGCCACCGACGCCGTCTTGAGCCGCAACGACGGCTACGCCAACGCCGCCCGCGCCGCAGCCGGTAGTCGCCCGAATGCCCAGCAGATCAGCTACATGTTTGCTCTCAGAAACGCCACCGCAGGCTGGACGCCTGAGCTGCGCAAGACCTTCTTCTCCTGGTTCCCCCGCGCCCGCACCTGGAAAGGCGGCAACAGCTTCAAAGGCTTCATCGAAAACATCCGCAAAGACGCCCTCGAAACCTTCGCCCCACCCGCAGAGCTCGCCGAGCTCGACGCCCTCAGCAACAAAGTCGAAGCCACCACCGCCCTGCCCAACTACGTCGCCCCCAAAGGCCCCGGCAAAAACTACACCCTCGACGAAGCCACCACGATCGCCACCACCGGCCTGAAAACCGGCGGCCGCAACTTCGCCAACGGCGAAGCCATGTATCGCAGCATCATGTGCGCCACCTGCCACCGCTTTAATGGCGAAGGCGGCAGCATCGGCCCAGATCTCACCGGCTCCGGCAACCGCTACACCCTACGCGACCTCCTGGAGAACATCATCGACCCCAGCAAGGTCATCAGTGACCAATACGACAGCCACGAGATCACCAAAAAAGACGGCAGCGTGCTGGTGGGCCGCATCATCGTCGAAGAGAACGAAAAAGTCTTCCTCATGACCAACCCCTTCGCCCCCAACGACCACATGGCCATCGCCGAAAGCTGACATCGCCAAAAAAGGCACCCGCAAAGTCAGCATGATGCCCCCGAGCTTGATCAACGCCCTCAATCAAGACGAACTCCTCGACTTGCTGGCCTACCTAGTGAGCGGCGGGAACAAGGGGGATAAGGTCTTTGGGAAGTAGCCCAGTCTCTCGCACTGGCTCACCAATGGATTTAGGGGTTCTTCTTTTCCATTGCTTATAATGCGGTCCAGCGTCGAATCGGTGGCAGACCGTAACAAATACTCTTCATGCCAAGCCCTCAGCAAGATTACCAAGAATCTTCTAGTTTTGCACCGGCAAATTCGCCATCGAACTGTTTGGCCTCGCTAGGCGCAGAAAAAGAGTGGGTGTGGCATTCCACAGTAAGCTCGCAGAAAGAAGGAGCCGTATCTGTTCTTGCCTGCGTCGAGACATTCTTCGCCGTGTGTTTATACTGGTGGATCGCGATTCGTTTCGATACTCACTGGCATTTACTGAGTAGCGCTGCTGTCGCCCCAATGCTTCTCCTGCGGTCACCGAAATCTATTGCCCTAGGCGCGCACTGGTTTTCATCCGCCCCTTTTATCAGGCTTTCTGTTGATAAGTCTCATCTTACTTCAAACCGCATTTGGATCGGATTCATTTTCTTGATATTTTTTGGATTGGGTCTCGCTTTCACCAAATTGGTCACTGTAACTTGGCTCAGCAATTTGGAAGGGCTGCAATCAATCCTAGGTTATTTCGTCGCAGGACTGGTTTTGATTCTAGTTGCTCATGTAATTGTGATTGCTGTCTGGGGGTTACAGATTGCGTTAGATTCAATCCCAATAGTTTTGCATGTGCCGTTGATTGGCACGATAGTCGGCTCAATCTTGCCTGCTTTTTTGTGGGGTGGCAACATTGCTGGCATCACTGTAATTGTTAGCTCCATTATTGGGTCATTGGCGGTTATTGCAGCAGAGTACCTTCAACAAGGCGGTAGTTTAAATAAAAGTCGTCCATTGCTATCTTGGACATTGATGGCCTTTAACGCGATCGGGCTGGCGCTAGGATTTACTCTGCGTGCTTTGATTCTTCGCGTTATATCAACGGCAGTTACTTTACATCACGGGATCAAGTATCTGCCCAACAATTGGCGCGAGAACCAATTTCTAATTGATTCAACACATCCCGCAGAATTGATACCAGGAGTCAGAAGTCTGGGCCTTCCATTTAATGAATTCACTTCCGACGGGTTGCTCTTCATGGTGAAAAACGCCAAATTCGACAAAGAAGGTAAAGCCGAACTATTTACCTTGGTTCCACTCCTTGGAGTATGCTTTTTTCTCCCTGCCTTTCTTTATCGTCTCAATATCAAGGCCACTGCTTGGTTTTGGTGGCCATTAGCCTATCTACTCAAACCTGCACAGCTAACCGAAGTTGAATCCCAGCAAAAGCAGTCGCTATGCTGGCCTTGGACCAATCCATTTCAGAGGTTGTTGATTGTCTTTAGTGTACTTCTTGTGCTTGCCTCCCTGATCCTGCATTACTCGAATGCAGCCTCGTGGAGTCAGTTGCAGAGCATCCCTGCATTAACCGTTGCTCTTAGAATCCTACTCGCGATTGATTGGTCTCATATTACCCCGTGGCATTGGGCGCAGTGGGCCATTGCGGGATCGGGACTGGGCATGCTTTTTCTGGCGGGCAATGCCCGCAGCCACGACGTGAATGGCAATTGGAAAGAATTCAGCATCAATTATCCAACACAAATTCGCGTAATGACTGGTCTACTACGCCTCCGCACAATCGCTACCATCGCATTGTTACTCATGGGTTTCGGAGCTTTGCTAATCCACGATTCGTCTTGGCAATCTTACCATCCATTGCCGCCCACCTGGATTGACGCCATTAAAGACTTTTATCAGTTTCCGTGATTAAACGCGGCGCGACCAAGGTGTAAACACAATCACGTCTCCCTCCGCACCAGCGACACCTTCAAGCCCGCAGCCTTCGCGAGCGCGGCCTGGCGGAGGTCGCAGGTGATGAAATGCTTCACCTGGAGCTCGACGGCAGCGCCGACGTGAAACAGGTCAAAGCTGCGCAGGCCGATGCGGTGGCAGTGTGCGGTGGAAAGCTCAACGGCCCGCTCGATGGCGGACTCCCAAGGCATCGGTGTGGCTTGGAACAGGCCTTTCGCCAGGCACCACTTCAGGCGGCGTAAAGCTTCCTGTTCTTCGATTTTCGCCCGTCGTTTGATCGCCGAGGTTGCGTTAGAGGCCATGAAGGTGCGCAGACGCAGCGCATTCGTGACTTCGAGGCGATGAAACGGTGTGTAGATCAAAAACGGCCTCCCTAGGCTCCGGTGAGCATCCACCGCAGACGCATTGTCCGCGTCATGAATCAGAAGCCGGGCCAGAAAGCTGGTGTCCGCGTAGGTCTTCATCAGCGTTCCCCACGTGAAAATTCCAGCACTTGATCGAGCGAGGGCATTCCTGACTGCATTTCACCACCACCGAGCAAATCCTCAAAATGCTGCTCCCAGAGCACTTCACGGGACACGCTATCTTTTTCCGAATGAATCACCGGTGCCGTCAAATCCCACAAAGCGGCACCTCCATCCGTGATGCGCACGGCATGACCACTGCTGGTCATTATCTTCACGGACTTCGGGTCGCGCAGTAAGGTGCGGAGAGGAATGGTCTTCATGCGTCTGACGTTACCGTCTGACGCGTGTTGAGTCAATCGTGAGACTCAACCTGATTGGGACCATCCAGCCCGAACTCGCCGTGGCCATTTTCACCGACCTTGACCTTTTCGCGGGTTTCGTGGTATTCCGCTGCTGCATGAATACACGTTCTTTTCTCCGACTGGGCCTTGTCGTCACATTCTCATCTGTTTCGACGCTCTCCGCGAAGGACGATGTGCGACTCTCCTACCCATCCAAAGTGGCTGCGGCCAAAGGCAAGGAGCGTGAAAAGCTTTTCACGGAATGGATGACCAATCAGGACATCACTGCTCATGTCGAAGCGATGGGCAAAAAGGGGCAGCAGATCCTCTTTTTCGAGTACAACGCCCCGCGTGACAAATGGCGTGCCCTTTTCTCCAACAAAGTGGACTTCAGGGGCGGCTACTCCTGGTGGGTCTTTTACGGTGAGAAGGAAATGGAATCCAAACTCAACAACGAAATCAAACTGGGCCGCCAGCCCGCCTTCATCACCCGCGAAGGCAACGCCTACGCCATGCTTTTCGTCACCCCGGAGCATCTAGCCTCCGCACGCAAGGAGCTGGACGCCCTCGGCATCGGCGAACCGAAACTGAAAAAATAAGCATCCAGCTCCCATGGAGCAGCGACGACTCGTCGCTCCTCCATCACACCGCCACTTTCATCAGCTCCCCAGGAACGACGATGACCTTTTTGGGGATAAAGTATAAAGTAACTATGCTTGTGGTTTGCTATGCTATTGCAGGTTTTTTGAACGCTGCGGCATGAAGAGGGTGAACGTTTAGCTAAGATGGCGAACAAGGGGGGGGGCGTGCAAAGGCCTTTTTCACTCGGATTCAAAAATGCCGCCGTGCTCGCGGACGTAGGCCAGGTTGCAGGGCGACATGGGGGACGGCGGGCTCTGGATTCTGTTGGTTTACGACCCGCCCCTTGCGGGCGGTGTTGTGTGTCTGGTTTGCACGCAATCCTTGCCAGTTTTTCATTCAGCGCCTAGAACTGCGCTTTCCTAGCCTATATTACTTTTTCATCCCATGAGCCACGCCAATCCTGCTAAAAAAATCATCAACGATCCTCTCAAGTGCGCCGACGAGCTGTTTGACGGACTCGTCCTCGCTTACGACGGCAAAGCACGCCGCGTCGGCACCCGCTCCATCGTGATGAACGAACTCCGGCCAGATGCCCCTGCCCTCCTCGTTGGTGGCGGTGCTGGTCATGAGCCTATTTACCACGGCCTCATCGGCAAAGGCATGGCCGATGGCGCTGCGGTCGGTGAAATCTTCGCCGCACCACCGCCAGATATCGTCCTGGAGGCCACGCAGGCGGTGAATCGCGGCAAAGGTGTCCTCTTCCTCTATGGCAACTATGCGGGTGATGTGATGAATTTCGACATCGGGGCCGAGCTCGCCGCAGAGGAGGGCATCACCGTCAAAACCGTCATCATCAATGACGACGTGTGCTCCGCACCGCCCGCAGAAAAAGATAAGCGCCGTGGCGTCGCCGGACTCGTCCCCATCACGAAGCTCGCTGGCGCAGCGGCACAGACCGTTGATTCACTCGATGAACTCGCCCGCATCGCCCAGAAAGCCGTCGATATGACCCGCACTGTGGGCGTCTCCACCAAGCCCGGCTCCATCCCCGCCACGGGCAAGCCCACCTTCGAACTCGCAGACGACGTCATCGGACTCGGCATGGGCATCCATGGTGAAAAAGGCGTCGGCCTCATCCCCATGTGCACCGCAGACGAGCTCGCGGCGAAGATCCTCGACCTCCTCTTCGCCGATGACCTCCCACTCGGCGCTGGCGACGAGATCGTCTTCTTCGTCAACAGCCTCGGCAGCACCCACATGATGGAGTTGCTCATCCTCCTGCGTGCCGCACGTCCCATCCTGGAAAAACGTGGCCTCAAAGTCCACCAAACCATCGTGGACAACATTGTCACCTGCCAGGAGATGGCCGGCGTCAGCTTCAGCATCACGAAGCTCGACGCAGAGCTCAAAAAGCTCTGGGACCTCCCCTGCGAGAGCGTCGGATACACCAAGCTGTAATCCACCCACCGCAGCCTTCCGGGCAAAAAGGGCCGCCATCACAAGAATACCACCATGCGGGACTTTCCGTAGCGCATCGCTACGCCCGCATCCGTATCCTTTCCACACACCATGAAACGGATCGCCATCATCCTCTTTGCCCTTTGCCCTTCGCTCTTTGCCCAGAAGGACGGAATCCAGACCAAGACTACCTACGCCAAGGCCTATGGCGAAACGAAGAACGCTGTCGCGGTCGATCCGGCCAAGGACCTGCCGCGTTATCCTGCCATGGAGCCAAAGGACGCCATCGGCACCTGGCAGGTCAAAAAAGGCTTCCAGCTCCAGCTCGCCGCGCATGAGCCGCAGGTGCGTGATCCCATCGCCATCTGCTTCGACGAGCGTGGGCGCATGTTTGTCTGCGAAATGATCGACTACAGCGAGATGCGGGACGTGACGCCGCACCTCGGTCGCATCTCCATGCTCCAGGACAAAGATGGCGATGGCTACTACGAGACCAGCCAGGTCTTCGCCGACGACCTGCCGTGGCCTACAGGCCTCATCTGGGCCAATGGCGGCCTCTTTGTCGGCGCCACGCCGGACATCTGGCGCTTTGAGGACAAGGACGACGACGGCAAAGCCGAGGTGCGCGAAAAAGTCTTCACGGGCTTCGGCACCGGGCTGAAAATCCTCAACGTGCAAGGCCTCATGAACAGCTTCCAATGGGGACAGGACAATCGCGTGCACGTCCTCGCCGGTGGCGGCAATCGCGGCGTCATCACCAGCCCGAAGCGTGGCGATTTGAAGGGCATCGAGCTCGGCGGGAAGGACTTCTGGTTTGATCCGCGCACGCTCGAGTTCGGGCTCGAAGGCGGCGGAGCGCAATACGGCATGAGCTTCGACAACTACGGCCGCAAGTTCGCATGCTCGAACAGCGACCACCTTCAATACTGGGTTTACGACGACAAGTATGCGAACCGCAATCCCTACTACCAGATGCCGCCTGCCAAACAGAGCATCGCGGCCGATGGCGGCGCTGCGGAGGTCTTCCGCCTCAGCCCGGATGAGCCCTGGCGCATCATCCGCACCCGCTGGCGCATCGCCGGCGTCGTCAAAGGAGCCGTCGAAGGCGGCGGACGCGTCAGCGGCTACTTCACCGGAGCCACCGGCACCACCATCTATCGCGGCGACGCCTACGGCCCCGACTTCGTGAACAACAGCTTCACCGGCGACGCAGGTGGCCAGCTCGTGCATCGCAAAATCATCAAACCCAGCGCCGACGGCATCTCCTTGATCGGCAAGCGCCCCGACGACGAGCACGGCTTCGAATTCGCTGCCTCCAAAGACACCTGGGTCCGCGTCGTGAATTTCGCGAATGCCCCCGACGGCTGCCTGCACATCTGCGACATGTATCGCGAGGTCATTGAGCATCCCTGGAGCATCCCCGATGAGATCAAAAAGCACATCGACCTGAACAGCGGCAACAACCGTGGCCGCATCTACCGCATCGTGCCGGAAGGCTGGCAAAGAGCGAAAGGCGAAGAGCGCAAAGGCAACATCGCCGGGGCCAGCACCGAAGAGCTCGTCAAACTCCTCGCCCACCCCAACGGCTGGCACCGCGACACCGCGCAGCGCCTGCTCTTCGAGCGTCAGGACAAAGCCGCCGTGCCGATGCTGGAGAAGGTGCTGACTGGCGACAACACCCTGGCTAAACTGCATGCACTCGGAGCATTGGAGGGACTGCAAAGCTTACAACTCGACTTTCTTGTTGGCTTACTCAAAGACACGGACGCGAGGGTGAAAGTAAAAGTGATCGTGAAACTGGAGAAGCTCGTTCAAAACGAAGAATCTCGCTCAAAAGCCGCCGCCTTGATCCCTGATCTCTTCGTTGACGCTGATGCCCGTGTTCGTTTTCAGGCTTTGCTTTCGGTTGGAAGCATTTCTCAGACCCCAACTGGCCAAACCGCCGCGTGGGACATCTATCAGCGGATGGCGACTGTGCTGGATGCACAGCGTGGCAACCTTTGGCTTGAGTCCGCTATTCTGTCGGCCCCGCCTGAGATTTCCAGACTCGTCTTGCACACGATGAGCCAAACCTTTTCCACCTCAGACCGAGGCTCGGAACGTGCGGTTGCTGCGCTGGTCAAATCAGCCGCATCACAGGTGACGGAAGCTCAGAGCCAACTCGGCCCTCAACTCATGAAGCAAGTGACCGTTCAGTTTCCCAAACCTGAAGTCATACGAGCTCTGGCAGAAGGCCTCAAGCACGCTGGAACATCCATCGAAAAGCAAGATCGCGATAAAGAGCTCGCCAAACTGTTCGCTCGGTCGATTCAGCAAGTCGCAGACAATTCATTGTCCGATAATAACCGTCTCGACGCCATCGAACTCCTCGGAGTGTCATCGTCCAAAGAAGCCCTCAACGCCCTCATCGCCTGTTTGGGCGAAAAACAGCCGGAGAGCATCCAAACCGCTGCAATTCGTGTTTTGGCGCAAATTGGCTCCGCAGACGTGACGGCGGCTTTGATCGCGAATTGGCTGCATTATGGCCCGAAGGCCAAAACGGCGGCTTTGGAGGCGCTTTTGGCGCGGGATGACCGCGCGGTGGCTTTGTTGGAGGCGAAGGTAGTGAAGCCAGAAGCGTTCTCCGCAGCGCAGGTGCAGTCACTCATCAAGCACAAGTCCCCCAAAGTGGCCGTAGCGGCCAAAACAGCCCTCGCAGCCGTCATTCCGCCGTCACGCGAGGAGATGGCGGCGAAGTTCAAACCGGCCGTCGCTGCGAAAGGCGATGCGGCAAAGGGCCAAGTCCAGTTCATGGCACGCTGCTTTGCCTGTCACAAAGCAGGAGCTACCGGACTCGCCGTCGGACCGGATTTGATCACGGTGAAGACAAAGGGCCGTGAGGCGCTGCTGGAGGCCATCTTGATGCCGCACAAAGAAGTCGCCTCCCAATTCATCGCCTACACCTTCAATACCAAAGACGGCCAGACCTTCGCCGGCATCATCAGCAATGACAATGCCGCTAGCGTCACCATCAAGATGATGGGCGGCATCGAAAAGACCCTCCAGCGCAGCGACATCAAAGGCAGCAACTCCAGCGGCCAGAGCCTCATGCCCGAGGGGCTGGAAACCGGCATGACCGTTGAGGACATGGCGGATCTCATTAGCTTCATCGAGGGACTGTGAGTGGGCTTAAAAACCCTCCAGCACGATCTTGCCGCGTGATTGACCACTTTGGATGAGAGCCTGGGCTTTCTTGAGATTCTCCGCGCAGATTTTCCCGAAATGCTGGGCGTAAGTGCTGCGCAGGATGCCGGCATCGACTAGAGCGGCTACTTCTTCCAGCAATTGGTGCTGCGCGATCATGTCTGGAGTCTGAAACATGCTGCGGGTGAACATCAGCTCCCAGTGCAGGGCGATGGATTTCTTCTTGAGCAGCTTCACGTCGATCTCGGGCGGATCGTCGATGAGGCAGAGGTGGCCCTGCGGCGCTAGGCACTCCACGATCTGCGCCCAATGCCTATCCGTCTGCGTGAGTGCCGCCACCTGCGTGACCTGTGGATGGCCGATGCGGCGCAGCTCCTCTGAAAGTGGCCGTGTGTGGTCGATGACGTGGTGGGCTCCGTTTTGCAGCACCCACTCATGAGACTCGGGCCGCGCAGCAGTGCCGATGACGGTGAGGGCTGTGAGGCGTGAGGCGATCTGGGTCAAAATACTGCCGACACCACCTGCCGCGCCGATGATGAGCAGGCTCTCACCGCGCGGCTGCTTGCCCGCCGGGATGCGCAGGCGCTCAAACAGTAGCTCCCAGGCCGTGATGCTGGTCAGGGGCAGTGCCGCAGCCTGGGCAAAGCCGAGCGATCGCGGCTTCCGGCCCACGATGCGCTCATCGACGAGGTGCAGCTCACTTTGGCAGCCAGGACGCGTCACATCACCTGCATACCACACTTCATCGCCCGGTTTGAAGAGCACGCAGTCCGGCCCGGTGGCCCGCACGATGCCTGTGGCATCCCAGCCCAGGATGGCGGTCTGTCCAGCCGGTGGTTGGGCCCGCAGGCGGACCTTTCCATCCACGGGATTCACGGCGACAGCACGGATCTCCACGAGCAGATCACGCCCCGTGGCGATGGGCTCGGGTGCCGTGAAGTCGATGAGGGAGTCTGCGTGCTCGATGGGCAGAGATTGGCAATAACCTATGGCTTTCATGGTGCGGGGATTATCGCCGACCAAACCGAAATTCCTCTTGAACACAAATACGCAATCGTGGTCTGCTACGTTGCTATGAAAAAGCCCTCCCTCCTCATGCTCACCCGTCTCGCCATGGCCGCGCTGGTCGCCATGCTCGTCACCAGTTGTGCCAGCAACAATACGCCACAAAAGCGTATCGAGCGTAATCCGCAGCAATTCATGAGCCTGAGCCCCAAGGACCGTGAATTAGTCACCAATGGTGCGATCCGCGAGGGCATGAACAAGGAGGCCGTCTTCCTGGCCTGGGGGCTGCCTTCACAGACATCCGTCGGACGTAGCGGTGGCCGTGAGATCGAGCAATGGACCTATCAGAGCCAGCGCCCAGTGCGTGTGATGACCACCGGCTTCGGCATGGGAATGGGATATGGCTATGGCTATGGCATGGGTGGCTATGGCCCCTGGGGCTACGGTTATCCGGGATATGGCTGGGGCCCCACCTTTGGCATGGGTTCCGACATCGTCTATGTGCCCTACACGTCAGGAGTCGTGAGCTTCCGCAATGGCCGCGTCTCCGAGTGGAAGGCCGCTCTGCGGTAAAAGCCCGCCGAAAGCTGCGAGTCCACGATTTGAGCCACAGAGTCACCCTCTGTGGCTTTTTCGTCTTCACCTCCATGACCTCTGCTGTTGCGCTTGGCCCGTTTCTGGCTCCTGTCGCCCACTTTCCATCCCCTAAAAACCTACCAGAATGCCCGTCGCCACCCCCGCCCAATACCGTGCCATGCTCGATGCCGCCCAGAAAGGCGGTTATGCCTATCCTGCGATCAATGTCACCTCCCTGCCTACGATTAACGGAGCCCTGAAGGCCTTCGCAGAGAGCAAATCCGACGGTATCATCCAGATTTCCACAGGCGGTGGCGAATTCGCCTCTGGCACCTCGGTGAAAGACATGGCCCTGGGAGCTATCGTGCTGGCCGAGGCCACGCATATTCTGGCCGAGCGCCACAATGTGCTCGTCGCCCTCCACACCGACCACTGCCACCCGAAGAACGTGGAGAAGTTCCTCAAGCCACTGCTCGCCGCCACCGCAGCACGCAGGAAGGCCGGAAAGGGCAATCTTTTCAATTCCCACATGTTTGACGGCAGTGAGCTCTCTCTGGCCGACAACATGAAAACCAGCGTCGAGCTGCTGAAGCAGTGCGCCGAGCTCGAAATCATCCTGGAAGTGGAAGCCGGCGTCGTCGGTGGCGAGGAAGATGGGCACGACACCAGCGGCGTGGCCAATGACAAGCTCTACACCACCCCTGAGGACATGGTCGTGGTATATGAAACGCTCTCGAAGCTCGGACGCTTCATGTTCGCTGCCACCTTCGGCAACGTGCACGGCAGCTACAAGCCCGGTGCCGTGAAGCTGAAGCCAGAAATCCTCCGTGATGGCCAGGCTGCCGTCACCGCCAAATACGGTGCCTCCGCAGAGATGGACCTCGTCTTCCACGGCGGCAGCGGCACCCCGCTGGAGGAGATCCGCGAGACGCTCGACTACGGCGTCATCAAGATGAACATCGACACGGACACTCAATACGCCTTTACCCGCCCCATCGTCGATCACGTCATGAAGAACTACGCTGGCGTGCTGAAGATCGACGGCGAAGTGGGCGACAAAAAAGCCTACGATCCCCGTGGTTATCTGAAAAAAGGCGAACAGGGCCTCTGCGACCGTATGAAACAAGCCTGCGACGACCTCCGCAGCACGGGCAAGACCATCTTTGGCCAAGTCTGATCCCCCAGCACCTCCACATCCCCTATTCCACCATGAAAACCACCACTCTCCTCTTCGCTGCCTTCATCTTCGTCTGCGGCTCCTGTGGCAAGCACTCCTGGGAAAGCACCCAAAAACTGCACGAAGGAATGCATGAGAAGCATGACGCTGCCCATGCAGCCCCTGATGCCCACGCGGCACCAGATGCCCATGCTGCCCCCGCCGCAGAGCACAAAGAGGCCGCTCCCGCTGCCAAGCACTAGTCGGCATTTCATTGCACAGTGCTCAGTTGTTTTGAGCACTGTGCTGATGCCAGCATGAAGCACCGAAGGCCCACGGCGATTATTGCCGATAAATCAGCACCACATGGCGTGAGTGGCTGCTACGGGCGAAATCATTGCCAAAGCCAGCGCATTGCAGCCTGCCCGGCTCCACGCCCAGCTCGATGAGGCGCTGGCGCACCCCCAAAGCACGGCGATCACTCAGCACGCGTGCATGATCCTCTGGCAGATCAGGCGTGGTGTATCCGACCACGAGGTAACGCGTTTTGGGCTCTTTTTGCGTGAGAGCGACGAACTGGGCCAGCACCTCCTCATGCTCGCTCGTGACGCCGAGACTGCTATCCTCAAAATCAAGCGGTGCACATGCCGTGCGCAGCGTGGTGTCTAGCGGTGAGGAGAAGCCCGCCGCAGGCGGCAGCGCATAGATGACAGAGGCTTCATCTGCACTGCCCACAGTGCCTCCAGGCAGCATGGAGCAGGCTGTGAGGCCTAGCAGCGCCATACTAGCGGACAGCAGCCGCACCGTGATATTGAGAGTGAGTGTGTTGAACATGCTTTTTCCCAGATGGGGCCTCCTTAACGCATCCAGCGTGGTTCGGTGATGTGTCCTTGGTTTTTCACGATCACCCGCCGTGTGCCAGCGGCGATGTCATGGACGCAGAGCTCACCATGATGCGTGTAACAGAGGTAGCGCCCATTCGGGCTCCAGCTCGGGTGCATCGCCCCGCCTGCCTGCACGAGCTTGGCACGACCTGCGGGGTAACTTTTCACCACCACGACCCATTCTCCACCACTGCGGGCGGTGAAGGCGATCTGCCGACCATCTGGCGACCACTCAGGATCGGTGCTCTGGCTCCAGCCACTGCGCCAGCGGGCCAGTCGTGCTGCCTCGCCTTCTTTTTGTGGAATATCGGCGATGTAAATGACGGGGCCACGGCCATCGTCGTTCGAGTAAGCAAGACGCCGCCCATCGGGGTGCCAAGAGGGGCTACCGGGTGCCCCGATGCTGTCACTCACGCATGCAGCTGTGTTGCTATTGAGATCTGTGATGAAAATCTCTGGATTGCCGATGAAACTCATCACCAGCGAAAGCCGCGAGCCCTCTGGCGAAAAGGCCGCCCCGTGACTCCCGCCTGGCGTGTCACTGATGGCACGATCGAAGCCGGAATGAATGTCAATGATCCGCGTGCTGGGGAATCCGCTGCGATACGTCGTGTAGGCCACCATGGAGCCATCTGGAGAGAGGGTGGGTGCCACGGCACCGTGCCGCTCATGCGTGAGCTGCTGCACATCACTACCACTTGCATCCGTGATGTAGATTTGCTTCGAGCCACCTCGGTCGCTGACGAAGACGATGCGGCTCGTCGCCAGCCCTGGTCGCCCGGTGGAGCTGAAGATCACATCGTCAGCCAGCGCCTTCACATTCTCATCGAGCCCCGGTGCGGCGTAGCTGCGCTCGAAGAGCAGCTTCCCCTTTGCATCCTTCAATAGCCCCTCGACGCGGCCACCCACGGAGCTGCCCGTGAGGACAAAATCCGCCGGTGCTGAGTCGAGCACGACAAAGAACTCCCGCGAGGAGAGCAACTCCTCCCGCAGGCTCGATCTGGCACTGCTGCCAGTGCTGCCAGAGAACGCTCCTAGGCGCAGTCGCGGTAGTGGCTTTTTGATCTTGGCGGCTGCCTCTGCCGCCTCCGCATCGGAGAAGAAGTCCATCCCCGGAATCCGCCGCCACCAGGATGCCTTGGCGGGCTCTGGGGTGCTCTCCTGGGCATTTGCCGCCATATTTGGCAGGCAGACCAGCCCGAACAAACAGGCGGCAAGTCGGAGCAACGACGGAAAAGGGCGGTTCATGGAAGCAGGATGAAATTTAACTCTAGATCGTAGCTCTCTTTCGGGAATTGCGAAGGAAGTTTGGACGGGATTTGGCGTGTGCGGGCCGCAGCATCGAGGATGGAGCTATCCAGTGCATGCGAGCCGGATGGAGAGGTCATTTGGGATCGGATGATGCGTCCACTGCGGTCGATAGAGATCGTCAGCGTGGCAGCACGCTGGTTCGAGAGCACATCGTCCAGAGCGGGAGCTGTCCATGCCGTGTAGAAGGCGGAGTTCACGGCATTATCCACCTCATCCATGTTCAGCCCCGGCGGCAGCGGCTCTAGGGCTGGCGCTGTGGCGGGCATTTTCGGCGCTTCGGGCGGACGCAGTGTATTGAGCCGGGCGATGTCCATCAGGCTGGCCTTCTGCATCGGCGGTGCGGTATTGACGGTGGTGCTGGACACCGCCACGGGCGATGGCGCAGGGGGCCGAGCACGGCGCAGGGTGATGCTGCGGTTCGCGGCAGGCTTTGGCACCGCAGCTCCGGCAAAAAGTGGTGCCGCAGTCTCCCTCACGGGGGCTTTCGCAGTGCTCGCAGGTGCCTCGGGAGCAGGCTCCGGCTTTGGCGGCATGGGTGGTGCCGCTGGGGCTGCGATCAGGGTGGCTTTTGGCAATGCTGGGGCCTCTACCTTGGGCTGTTGTGTCTTGCTGGGCACATTCGCTGCCACAGAGAGCGGCTTATCAGTCGCTAGCGGCAAGTGATTGATAAAATCCGCCGGACTCATCCACACCAGCGTGTCCTGCACCAGCCCGGCATGCTGCCGCTGCCAGCTCCATGCCACCACTGCGCCACCCACCACATGCATCGCGGTGACGATGAGGAAGGCCGGGATCAGCGGCTCGATTTGCAGGACTTGCGGGCGTTTCATCTTGGTGATCAGAGAAAGAATCGTGTCATGGCTCATCCGCATGGGTAGCGATCGCCGTGCGGTTCACTCCGGCCTCCTTCAGCATATCCATCATCTCGGCGAGCTGCTGCATATCGAGCGCACGGTGCATGCGCAGCTCCACTCCCACTTCCGGTCGCTTCGCGGCTAGCTCCTTGAGGGCGCTGGGCAGATTCGTGCGTGGCAGCATCGCTCCATCGAGTGTGACAGAGCCATCCTTAAAGACAAACAGCCGCACGCTACTCTGTGGCGCGGGGACTGCGGCAGACTGGGGGCGCATACCCCGCGCACTCAGCAAGGAAGGCTCATTTTTGAGTAAAGGAGCCGCTAGCACAAAGACGAACATCAGCACCAGCACCAGATCCACCAGCGGAGCGAGGCTGATCTCAGTGATGAGGCGGGGTAGATGCCTGTTCGAGTAGCGTTTCATGGGAAAAGGCGGTCTCTCAACGTGCTGCTGGCACTGGGGCGGTCACGGATGCAGCTCCACCGCCAAAAGCTGGCATGCTAGGGCTTCCGAATGCGCCCAGAGATGGCAGTGGCTCTGCCGTGAAGCGGTGATCTACAAACGCTCGATCTAGGGCGACCGAGAGCTCTGCTGCGAAATTATCCAACCGCACAATCATCCCCCGCACACGACTGACGATGTAATTGAATGCGACCATACCTGGTAGCGCCACGATCAGGCCTACCAGCGTGGTGATCAGCGCCGCAGATACCCCTGGAGCCAGAGCAAAGATGCCCAGCTCGCCGCCTTGCTTCACTAGCGCTGTGAAAGCATCCAGGATGCCCCATATCGTGCCCAGCAGGCCCAGATAGGGAGCCGCATTCACCGCCGCAGATGCCATCCCCAGGTGTGACTCCAGCCGCAGGGCTGCCTGCGCCACATCGCGCTCCATCACGGTCTGCACCGCACTCATTTGTGAAGGCGTCACCCGCCCTGCTCCCTGCAACCGCGCTGCAAAGCTCTCCCCAGGCTCATCCACACCGACCAGATGCCAGGCCATCTCACGGCAAGCATCATGATAGATCAGATCCAGCGGTGAACGCTCATAGTGCTCATCTTTTTGGAAAAGCGCCAGCGGATGCCCACTCTCACGGAAAGCACGCAGGAACATCAAATTCGCACTCTGCGCACGACGGATGAGGAACAGCTTCGCCAGTAAAGCTGCCCACGCACAAACAGAAAGCAGCAGCAGCAATCCGATGACGACCCACCCGGCGGTAGAGATGTGCTCAAGGCCAAATTGCAGCCCTGGAGAGAGAAAATCGAGTTTAGACATGAGACGCGGTGTCTGAAAATAACGTGCGCTAGATAAGGGTTACGCCCTCCCGGATCAAGGCCGCGTTTTATGGTCACGCAGCTACAAGGAGCACTCTCTACTTCAGCGAGGACTCACAGCCCGCTTTCTGGAGCAGATTCTGCGTGATACGCTGCACCCGTGCATCTGGGCCATGCGGGCGGCTCCAATGCGACCACGGCAATGTATGCCCCGGCGGCATCGACAAGTCCTGGCACCAAAAGATGCTCGCGGCATTGAAGACGAAGTTATTCTTCGGCCCCGGATAGATCGTAGCCTCCCATGTGGAGGGCTTCACGCCCCCGACCCACGCTTTGCCAGCCGCGACCACTTCCAGTGCCGGAATCGCCGCTGGATCGCCGTGATACTCCCAGCCGACGAGCCCAGGGATGCGATCACCCTTTTTCACCCCCGTCCCATCAAAGATCCAATGCTCCGGCTGCGTGATGATCCAATCGCCACCGCCATTGATCGGGCTTTTATTGCGTGCCCCCATCAGCAGCCCCTCATCCGGCCCAGTATGTGGAAATGGGCCATTCTTCTCATGCCTTTCCTTCACATAGGGCTGGTCGCCGCCATACGGCCCACCACGGAAGATGATGCGATTTGGCACCCCGAGGCTGCTCTCGCGAAAGGGCGTCACCCAGCACACGCTGTTGCCAGAGAGGAAGAGCAGGTTCACGCCCTCATCACGCATCTTTGCCACGCTGTCATGCTGGCGGATGTCCCAGTACTCATCGTGGCCGATGCTGATGAAGCATTTGCAGCGCAGCCCATGCTCTGGCGTGAGCATGTCACTGTTTGAGCAATACGTGACGTCATATCCGTGCTGCTCCAGCCAGTAGCTCATCGGCTGCTCGAAACTCAAAAACTCACCGGAGCCGACCGAGAGCGGATCATTCACGATGCCGGTGAACTGCGACTGACGGCCATAGGGCCGATCAAAGCTCACATCCGCCCACGGCCCCTGATTCCCTTTCGGGTGCGTGTACACCGAGTAATGCGACGGCCACTGATTGTAGGCCTGCCAGGTGTTATCACTGCACTGAAAGAGCACATCCGCTGCGCGGCCATCCCGGACGATAAAAATGACGTAGCTCTGCCAATACGGCTCATCCGCCTCTTGGGGCAATGTCGTGAGCCTACCGAGATACACGCCACTGAGCCAATCGGCGGGGATTTGCAGCGTGGTGGTCGTTTTCCAGCGGCATTCGTGCAAATCCTTCGCTCCAGGCTCCGGCGTCCCCTGCACACTACCCTGGAACTCGCCGCAGTCTTTGACCAAACGGGCTCCCTTGCCGCCATAGTAGCCTGTGCGGAAGATTTCGAGCTTAAAGCGACTCACCGGACTGGTGGAGACGTAAATATCCAGCGCATCGCCAGCCTTCACACTCTGCCGCGAGCAGTAGCCCTCGATCGCCGAGCAGCGCATGCCATCCCGCGTATCCAGCTTGACCCGCGTGAGCTGCCAATCATCCGCACCCGGCTTGGCATTCTCCTCCACGATGAGTTTCGACGGTGCCGCGCAGGCGATGGCGCAAGCGAACAAGAAAAGGATGGTCTTCTTCATAGATCACCCGAAAAAACGCTCGCAGCGCAGGATGCTTGCCGCAGAAGGCACCTAGTTGGTTTTCGGAGGGGGGGGGGGGGGGGGGGGGGGGGGGGGGGGGGGTGCCCTCACACCATCGGCAGCAGCTTGCTCAGCGTGAAAGTCACGATCAGCCCGATCACAGAATCCGCCGTGAGCTGCACGCTCCAGGTGCGCAGGGTTTCCTTTTCGGTCATGCCACTGAGGCGATTCACCACCCAGAAACCGCTGTCATTCATCCATGAGCAAAACATCGCTCCGAAACCGATCGCCGTGAAGAGATAGACGTGATGGCAGCCCAGCTCACCGCCCGCGAGCATCGGTGCCATGATCGAGGAAGTCGTCAGCATCGCCACGGTGGCAGAGCCCTGTGCCACACGCACGACCGCAGCCACCAGCCAGCCCAGGAGGATCAAATTCAGGCTATAGCCCTGCGCCACGGCCTTCACGGCATCGCCCACGCCAGCACTACGCAGCGCCGCACCAAAGGCCCCACCTGCACTCGTGATCAGGATGATCATCCCCGCAGTCTCTAGCGGTGGCCCGACCAGATCCTCCAGCTTCTTGAGTCCGAATTTACGCTGCTTGGCCAGCACAAAGAGCGAAATGGCCGCGCCGATGAAGAGCGCGATGTTTTTATGCCCGATGAAGTCCACCCAGGCACGCACTGCGCTGAATCCATGCTCGCCACCGAGGGCATTCACCATCGCCACACCCCAGGCGGCATTTTTCGCTGCACCAGCATGCGCCAGCTCAAAAAGGGTCGTCATGCTAATCAGCAGGATCGGCAGAATGACCGGTGTGATGCTCCAGAAGAAGCTCGGCAGCTCACTCTCCGGCTTGGCACTAACGCCTTGGAGCTCATCGAGATTCACGCCATTACCGGGACGCAGCGGCACCACCGTCTTTTTATTGAGCCACTGACTCACCATGAAGCCGAAGGTGCAGGTGATCGCACCGATGAGCAGCCCGCCCAGCAGCGACTCACCCACATTCAGATGCAGATCCTCCACCACCGCCACCGGGCCCGGATGCGGCACCGTCATCGAGTGCGTCACCGTCCCGCCGCAGCACACCGCCATGATGTACAGCGTGTAGTCCTTTCCTGTGCGCATGCGCAGCGCCATGGCCAGCGGAGCCATCAGCATGAACATCGTATCGAAAAAGATCGGCGCACTCAGCACGAAGGTGCTCCACAGCAGTGCCCAGCCCGCTCTTTTTTCACCAAAGAAGGCCAAAAAGCGCCGCACCACCTTATCCGCACCACCGCTCTCCATCAGGCACATGCCGATGATCGCCGCCAGAGCGATAGAGATGGCGATGTCACGTGCCGTATCGCCCAGCCCCTTCGACACCATCTCCACCACGCCCACCATGGACGTCAGATTCTTCTTGGAGCCATCCTTTTGCACGATGTCCCAGGATTCCTTATTCGTGAGTAGTCCCGCCAGCAGCGCCGCCAGCACCAGCGCCACAAAGGCATGCATGCGTAGCTTGCTAATGCCGATGATGATGAATGCCACGCTCAAAGCGAGGACGACGAACGGCCAGGAATCAAAAGACGGGGCGGTGACAGCGAAGGGAGTCATGAGGGCCGGGATGCTGAAGGTTTTCCGTCCTTTCATCCACCTAAAAATCACCCAGCAGCTCAGTTTCGCCTTCCCCCTTGCACGCGGGCGGAAAGTGCCGACTCTACGCGCCCTTTTTCCGTCCACTTCCATGATCCCAAACGCCTACCGCACCCTCCACTGCAACGCCGTCCGCAAAGAGCACATCGGCCAGAATGTCACGCTCTGTGGCTGGGTAAATAGCGCCCGCGACCACGGCGGCGTCATCTTCATCGACCTCCGCGACCGCGAGGGCCTCACCCAAGTCGTCTTCCGCCCAGAGGAAAATGCCGCTCTCGCGGCTCAGAGCCATGAGCTCCGTGACGAAGACGTTTTGCAGATCACCGGCAAAGTCGCCGCCCGTCTCACCGGCACCGAAAACGCCAAACTGCCCACTGGCGACGTCGAAATCGTCGCCACCGAGTGCAAAGTGCTCAACAAAGCCGACGTGCTGCCCTTCCAGCTCGACCGCGAGCTCTCCAACGAGGACATGCGCATGAAATACCGCTACCTCGACCTGCGCCGCGAGCGCATGAACCGGAACATCCGCACACGGCATAAAATCACCAACGCCGCCCGCAACCACCTCGACGCCGCAGGCTTCATCGAGGTCGAAACACCGATTCTCAGCAATCCGACACCGGAAGGTGCCCGCGACTTCCTCGTCCCTGCCCGCCTGAACCCCGGCAAGTTCTACGCCCTGCCGCAGGCTCCGCAGCAGTATAAGCAGCTCATGATGGTCGCCGGTCTGGAGCGTTATTTCCAGATCGCCCGCTGCTTCCGCGATGAAGACCT
Organism: Verrucomicrobiaceae bacterium; assembly: GCA_016713035.1. Classification (NCBI taxonomy): domain Bacteria; kingdom Pseudomonadati; phylum Verrucomicrobiota; class Verrucomicrobiia; order Verrucomicrobiales; family Verrucomicrobiaceae; species Verrucomicrobiaceae bacterium. Next base: position 1,222,340 of record JADJPW010000001.1, read on the forward strand.
CCGCGCCGACCGCCAGCCGGAATTCACGCAGATCGACATCGAAGCCAGCTTCATCCAGCGTGATGACATCGTGAACCTCGTCGAAGGCCTGCTCGTCAGCATGTTCAAAGCCGGCACCGGACGCGACATCCCGTCGCCCTTCCCGCGCATGACTTATCAAGAGGCCATGGACCGCTACGGCTCCGACAAGCCAGACACCCGCTACGGCAATGAAATCGTCGATATGGCCGATGTCTTCGCCAACAGCGGCTTCAAGATCTTCCGCAGCACCATCGAAAACGGCGGCGTCGTCCGTGCCATCAACGCGAAGGGCTTCGCTGGCATCACCACCGGCCAGATGATCCGCCTCAACGAGATCGCCACACAGGCTGGCATGAAGGTCAAGCAGCTTGCCTTCATCAAAGTGGAGCGCGATGCCAACGGCGTGCTCGAGTACAAATCCCCGCTGTGGAAGTTCTTCAGCGAAGACGAGCAAAAAGCACTCATCGCCAAACTCGGCGTCGTCGAAAACGACCTCATCTTCTTCTACGCCGGCACTTGGCAGGAAGCCTGCGACATCCTCGGCCGCGTCCGCACCGAGATCGCCAACATGACCGAACTCACCAAGGACAGCACCGCCTTCAACTTCCTCTGGGTCGTCGATTTCCCGCTACTCGCCCACGATGCGGAAACACAAAGCTGGGTGGCCGTTCACCATCCCTTCACCCGTCCGAAGACCGAGGACATCCCGCTCATGGAAGCCGGTGAATACGCCAAAGTCCGTGCTGAGGCCTACGACGTCGTCTTGAACGGCTACGAGCTCGGCGGCGGCTCCATCCGTATCCACGAAAAGGACCTGCAAGCCAAGCTCTTCAGCGTCCTCGGCGTCACCGAGGAAGAACAAGCCCACAAATTCGGCCACATCCTCGACGCCTTCCGTTTTGGCGCACCTCCACACGGCGGCCTCGCCCTCGGACTCGACCGCATCGCCATGCTCGTCAGCGGCGAGGACAGCATCCGCGAAGTCATCGCCTTCCCGAAGAACAACAAAGGCAGCGACCTGATGACCGACAGCCCCACGCAGATCGACTTCAAGACCCTCCGCGAGATCTACATCCAGAGCACCTGGAAAGAAAAGAAGCCCGAGGCCTAAAGTAGCCTTGTTGCTGTGCAACAAGGAATCCCCCCTGTTCCGCAGGAACAGGGCTACTTTCTCAAGGCAGCCATCAGAGCCTCTAGCTCCTCGCGCACATCGCCGGACTCGCTGACGGTTTGCGCGATCTCGGTCTTCACCGACTCACGAAAACGCCTCCGCAGCCGATGAATGGCCACTTTGACGGTATCCACACTCATGCCGAGTTTTTCCGCGGCGGCGGCCTGCGGCGCAGAATCGGTCAACCAGGGCCGTAGGGCCTCGAACTGGGCAGTTTTGCCCTCCGCAGCCATTTCGGCCTCCATGCGGCCCATCGCACGCGCCAGCACGGTCAGCGCCCATTGGCGATCAAACTCGGCATCGGGCCATTCGGCACCCGCATCGACGATTTCGGCCTCCGCGTCGATTTCGGCATGTACTGCACCTCCGCCACGCTTCGTCGCGTGGGCCTTATCCCGCTGATCGGCGGCGAAGTGCTTCAAGGCACCAAGCAAGTAGCTGCGAAACTTACCCCGCAGCGGGTCCGCCCCCTCGATGGCACCACCCGCGAGCAGTTTGGCGAAAAAATCATGCGCCAAATCCCGCGCCGCATCCTCCGCACGCCCATCCCGCCGCAAAAACGCCACCACCGGCACATAATAGGCCGCACACAGCTCACTCAGTGCCGCCCTAGCCTGCGGATCATCTCCACGCGAGCGTGCGACGAGCGTCCAGCGAGTGTCATGGAAGGAGGAGGTCATTCTGGGATGATGATTTGATCATCCGGCTCCAATTTAAAATCTCGGTCCTTGCTTCCCTCGGAAAGGTTTAGTGAAATAGTCTTCCCATTGCGAATCAGTCTCGTTTTATGGAGTTGGGCACCGCGAACCGAAACTCCCCCGCACCATTGAATGGCCCGCCATATCGTCATGCCGTCTTTATATGGAAGTGGTCCATTTTTTTCGGCTCCAGATACGAGGTAAACCATCGAAGGCTCATCTTCATCTAATAGAGGAGGGATAACCACGTTTTCAAATACGACCGTCTGATAGGTGCGGTAGCCACAATGAAAAGACTCGATATCCTTGAGACGAACATGAAAACTTGCCTGAACATTGGCACTGGAATAAACTTCATTGGCAGGATCGATCCAGGTATCCTTTTTGGACAGGGCAGCCACAAAATAGCGCCGCGCATCATCCTGATTGCTCCAGGAAATGAATGCATACTTACCATCCCTTTCCCCCACGTCGTTGAGCTGACAACCGGCCCCCAAAGGCAAACCAACCCGTGCATCCTTTCTCACAGTGAAACGCTCTTTGGCTGGACCGATGCAGTAGCGTAGGGTGACTCGTACCGATTTCGGAAGCTTCCCGCGCACTCCTGGGCTGAAGGCAAAGGATTGATATGGGACCTCTTCCCAAAACTTGAAATGAGGCCCCATGATGTCGGCGTCATGACCAGGTGGAAACTGCAAGGGAGTTCCGTCCGCTGCTGTGACTTGCATTTGCAAACCACTATTCCTATCAAATTCTGGATGATAAAAACAGAGTTGGAACAGGCAGGTATCTTTCGCACTGCCCCCGAAACTGAAAGGATGTTGAATCAGCGCTTTCATGATGGCTGGACTTAAAGGCTCTTCGTGAAGACTCCCATCCGGCTTGTAAATGGTTAGAGGAGGCACGGTTTGCTGCCCAAGCTTTATCTGTGTGAAGACCAGCTCCGGTTTTTGGTCTAATGCCAGATAACTTCCATCCCCCGAAGGCCCAGGCAGGGTGATCAATTGAAAATCTTTCGAGTCGGAGGTCTGCGCACTAGCCCCATTCGAGGGATTGAAAGGCTTTTCGTCTGGTGACAGCGGTGGCAAGACCACACGGTCCCATGTGATTCTTTGAATCTTTCGTGCTCGCGTCCGAAAGCCGTCCACCGTGTCGAAGCCCGTCTTAAAAGTGAAATTCGCAATGGACCTGTTCTCCTTTGTGCTGCTCGAACTTCCATTTGGAGACAACCAGGTGCCGTCTTTGCGGTGGGCTAACACTTGCGTTTGCCATTCATTCACGGGTTTTGTCCAAGATAAAAAGGCTTCGCCCTGGTTGTTTTCACCCAGACCCGCCAACTCGCCTCCATGGCGAAAGGACATGAAACCACTAAAGTCGGCAGACACCCGGTTTCCCTCTTCCCATGGCCCGATGGTGTATTCGAGGGTGACGCGAATCTCTCGCGGCAAACTGTCACGCCTTCCCAAACTGATGGTGACAGAATGCAGCGATGACGTGGGCTGATCGGACCAGAGTTCAGGCGCATGCGTCATGGACTGCGTCTGCGGAACTGGAATAATGCTCTGACCTGTCAGCGACTCGATCCGAACCTGCATGAGGCTGTGTGGATCAAAATCTGGGTGCTCGAACCACAACTGCAACCAGCACGCCTCAGCATCCTCAGCCTCCTTATCGGTGACTTCACTGTGGGAGATGAGGGGCTGGCTCACCGTGTCGTCCACTGACACGCCATCAGGTGCATAGACCGGCCAGCGCCATGCTGTGTTGTTGATTTTTATCCGCGTAAAGCGCAGCACAGGCTTCTGCTGCAAGGCCTTGGCGCTGACCTTTTCATTCAACGGCATGATGCCCGGTGACTTTTCTAAACTGGCAATAGCAGCAACAGGTTCAGCATCCGGCGTGAAGTGCGAAAAGAGCATCTTGCCGATCACTTTGCGCCAATTCACGAAGAAGGTCTCGGGTTTGCCGCCGCGCTTGAGGACGAGGCCGTCGGGCTCGCGTCGTTCCACTCGGGCGATCCAGGGTTGGCCGTTGTCGTGCTCATAGACGACGAGGTTGCCGGTGGAGAAGCCGTTGTCGAGCTTGCTGGCGATCCAGTGGCTGCCTTTGGCCACACCAGGTTCATTCCCTGCGGGGATGAGGTAGGGCTGAAGGATGAAGCTCTTGATGAAGAGAGCGACGATGACAGCGATGACGGTTTTCCCACCCACTTTGGCGAGGCGGGATTCTTTCCGTGCCGGGCCACTCACGGGGTGATGACGCAGCCACCACCAGCAGGAAGTCAAAACGACGACTGCGGAGGTGATGGTGAGTGCCAGCGCGGCCCAGGGATAGCTGGGCTGATGCCGTGGGAGCTGATAAAAACCAGCGAGGCCTGCGATGATGATGCTGATCGACCATTCGAAGAGCTTTTTGCCCGCATGGGCATTCGCTTGAAACCAATATTCATCAGTGGCCAGCGTGGCGCGGGTGCGCAGGCCGTAGAGGCGATTGCGCCCGATCATGCGCAGCCATAGCGGCACAGCGACGAGATACATAGCAACTCCGGCCAGGGAGATCGCGACCGGAACCTCGATCAAATAAAACCGCGAGTGCTCCGCCACCATCTGTTGCCAGCGCTGCCAGACCCAAAAGAGGACAAAACAAGGCAGCACCATGCTCAGGGCGAGGAGCCAGAGTCTTTTCTCATGCTGCACGATGGGCGAGGGTGCAGGACGCCCACCACCTGCCCCCTCCACCTGCGTTTTGAATTCATCCACGCTCTGCTGGCGGCGGCTGCGCTCCTTCTCCAGGGCGCGGAAGACGATCTCGTCGATGTTGCCGCCGACGCTCGACAGTGTCGATGGTGCGGCGAAGCGGCCCAGGGGCAGCTCGCCGGTGAGCATCTCATAAAAGACCACACCGAGGCTGTAGATGTCTGCGCGGTGATCGACGCTGCTGGGCTGCTCGATCTGCTCAGGGGCCATGTAGGGCGCGGTGCCGAGCCGTGCGCCGCTTTGCGTGAGCAGCATGGCATCGCCGCCTTTTTCATCGAGGATCTTCGCGATGCCGAAGTCGGCGATCTTTACCTTGCCCCGCGAATCGAGCAGGATGTTCTCCGGCTTGATGTCGCGGTGCAAAACACCCTGCGTGTGGGCAAACTGAAGCGCATCGCAGATGGCGGGGATGATGCTCAGGGCCTGCTCCGGCGTGAATCGGCCTGCACGCATGGCCTGACGCAGGTTCACGCCATCGACGTATTCCATGAGCAGGTAGCAGAAGCCGCCGCTCTCACCAAAATCATGCACGGCGACGATGCTGGGGTGACTGAGCCGTGCGAGCACGCGGCCTTCGCGGGTGAAGCGCTCGGCGAAGCCCGGCGTGGCCGCGAGGGACTGCGGCAGCACTTTGAGGGCGACGGTGCGGTCGAGCTTCGGCTGGCGTGCCTTGAAAACTGCGCTCATGCCACCGTGGCCGATGAGGCTGAGGACCTCAAGATCGGGGAATGCGGCGGTGATTTCCTCTAGCGTGGGCAGATCGAGCGGGGTGATGGGCAGTGTGTCCGCACCATCATCGGTAGGCATGGCGGCGGCGGCCATGAGATCGGCGGGATCGAGTCCGTGGAGGGGATCAGGTGATGGAGCATTCATGTCACCGGCTGCTTGGGGGGGAAGCGGTGGCGGAGGTTACACCGAATTCGGCCTAGGGGGCGGTTTCGATGCCTTCGGAGCCGCTGCGGGCTGCCAGTCGCCCGATTTGGCCTCAGCGGGATTCAGGACCTGAATGCCGGGACGGGTGAACTCGATGCGCCGCTGCCGATACAGGGCACCCAGGGCCTGTTTGAAGGCTTTTTTGCTCGCATCAAAGGTGGCGCGGATTTTCTCCGGCGGGCTGTCATCATCAAAGGGGAGCCGCCCACCGTTTTGTTGCAGTGCGGAGAGGATCTGATCGGTGAGGGAGGCCACCCGCTGGTAGCCAGAGGCATCCAGGCTGAGGTCGATCTTCCCGCCGGGATGGATCATCATGACGTAGCCCTTCACCTGCTGCCCAATGGTCAGTGGAGCGCCGAGGTTCGTGTGATAGAGCAGTCCGAGGTGGGTGCCCTCGATGATGGCATTGTAGCCCAGCGGCGTGCGGGCCGCGATGAGCAGACGTACTTCCTGCTGGGGCTTAAAGGGTGGCCGCGCCTTGCTCAGGTGCCGATTCAGCCGTGTGGAGGCGATGATACGATCCGTTTTTTCATCCAGCAGGACATACACGACGACTTTTTCCCCTGGCATCACCTTCTGCTCGCCCTGCTCGCGAAAAGGCAGCAGCAGATCCTTCGGCAGCCCCCAGTGGAGGAAGGCCCCGATATTCCGGTTCACACTGACGACCTCCAGCGTCGCAAACTCGCCCACCATCGCCAGCGGTCGCTCCGTGGTGGCGACCAGCCGGTCCTCCGAGTCGCGGTAGATGAAGACATCCAGCATCTGGCCGATATCGGTGCCACGCGGGATGTAGCGATTCGGCAGCAGGATTTCCCCCAGCTCCCCCGCATCCAGATACACGCCATGTGGCGTGCTGTAGAGCACCGTGAGCGAGTTGCGTTGGCCGATATGAGTCATGAGGAAAGAAGTGAAGAGGGAGTAAAGCACCCGGATGGGCATCTCCAAGCCCTGCACCAGTGGCGGCATGAGTCCGCTGCCGCAAGTGCCCGAAGCAGTCGATAAGCCTACACTATCCCCTTTCGTGAGAGCCACGGATTGACCTCCACACGGTGGGCGGGGGGGGAACCGATTGCGGAGCCGGGAGGCTTGTTGGCAATCTCCCCCACGGCGATTGCGGAGTCGGGAGACTTGTTGGCAGTCTCCATCACGGCGATTTCGGAGTCGGGAGACTTGTTGGCAGTCTCCACCACGGCGATTGCGGAGCCGGGAGACTTGTTGGCAATCTCCACCACGATGATTGCGGAGTCTGGAGGCTTGTTGGCAATCTCCCCCACGATGATCGCGGAGTTTGGAGGCTTGTTGACAGTCTCCGCCACGGCGATTGCGGAGCCGGGAGGCATGTTGGGAGATTCGGGAAGACCGATCGCGGAGTTTGCACGCTTGTCAGGAGACGGCGAATCGGGCAAAATGAGGCATGAGCACGCCCGCTGCGCCTCCCACGATCCCCGCGCCACCGCCGCAGGTCATTCCGGCGGATACCGTCTATGCCGCGCTGGGCGATCCCACCCGCCGTCGCCTTCTTCAGATCCTTGCCGATGGCCAGGGCAGCACCGCCACCGTTCTGGCCGGAAACGTCGGCAAGCGTCTCGATGCCACCCTGAAGCACCTCACCGCCCTGCGCGGCGCAGGCCTCGTCATCACCGCCGAGAACCCGCAAGACGGCCGCCGCCTCCTCTACCACCTCGCCCCCGCCATCCCCGCGACCAAGACGGATCGCGGCTGGGAGATGGACTTCGGGTATTGTTTGGTGCGGGGGTGAGTGTTGACTCGAAGGCGGCGTGAAGCTCACTATCCCGTTCAACAGTAATCCATTTGGCCGGAAAAATGAAAAAAGTCGCACTCACTTCAGAACACACAGCTGAACTTCAACGCATGCGCGAGTTCATCGAACAAGGGCTGGCTAGCGATTCTCCAGAACATCGGACTGCGGCAGAGAGGCTCACGCTCCTGCAAGTACTATTCGATCAACAGAAGTTCCGCAGAGATCAGACCGCAGAGATCTCTGCCATGGGAGTTCTATTGGGCGATGCCTTGGTGAATGTGTTGAATCTTGAATGGTGCCTGGTTGAAGATGAACTTGGCACCGATTTCGCGGTTGCCCCCGAAGGTAAGAGCGTCTTTTCGTTCCCTATGTCAGTGATCCACAAAAGGTATCTGGTAGAAAGAAATGTGAATGTATTTTACACCTTGTTGGAATTGCCGAGGTGATGGCCCAGCAAAGTTTGGAAGAAACGACGGCATCTTGAGCGCCAAAGGCGCACCCCATACCAGCCTGAGCCAACGGCCCAGGGGTGAACGCGAAACCCCAGACCTAGGGCTGAAACCCGACCCATGCTCGCCTGGTTGTGCGCATAGCACGGGCATTCAGCCCTCCCCCCTGATCTCGGCTTCGCCTGGGCCGATGGCCCAGGCTGGAATTGTTCGCGCCTTTGGCGCTAAAAACTAGGCCCGTGCTCACCGCGACTCAATCCCACACATAGGCCTCGTCATACGTCACACCGTATTTGTTCAGGAACGCCCGATACTCCTCCTGAAAGGTGCGGACGCGATGATGCTCCTCCTGGTTGTCGATGTAGGTGGTGAGGGCCATCAGGTCCGCCGGAGCCACGGAGAAGCAGCCGTAGCCGCGTTGCCAGGAGAAGTCGCTCAAGGTGGCGGATTGGGTTTTGAGCCATTTGGAGGATGAGGTCTTCAAGGTCTCGACCAACTCGGCGATGGTCAGGGTGCGAGAGAGTCGGATGGCGAGATGCACATGATCGGCCACGCCGCCAACGCGGTAGGCTTCACAACCGGCGTTTCGTGCGACCTCGGCCAAATAGGCGTGGAGGTGCGGTCGCAGCGGGGCGTCGAAGCGAGGCAGACGATCCTTGGTGCTGAACACCAGGTGGACGATGACGAGGCTGAGGGACTGCGGCATGGCTGCAGGAGCATGGGGCGGGCTTTCAGCCCTTCACCTTGTTTTTTGCGGCATGTCCTGGGCCGTTGGCCCAGGCTGGTATCGTTCGCGCCTTTGGCGCTGAGGGATGGCTTTTCGCCTGCCTTGCCAGATGTCATGTGGGTGATATTTTCCTATCATGACAAGCATGAGCCTCAATCGATTCGCAAAAGTCCTCCTTCGTGGAATTGGCGTTGTGTTAGCGTTGGCACTGCTCTTTTGGTTTGCTCCGTTTCTCGGGCAATCTGCTCTGCGAGCACTCACTTCAGATTCCGTCGTCCAAGATTGGAAATCTGAGTTTGTACGGCTTGACGCCGTTTTTCCACGGAAGGCCGCCAATGAAACACGCAGGTTCGAAATCATCCGAAAACTCAGACAACGAGGCATTGCGACCGATGAAGGTGTCGATGAGTCCATCGACCACAAGGACACTCCTTACACTATCTTCATCCGAGGATGCCGGAACTGGGAAAGGCTGTTTGGTTGGTAGCGAATCATACTGCAACGCACCCCGAGCCGGAGGCTCGAAAGAAATTAGCCTGGGGTGAAGCGAAGCGGAACCCCAGGAATGACGGATGTCTTCACGCGATACGTGGCGACCCGGAGGGTCGCGAGAAGGGAGCGCGGATGTTTGCGGGAACGAATGGCCGCACGTCCGCTTCTCGCACCCTTTCAGGGCGCGAGGCGGGAAGGCGGTGGGAGGCGCGGGAGTCCGGTGGTTGCACCACCGGCTATTTTCTTTCGAGCCTCTGGCTCGGTGGAACGGAGGCGTAGCGGAAAAATTGCAGTCGCTGCCGGAAAACCACGCTGAGCGAGAATGATGCGCCAGCAAAGTAGTCATCTCGCTCCGCGAGATGAACAGATGGCTGTCGCAGGCCCCCAGCGTCATCGAAGGTCGTAAATCATTGAGTCTTCGATGCACCATGGCTCCTCTCGCGGAGCGAGAGGGCTACTTTGCTTCGCCGAATCGTGGCGGTCGTGTTGATCAACTCACCAGCGGCAGCAACTTCCCGAGCAACTCGCTGATTTTCACGCGTTCCTGCTCGCCGCTGTCGCGGTGGCGCAACGTCACCGTGTCGAGAAGTTCGGGGCCTTTTTCGCCGCAGGTTTCGAAGTCGATGGTGACGCCGAAGGGGGTGCCGACTTCGTCCTGGCGGGCGTAGCGGCGGCCGATGGACGCGGTCTCGTCGTAGAAGCAGTTCAGGTGCTTCTTCAGCAGCGCATAGACCTCGCGGGCCTTGGCGACGAGCTCGGGCTTGTTCTTGAGCAGCGGGAAGACGCCGACTTTGATCGGGGCGACACGCGGATGCAGGCGCAGGACGGTGATGACTTCCTTCTTGCCCTTCTCATCGACCTTTTCGGTCTCGCTGAAGGCCTTGGCGATGACGGCGAGCGCCATGCGGTCGAGACCGGCGGAGGGTTCGATGACGTGGGGGACGTAGCTGCCTTTGAAGAGACGCTCGAACCACGCACGCACGGCGGCCTCGGGCATCGGCTCGCCCTTGGTCTTCGCGGCTTCGGCGGCGAGGCGTTTCTGGATGAGGGCTTCCTTTTGCTCGTCGGTGAGCTTGGCGGCGGCGGTTTTGAGTTCTTCGTCGAAGATCTCCTGTGACTTGGTGCTGGCGGTCTGGTGCGCGGACAAATCGAAGTCGCCACGCGCGGCGATGCCTTCCAGCTCTTCCGTTCCAAACGGGAACTCGCACAGGATGTCCACGCAGGCGCGGGCGTAATGGGCGAGGTCGGCGGGCGTCTGCCAGTAGTATTCGAGCACGTCGCCGAGGCCGATGCCTTGGTAGAACTTCGTGCGCTGATCCACCCAGTAACGGTGCCACAGCTCCCAGCCCCAATTCGGCTGCGGTTCGCTCAAATCGGCGCCTTCATGCCATTTCGCGACCTCGCCACTGATGATCTCGACGGCTTCGTCGGGCTTGATGAAGAACTCGAGTTCCATTTGCTCGAACTCGCGGCTGCGGAAGGTGAAATTCTTCGGCGTGACCTCGTTGCGGAAGGCCTTGCCGATCTGGCCGATGCCAAACGGCACCTTTACGCGGCTGGAGTCGAACACGTTCTTGAACTGCGCAAAGATGGCCTGCGCGGTTTCCGGGCGCAGGTAGGTCACGTCGTCCTCGGTCGCGGTGGGGCCGAGGTAGGTCTTGAGCATGAGATTGAAGGGACGAGCCTCGCCGAGCATGCCACCGGTCTCGGGATGGAAATCGACGCTGCCATTCACGGCGTCGATTTTCTCCTCGCCGACCAATTCGATCTCCTCGGGCTTGCCAGCAGCTTCACCGGCGTTTTGCGCGATGAGGGCGCGGATGCGTTTGCGGAAGCTCTCGATGTGCTCGCCATTTTTCAGCAAAGCGGAGATGGCACGGTCCCAGCGCCAGCCATTTGGGGCTTTGGCGCCGCTGTATTTCATGACGACGCCGTCCTGCGGATCGACGTGATCGGCGCGGACGCGTTTGTTCGTCAGCGAGCACTCGCGCATGAGGTCGGCGAAGGTATCGACGTGGCCGCTGGCCTTCCAGATGGCGGGATTCATGAGGATGCTGGCATCCAGGCCGAGCACGTCCTCGCGTTCGCGGGTCATGGTGTTCCACCAGGCGGTGCGCAGGTTGCGCTTCAGCTCCGCGCCGAGCGGGCCGTAGTCCCACACGCCGCCGCAGCCGCCGTAGATTTCGCTGCTTTGATAGATGAAGCCGCGGCGCTTGCAGAGGGAGACGATTTTCTCCATTTGGGCCTGGGATGCTTTGGGGTCGGAGGACATGGCGGGTGTATGTAGGATGAAGGTGGGCCGCAGGGCTGGAATGCCCCCGGCAAGGGGGCGCGAAGGGAGCACTGCGGAGAAGCAGGGGCAAGTGCGGATTAATCCCGTTATGGTGCGGGATCAGGCCTTTGCCGCAGAGACGAGGCGTGCTGCGTAGGCTCCGTCGATGCCGGTTTCGGTGGGGAAGCTGCTTTGCTCCGTCTCCAGTCGCAGGTGGGGCATGGATTCGAGGATGCGGCGGATGAGTTGGCCATTTTCCTCCGGGTCGATGCTGCAGGTGCTGTAAACGAGCACACCACCGGGGCGCAGCACGCGTGCGGCGCTGCGCAGGAGGCGCTCTTGGGCGGTATTTTGCTCTGCAAAGCTCTCTGCGGTCAGACGCCAGCGTACATCGACGCGGCGGCGCATGACACCGGTGTTGCTGCACGGTACATCGAGCAAAATGGCATCGAATCCGCCCTCTGCCCAAGCGGGGAGCTCCTCAGCGGCCCAATCGTGCTGCTCGATGTGCGCATTGGTGACGTGGAGGCGCTTCAGATTGCTAGCGAGGCGGCGCAGGCGTGCGGCGGAGACATCACAGGCGATGATCTCGCCCTGATTCTGCATGAGCTGGGCGAGGAAGGGCGGTTTTGCCACCAGGGGCGGCGCAGGCATCGAGCACGCGGGCGTTTTTCGCCGGAGCGAGCAGGCGTGGTGCCAGTGCGGTGCTGGGGTCCTGGATGTACACTTTGCCGGAGGCCAGATCATCACGCGGCAGCTCCTCACAGAGGATGAAGTCGTCAGTACTGGTGGCCATCTCTGGGTGCAGGTGATTCACACGAGCATGCATGGGAGCGTGCTGCTGATTCCACTCGCAGAGTGCGGCGGTCTTTTCTTCACCGTGCTGGGCTAACCAACGCTGCACGAGCCACTTCGGGTGCGAGGTGCGGACTTCGAGCGGTAGGGCGGCCATGTTGGCCTTCAGCTCATCTTTTTCACGGCAGCCACGGCGGAGGATGGCATTGACGAATCCCCGCGCACGGCCAGCGGCGGCTACGGTCTCATGCACGGCGGCGTGCTCAGAGATGCCGATGAGGACGATCTGGCAGATGCCGATGCGCAGCGCCCAGCGTGTGCGGTGGTCGAGATGGCGATCCCCGGTGAAGGCGTCGATCCAGTGATCGAGCAGGGTGAGATTTCGCAGGGTGCTGAGGACGATCTCACGCAGCATCGCCGCATCGGGCGTGATGAGCTCGAACTCACGCTGGGCGAAGTCGAGCAGGTCGGAGGCGTAGCGCTCCCCCGCAGCCCATTCGCAGAGCAGGTCGATGGCGATCCCGCGCACGCGGGAGTTTTGTTTTTTTCGTGGGGGGCGCGGTGGCATGGGCAAATGGGGGCCGCCTTCCTACATGATGCAGCGAATAGAGCAACCCGTGTGATTTGGCGATGCAGCGGGTGAGGTGCCGAATGCTTTGTCATTTCTCGCTCGCCACCCTTGCCAGTGCCGAATGCCTCCCTAGCCTCGCCCGCCTGTGAGTTACCAAGTTTTTGCCAGAAAATACCGTCCCCGGACCTTTGCTGATGTGCTGGGCCAGGAGCATGTCGTGCGCACGCTGCGCAATGCCATCGCGCAGAACCGCCTCGCGCACGCCTACCTCTTCGTCGGGCCGCGAGGCACGGGAAAGACCTCCACGGCACGCATTTTTGCCAAGGCTCTGTGTGCCAAAGGCGGGCCGAGCATTGAATTCGACCCGGATGATGAACTCAGCATCGAGATCGCCGAAGGTCGCTGCATGGATGTGCTGGAGATCGACGGTGCGAGCAACAACGGCGTCGAACAGGTGCGCGAACTGCGCGACAACGTGAAATTCGCCCCATCACGCTGCCGGTATAAAATCTACTACATCGACGAAGTGCACATGCTCACCGCAGGGGCCTTCAATGCACTGCTGAAGACGCTGGAGGAGCCGCCTCCGCATGTGAAGTTCATCTTCGCCACCACGGAGGCCAATAAGATCCTCCCCACGATCATCAGCCGCTGCCAGCGCTTTGATCTGCGCCGCATCCCGAACGCCATCATCGCCAAGCACCTGCTCCACATCGCCCAGGAAGAGGGCGTGCAGCTCGATGAAAAGGCCGCCTTCGCCATCGGCAAAGGGGCAGAGGGCGGCATGCGCGATGCGCAGTCCATGCTCGATCAGCTGGTGGCCTTCTGCGGTGATAAGATCGCGGAGGCGGATGTGCTGGAGATTTTCGGCTTCACGGCGGCAGAGGCCGTGGCGCATCTGGCGCGGCATGTGCTGGAGGGTGATACCGTCAGTGCTCTGCGCCTGCTGCATGATCAAAGTGAGGCCGGAAAAGACCTCTCCCGCCTGCTGGGGGACCTGATTCAGCATTTCCGCACACTTTTGGTGCAGCAAGCCGATCCCCAAGCCGCCGCCGAAGACCTCAGCCCCGAGGTGCTGGCCGAAATCATCGCCCAGGCAGAGATGGGCAGCACGGAGCAGCTCCTCCGCGTGGTGGATGGTCTCGCAGATGTGGATGCACGCATGCGCTGGGCCAGCAACAAGCGCCTGCACTTTGAACTCGGCATCATCGCTGCTGTGCAGAGCCTCAATGAAGTGAGCATCAGCGATGTCATCGAGGCACTCGAAGGCGGTGGCACGGGAGCAGCACTGCCACGTACACCGGCACCCGCTGCACGGCCAGCAGCGACACCTCCAGCGCCGCGTCCCTCCCCAAAATCCTCTGAGGAAAGCCCCGCTGCCTCCTTTCCTCCTCCTCGTCCCCTGGCAGCATCTCCGGCTCCTACTCCGGCTCCTACTCCGGCTCCTACTCCGGCTCCTACTCCGGCTCCTACTCCGGTTCCGACTCCGACTCCGGCTCCGCCGCCGCCCCCTGCCCCGCCTCCTCCAGCCCCCGCCGCTCTGGGCCTGGATACGATCGATCTGTGGCCGCGGCTCATCGAGCTGGTGCGGGAAAAGCGTCCGCTCATCCTGCCCTGGCTACAAACATCCACGTTGCTCGGCAGCCATCGCAACGTGCTCAAAGTCGGTTTCCCCGTCTCCGAGTCTTATGCTCGGGATAGCGTGATGAGGCCTGCGCAGGTCAGTTTCCTCGAAACGATGGCTCAGGAGCTCACAGGCCAGTCGATGAAATTCGAGTTCGTGCTCGATCCTTCGTTGCAGGCACCAGCTTTTAGCGAATTGGGCCTCGGACTCACGGAGGAGCCCCCAGCGCCCCCTCCACCGCCGAAGCCAAAAGCGGAGCCGCCACGCCCCGCTGCCCCGCCAGCCGCCTCAGCGCCCGCCGTGGTCGTGGAAGCGACCAAACCAGTCATCGACGAGGATTTTTACAAAGATCCACTCATCCTCGCTGCCCTGGAAAAATTCCGCGCACGACTCGTCACGGCATGAAATCGGACAAAGCGTGGGTTCCGCGCCAAAACCCTCGCACTTTGGCAAATGCGCCCATCTCGCACCTTGCAGGCTCTTTTCGCCGAGTGAGCGTACTCATGCTGATGCAGGTCGTGCTGCTTCTGGGCCTCTCTGCGGCCAGTGCGGCGGAGAACATCATTTGGCAACCGGTACACCGCTACTTCATCCATCGCCAAGCTGCCTCCATGCCGGTGGAGGGCACAAAGCGGCTGAACTCCTTCACCAGCTACACGCATCTGGGCACCGATTTCGGTTTTCACGGTCCTGCGCAGCATGAGATCGAGTGGGTGAACGATAGCGAAGTGCGCATCCGCCTCAGCCAGCAGCCGGATGCCTGGGCAGGCATGTGGCACAGCTTAGCCGGACTCGCGGTGGAGCCAGATCGCGTGCTCGATTTCACGCGTGCCTTTCCCGCCGCCCTGTCAAAGCGGCACCAGCCACGCATCACCCGACTCAAAGTGGACGCCGCAGGCCGTGGTAAACTCAAAGTCGAGCTCAAAAACGCCGCCGGGGCAGCACTCCTAGAGCGGCTGCTCCCCCTCGGCGAAAAGCCCCCCTCCATGCATGAGATCGAGCTGCGTGCGGAAGACTTCCGCGCTGCTAAAATGCTCCTCTGGACCGTAGAGCCCGGCTCGGATGCCACGGTGCGGGGACTGTGGCTCGGTGTGGATACGCCGCCGCTCGATTGGGATGAGCAAGTGTTCGCCACAAGCTACGCCAAGCTCCTGCGTTGCCACAATCCCGCCAGCGGCCTAGCACGCGACCGCGCACACCTCGCAGAGGGCTCTTTTGAGAGCATCCCAGTCACCGGATTGCTCGTTCTGGCCACGGCAGCGGCGGCGCAGGCACCGGCCGCACTCGTCACGCCCGAGTTCGCCCGCGCCATGCTGCGTCAGACGCATGCATCGCTCATGCGGGTCAAGCGTCCGCGTGGACTACTGCCGCACTTTGTCCGTCAAGTCGGTGCGGAACATGAAATCCTGCCCCACACCGAATACAGCACCATCGACACCGCGCTTTGCCTCCAGTCCATGCTGCTAGCCGCCCGCATTTTAAAAGACCATGATGTCGAGTCCGAAACACTCACCAACATCCGGCAGATCGACTTTCCCGCGCTGCGACTCCCCAGCGGCCACTACACGCACGGGCTCGATGCCAGCGGGACACGCATGCTACCGCATGGCTGGGCAGACTGGGGTGGAGAGACCGCGCTCGTCACCCTGCTCGCACGCCTCGCCAGTCCGCAGAGTCGTGCAGCGATCACGCCCTCGACACATCCTGGTAACGCTTGGCAGGGCACGGGCTTCATCACGGAGATCCAGAGCCTGCTACACCCAGATTTCGATCTCGATGAACCTGATGCCACGGATGGCGTGCGCTGGTCCAGCGTGCGCCGCCGCATGCAGGCCGCGCAGAGTTCCTTTTTCCCCAAGACCAAGCCCAGCAGCCTCGCGGCACGGCTGGGCATCTACGGACTCTCCGCTGGAGAAAATGCCACCGGCAATGCCTACTACGTCGGCGGCACGGAACTGCCAGACCAGCAGCTCATTCATCCGCATTACATGCTCATGAGTGCCGCGATCAGTGAGCAGCCCACCCGTGTGCTCTCCACGCTACGTCACATGCAGGACGCCGGCTTTTTTCCACCCTGGGGCATGGTGGAAAACCTCAGCGCAGATGGCAGTAGCTATCTCCCCATGAATGGCGGCCTGAATGCCGCCTTTGAAGCACTCGGAGCCTACCACCTCCTCACCCAGCAGCGCAAACTGCCCAACGCCATCTACCAAGCCAGCCGCGACTGCCCCCAAGTGCGCGAGGCGATGCAGGCCTTCTACCCACAGCGCCCGTGAGACACGGATGGATCTCGGAAGAGTTCTCAGTTCGCGGTTTTCACTGCGAAAGCAGGCGAGAACGGCTCGAAAGGTGTGAGTCGGTCCGTATCCCCTTCTATACTCCAATCAGACATCTAGACCAAATGCGGTATGGACGACGCGGGCGGCATTTTCGATCTCGCTTTCATCCACGATGACGGCGGTCTTGATCTCGCTGGTGGAGATCATCTGGATGTTGATGCTGGCGTCTGCGAGTGCCTTGAACATCTTGGCGGCGACGCCACTATGGCTGCGCATGCCGATGCCGACGACGCTGAGCTTGGCGATGCCGCTCTGGGTGCGGAGTGTTGCCTTTTCACCGAGATTGGGAAGCACGGCTTTCAGCGCGGCCTCTGCCTTTGGCAGATCTGCCCCACTGAGGGTGAAGGAGATGTCCGTGATGCCATCGAAACTGACGTTTTGCACGATCATGTCGATGATGACATTCGCGCTGGCGATAGCTCCGAAGACTGCGGCGCTGATGCCGGGACGGTCGGCGACGTCGTCGATGGTGACTTTCGCCTGATTACGCTCGAGGGACACGCCGCGGACGACGACGGACTCCATGCCGGGTGATTCTTCTTTCACGATGGTTCCTGGGTTGTTGTTCATGCTGTTGCGCACTTCGAAGCGCACACCAAATTTGTTGGCAAACTCGACGCTACGGCTCTGCATCACTTTGGAGCCAGAGGAGGCCATTTCGAGCATCTCTTCGTAGCTGATTTCTTCGATCTTCCGTGCGGTTTTCACGACGCGTGGGTCGCAGGTGTACACGCCGTCCACATCGGTGTAGATTTGGCAAAGGTCTGCTTTGATCGCGGCAGCCATGGCGATAGCCGTCAGATCGCTGCCACCACGACCGAGGGTGGTGATTTCCCCGCTAGCGGTCTCGCCCTGGAATCCGGCGAGCATGACGATATTGCCTTCATCGAGCATTTTCCGCACGGCATCAGGGGTGATGTTAACGATGCGTGCCTTGGTGTGGACGCGGTCGGTGGAGATGCCAGCCTGTGCTCCGGTGAGGGAGACCGCCTTGCCGCCGAGGGCATTGATGGCCATGGCCGTGAGAGCGATGGTGGTCTGCTCTCCAGTAGCGAGGAGCACGTCCATCTCACGTTCACTGGGTGCCTGCTCGGGGGAGACATCCTTGGCCAACTTGATGAGGCTATCGGTGACGCCGGACATGGCGGAAACGACAGCGACGACTTGGTTGCCGGCACGCTGCGTTTCCAAAATGCGCCGTGCGCAGTTGCGGATGCGCTCGGGGTTTCCGACGGAGGTGCCGCCATATTTTTGGACGATCAAAGCCATGCTAAAGGTGGTTGGGAAAGGGGCGCGGATACTGGCACGCCGTGGCGGGTCGTCAAAGAGAACGTTTCACCTGCGGAGAGATGCCCTGCCGATTCATTTACGCACGGCTTCGTTCCGCTGCTGGATGTAGGCATCACGTATGGCGAGGTAGGGATCGACGGCGTCTTTCCGCAGGGCGTCGTAGGCCTCGATCTGGGATGGCATGTTCCGTGCGGTATTGATGGATGGGGGCAGGTACATCCAGTCGTGATTGCCATTTTTGCTGTGGAAGTAGAGGCCCATATTGGCCGGATGCAGAGCATAGTCTCCAGCTAGTCCAGCGATCTCACGTGCACTGCTGGGGCCTAGGATGGGTAGGACGATGTAGGGACCATGAGGGATGCCCCAGACTCCGAGTGTCTGGCCGCTATCCTCTTCTGGAATGTCGGAGGTATCGACGATCTTGTCCGAGATACGCACCAAGCCGCCGACACCCGCAAAGGTGTTGAGGGCGAATTTTTTCGTCTCATGCCCAGCGCGGTCGAATTTCCCCTGGAGCATGCAGTTTACGACCCGGACGGGGTATTTGATGTTGTCGAAGACGTTATTGATGCCAGTTCGGAGGAACTTGGGCATGACTTTTTCGTAGCCTTTGGAAAGTGGGCGTAGCAGCACGGTATAGAGCCCGTCATTGAGCCAAAAGGTGGCGCGGTTCAGCTTTTCGAGTGGGTCAGAGACCTGCACGCCCGTGCCGTAGTCATCCAAGTGGTCCGCTTTGGCTGCTGCATCATTGAGGACAGATTTGGAGACTGTTTTGGACTTGGCGGCAGAGAGAAGTGGCGGTCTGGAGGCTGTGCTGCTGCGCGGTGCCGCACAGGAGACGACCATGGACGCGATGCACGCGACGGCGACGGGGAGCAGTGTGGACTTCATGATCAGGATATTATTGCTTGGCGACCGATTGCTGGAGAGACGTGATCACCGCCTGTGCTCCGCCCTTTTTATAGACGGAGTCGAGCTGGGAGCGGTAATTCGCGATCATGCTCACGCCTTCGATCACGACATCGGTGATGAGCCAGCTCCCACCGGCCTGCTCCATGCGGTAAGTGACGCTGTAACGGCTACCCTGGTAAACGAGCGTCGTGGGAGCATCCACACGGCCTGCGGCGGGTGAGGTGGCGGCTTTGTACTGGATCTGAGGCTGCTCACCGGGCGTGAATTTGTTCGCGTAAGTGCGGATGACCAGCGTGCTAAAGAGCTGCACGGCTTTGGCTTGCTCATCGGGCTTGAAAGTCCGCCAGCCGAGTCCCACGGCACGGCGAGTCATCGTTTCAAAGCTGATGTGGCGGCGCAGCACGGGGCTGACGCTGGCGGTGAGGGCGCTTTTGCTGCCAGCCTTGCTAGTGACAGCCAGCACATCATTCACGGCACTGCGTAGGCGTGCCTGCGCTTCATCTGCCGGGGCAGCATGGAGTGTGGCGGCTGCCGCCGTCAAAAAGAGGGAGAACGAGGCGGCGATGAATGCTCGGGATTTCATGGTGGTGGGGCCGGTGCTTTTTCTGAATCGTTTTCTACGCCTTTGTCAACAGATCCGAAGGCCATTTTTCCGATTAGGGACTCCAGATCGACAGAGGACTCTGTGTCGATGATGCGATCCCCGGGCTTCAAAACGGCCTCTTCTGCTCCAGGCGTCAATGCGATGAATTTATCGCCGATGAGGCCCGTGGTCTTGATCGAGGCCATCGTGTCGGAGGAGAGCTTCAGATCCGCTTTCACACGCAGACTGACGATGGCGCTAAAATCTGCCGGATCGACTCGGATGGCATCCACACGGCCTACGGGCACTCCGCTGATCAAAACACTGCCGCCAGTGCTGAGGCCGCCTGCATTGTCAAAGCGTGCCTCGATGACCATCGTATCGCCCCCGATCACGGCTCCAGCGCCCAGTTTGATGGAGAGCCAGGCTACAGCAGCGAGCCCGATGGCGACGAAGAGGCCGGTGAGGAGTTCGAGCGTGGTGTTTTTCATGGGTGATGGAAGGAATGAAAAGGACAGAATGGCAAAGTAGTCACGCAGCACGCAGCGTGCGCACCTCTTGCTCCAAAGTGCTCACGCTGTCGCGAAAGGCCACCACGGATGCCTCCGTGCTGGTGGAGAAATCCGTCGGCGTGCCCTGGAAGCACATGCGCCCATTATCGAGCAGCGCCACACGGTCACTGGCCGCGAGTGCCTCCGCGAGATCATGCGTGATGACTACGGCAGTGAACCCGAACTGGCGCTGATACTTCACGATCATGGTGAAGACCGCATTGCGCCGCAGCGGATCGAGCCCTGCTGTGGGCTCATCAAAGAGCACCAGCTCTGGCCGCGTGACAATGGCCCGCGCTAACGCTAGCCGCTTCTGCATGCCGCCAGAGAGCTGGCTGGGGAACTGCGAGGCATGCGCATCGAGCTCGAGCTGACGCAGCGCCTCCATGGCACGCTCACGGATCTCGGCATCACGCAGACGGGTGGTTTGCTCCAGCGGCAGAGCCACATTTTCCAGTGCGGTGAGTGAATCGAACAGCGCATTGCTTTGAAACAGGAATCCACAGCGCTGGCGAAAGTCTGCCCGCGTCTCTTTGCTCAATCGAGTGCCATCGAAGAAGACCTCACCACCATCTGGCTCGATCACGCCCGCGAGGCACTTGAGAAAAACCGACTTCCCTGTGCCGCTGCGGCCGAGCATCGTCACCACACTGCCCTGCGGCACCTCCAGATCGACTCCACTGAGCACGCTACGCCCGTCAAAGCTCTTCGAGAGCCCTTTGACATGCAGGATCGGCGTGGATGGCGCTGGATTCATGGGTGGCGATCATGGACGGCTTGGGTAGTCATGCAAACGAGGACACTGCCTAATCCCGCGCTTTTAGCACCGCGATCATGTCCAGCTTCCGCAGCATGCGGCCCACGACCCAGAAGGACGCCAGCGCCGCGCAGCAGACCACGATCACGGACAAAGCATAGGTGTGCATGCTGATGCGCAGCGGTAGTCGCACGGTCTCGGTGCGCAGTTGGGTGATGATGAAAGTGGCTAGCCCTTTGCCGAAAAGCAGCCCCACGGGCAATGCGGCCAGCACGAGAAGCGTCAGCTCCCCCAGTAGCACACCACCGATCTCCCTCTGAGTGAAGCCCACCACCCGCAGCGTCGCCAGATCACGCCCACGCTCACTCAGAGCGATGCGAGCACTATTGTACACGACACCGAAGGCGACGATGATCGCTAGAGTGAGGTAGAGCTTCCGAATGACTCCGATGCTCTGCCCTGTGGTATTGCGAAAAGCGGCGAGCTGATCCGCCTTCACCAGCGTGATGGCCGCACGCGGGGTGTCCTTTACCTTTCGCATGAAGTCACTCCACCGCGCCTCATCCACGCTTAAATACGCCCCGCTCACTGTCTCTCCCTCACGCATGAGGCGGCGCAGGGCGTCGATGTCCATGTAGGCTCCGATGCCGGCAAAATCCTCGATAAAACCACGCACCGGCACGCTGCGAGTCGCACGGGCACCTTCGAGTGCCTCCACCTGCACACTTTCACCGATGCGCACGCCTAGGATCTCGCCGAGCTGCTTGGACATCATGATGCCCTCATCCGGCAGGCGCAGGCGGCGGCCCTCAGCATCCAGTAGCCGATTCAGCTCCGCACTGCGTGAGATGCCGGTGATTCCCAGCTTCCGGGAGTGATGCGCATTCCGTATGCGAGCCTGCACCACACGCAGGGGCTCCGCCAGTTGCACACCGGGCAGGTGCTCCAGGTCATGCAGCGCCGATGCAGAGCCCGGCTCGGACAAAAAAACCATCACATCCTGCCGCTGCACATCATTCCACTGATAAGTGAGCAAATGGTCGATGCTATCCGCCATCGAACCCGGTAGCACCATCAGCCCCGTGGCTAGCGAGAGCCCCGCGATGGTGAAGACCGCCTGCAAAGGCCTGCGCTCGATGTTTCGCAGCGCCATGCGCAGACTCGTGGGCAGAAGTTTGGCCAGACCAGCACGCTCCAGTAGGGAGGGCTTGAAGTCCGCTGGCGGCTCTGGCCGCATGGCCTCTGCGGGCGGCAGTTTCACCGCCATCCACACTACACTGAGCACCCCCAACACGCTCGCACCCGCGCTGATGAGCAGCGCTAGCCCCCAGGCACTGTAATCCATGCGAAACACCAGCTCTGGAAAGCGGAAGAACAGATCATAAATACCCAGCATCAGCGCTCCGAACCAGCGCCCCACGATCCCGCCGATGAAGGTGCCGATCACCACGATCATGAGTGCATAGCCCAGATAATGCCGCCCCACCTGCCAGGAGGAGTAGCCCAGCGCCTTCATCTGAGCGATCTGCTCGCGTTGCAGCCGCACCAGCCGCGCCAGCACCGCATTGACCATGAAGGCCGCCACGCTCAAAAACACCACCGGATAGGCAAAACTCAGCGCACGCACCACTTTGAGTTCATCATCCAGCCGCTTCGCACTGGCGTGATCCGTGCGTGTGTAGCAGCCCTGCGCTCCATAGTCCGCTAGCAACTGATCCACCTCTGAAATCACGCTCGCAGCCACCACGCCGGGTGAAAGGTCGATGCACAGGTCATTGAAGGCTCCGTCCAAATTGTACGGCACCGCGATGCTGCGCTCATTCATCCAAAACACGCCGTAGCGCTTGTTATCCGGCAGCGTTTCACCTGGCCGCGCCTCAAACACATACTCCGGCGACAAACCGATGCCGCTGACCACGATCTCATCACGCCTGCCATTGATGATCGCCGTGAGCCGATCCCCGATGCGCAAGTGATTGGCCAAAGCGAAGGCCTCACTCACCACCGCCTCATTGCGTGCATCCGGCCGTGGCAGGCTCCCACGGCGGATAAAGAGCTGATTGAGCGTCTGCGGCCTATCCTCCGGTAATGATACCAAATGCGCCGTCGCAGGCTCGTCGATGCCCTCCAGATCCAGCGTGGCATTCACCACCACCCGCGTCTCCACCGCCGCCACGCCGGGGATCATCGCAATTCGATCGCCCAGCGATTTCGGTGCCCGCTTTAATGAGCCAAACACATCCGCCATGCGATGCCGCTGGTAGTAGGCATCTCGCGTGCTCTCCAGCGTCAGAATGATACTCCGCGTCATGATCATCATCGCCAGTCCACAGGCCATCACCAGACTCACTGCCACGATTTGCCCCTTCATACGACTCAGGTCGCGGAAGAGCTTCAGATCGAGAGGTGTGAGCATGCGTGACCGTGAAATAAACCCGCAAGCGATCGGAAACAAGGAGCGCAGAGCCGAAAGCCAAACATTCCAGCCTTGAAAACTCCCACTCCGAGCCGCATAGGCCCGGCCTTCCCCTCTTGCACTCTGCCAAACGAGCTGCCTCACGTCTGAACAAACCGCCCACCACTCGTGCGCGGGGGGATGCACTCGGCCTGGTCGATCTGGTGCTCGGGAAAAAGGAGTTCAAAACACGCACCCAGCTCGAACACATCGCCCCGCAGGCCTTTGGTTTCGCGGCGGCTCTGCTCGTGCGCAGGATGGAGAAATCCAAGCGCCGTGTGTGGATACTCTGCCCAGATGTCAAAACGCAGGACCACATCCATGCCGAGCTGGCCGTGTGGCAATGCCCGGCGCAGTATTTCCCACGCTTAGGCCATGTCATCGAGAGTGCGCTCGCAGATCCAGAGCTGCTCGCAGAACGCACCGCCGTGCTCAGCCGCATGCTGGAGGGAGAGGCACCCACCATCGTGCTCTGCGCCGACAGCCTGGATGAGCCCGCGCCCAACCTCGCCGAAATCACGGAGCAGAAACGCATGCTCAAAGCCGGTGAAAAGCTCGATGTCGAGATCCTGCTCAAAGAACTCACCGATGCCGGCTACGAGCGCAGCCCCGTCGTCACCGAGCGCGGTCAGTTCGCCCGCCGGGGCGGTATCGTGGACTTTTTCTCCTGGCAGGCTGAGGAGCCGCTGCGCCTCGAGTTTTTTGATGACGAGTTGGAGTCCATCCGCGCCTTTGATCTGCACAATCAGGCCTCCATCCGCCGCCTAGAGAGTGCGGGCATCATTTTGACGATGAACGACGGCGCGGATGACTCTGGCCGCGTGCGCCATCATCTGCGCAAAGACGATTTCATCATCCAGATCGAGGGTGAGGACAGCACCGAAGCGCACGCCCGCATCTTCAGTGGCACAGCCTCCGTGAGTGGCCTCGAAGACTTCGCCGCTGCCATTCATGAGAATCCGCTCGGTGTCTTTGATGCGTCCGATTTCGTGCTGCATGAGGCCCGGCGGGAGCTTTTTAACCGCCAGATCAGCGAATGGCATCAGGCCGGCTGGCGCAGCGTCATCTTCTTTCACAATGAGGCAGAGCGTGAGCGCTTCAACGAGCTGCAAAGTAAGCTCCCCTCCTCTGTCGAGACGAAGCTAGGCCTGCTCTATCGCGGCTTCACCGTTCCAGCGGCTAAATTGGCCGTTTTGACCGGCGCAGAGATTTTTGGCCGTCACCAGCACATCCGCCGCGTGCGCGGATCGAAGCTCGATGAGGCCGAAACACTGCGCAAAGCCCGCGATGTGCTCAGCGAGCTGCGTGAGGGCGATCTCGTCGTCCATGCCGAGCACGGCATCGGACGCTACATGGGCGTGGAGGTGCGTGACGGTGGTAAAAAGGAGGAAGTGCTCGTTTTGCACTACGCAGACAGCGCGAAGCTCTTTGTCCCGCTGGCGCATGTCCACATGGTCAGCCGCTACGTCGGCGTCGGTGGCAAAGCGCCATCGCTGAGCAAGCTCACCGAGACACGCTGGAAAAAAACACGGGCCACAGCGGAAAAAAGCGTCGAGGACTTCGCCAAGCGTATGCTCAGCGTCGCAGCGGAAAGACAGACGCTGAAGGCCTTTTCCCACCAGCCAGACACCAAGTGGCAGGTCGAGTTCGAGGAGTCCTTTCTCTATCGCGAAACGCCCGATCAGCTCCGCAGCGCGGAGGAGATCAAACGCGACATGGAGGCCGAAAAGCCGATGGATCGCCTCCTGTGCGCCGATGTCGGCTTTGGGAAGACCGAGGTAGCGATCCGCGCAGCCTTCAAAGCCGTGATGGGAGGCCGACAAGTCGCCATTTTGGTGCCGACGACCGTTTTGGCCCGCCAGCATCACGAAAACATCCGCCAGCGCATGAGCGAGTTCCCCGTGACCGTCGAGATGCTCTGCCGACTCACGCCCGCGAACAAAGAACGCGAAATAGTGAAGGGTATCAGCGAAGGCACGGTCGATATCGTGGTGGGCACGCACCGCGTGATCTCTAAGGACGTGCGCTTCAAAAATCTCGGCCTCGCGGTGATCGACGAGGAGCAGCGCTTCGGCGTGAAGCACAAAGAGAAGTTCAAAGACATCTTCCGCCTCGTCGATGTGCTCACGCTCAGCGCCACGCCCATCCCGCGCACGCTTTACCTAGCCCTCATGGGCATGCGTGACATGAGCACCATCGAGACGCCGCCGCCGAATAAGCAGGCCGTGATGACGCAGATCTGCCCCTACGACGAGCGCATCATCAAGCAGGCCATCGAGACCGAGATCGAGCGCGGTGGGCAGGTCTTCTTCCTCCACAACCGTGTCGCCACCATCGAAAAAGTCGCCATGCGCATCCGCGAGCTTTGTCCGAAGGCCCGCGTGCTCATCGGACACGGCCAGATGGATAGCGAGCTGCTGGAGGACATCATGCACACCTTTGTCGATGGTGAGGCAGATGTTCTCGTCTGCACCACCATCATCGAAAGTGGTGTCGATATTCCGAATGCCAACACCATCATCATCGACCGCGCAGACCGCTTCGGCTTGGCCGATCTGTATCAGCTCCGGGGCCGTGTAGGCCGTGGTGGAGTCCAGGCACATGCCTACCTGCTACTCCCCCGAGATGAAGTCACAGCCGGCGATGCCCGCAAACGCGTCAATGCCATCAAGCAATACGCCGGACTCGGCAGCGGCTTCAAAATCGCCCTGCGTGACCTGGAAATACGCGGCGCGGGCAATCTCCTCGGCACTGAGCAGAGTGGCCACATCGCCGCCATCGGCTTCGATCTATACTGCCAGATGCTCAAGCAAAGCGTCGCACGCATGCAGGGCCGCCGCGTCGCACGCCCGGTCGAGGTGGGCCTACGGGCAGACTTCCTCGTCATGAGCGAGGCCCTGATGCTCCAGGCCGCAAAAGGTGCCACGCCCGCATTTTTGCCCGCCACCTTCATCGAGGACGCGAAACTGCGCATCACCGCCTACCGCCAGCTCGGCGAGATCATGACCCGCAAGGAGCTCGATGAGCTGGAGTCCCAATGGCGCGATCAATTCGGCGGTAAGCTCCCCCACGCCGTCACCAACCTCCTCACCTGCGCCAGCATCCGCCTCGCCGCCGCCCACGCCGGCATCAACGACGTGGAAATCAAAGAGCGGAAACTCATCCTCTCCCGCAACGGCAAGCTCGTCATGATCGAAGGCAGGTTCCCCCGCCTCAGCTCCACCCCAGGCCACAAACAGCTCGAAGAAGCCCTGGAGATGGTGCGGTCGATGTAATCACTCCTGCTTCGTCAGCGTTCTTGGGCCTTATGAAAAACTTCCTCCTGCTTTTGACGGCTTTTTTGAGCCTAGGCATGACCGCATCAGCCAAGGATGCTAAACCGGGGCCGATGAGGCGAGCGATTGCTCAACTGGAAGCGGCGAAGACAGCCAAGGAGCCTTTGGTTTTCCTGCGAACTGCCCGGAAGGAGTTGGTGGGTGCCAAATCGAACAAGGAAGGCGAGCGCAAGGATGCCATCGCGTATGTGGACGAGGCGATCGCGTATGCGATGACAGGCGATAAGACGACGATGCAGGAAAAGATCACCAAAGCGATCAACAACGTGAAATCCGGCATCGCGAGAGCGAAGTAGCCGCCCAGTTCCGCAGGAACTGGGCAACTTTCAGCCGTTGCGGCTGTACTAGAAGGCCTACTTCGCGGTCTGGATGCGGATGCGGCGGTATTCCATCTGGCCGCGGTCGCCTTCGAGGCCGATGGGGCCTGTGGCGGGGACGGTGAGTGCATCGGTGAGTAGCTCGCCGTTGCAGGTGGCAGTGGCGGTGGTGCCTTTGACGGTGACGACGAGTTCGTTCCAATCGCCTTCCTTGAAGTTCTTCAGTTGATTGTAGGGGCCAGCGAGGAGGAGGTCACGACACTGGAGCTGCGGCTGGCGGATGAAGACGCCGCTGTCGGCGTTCGGTGTGGCGCGGAATTCCAGCTTCAGGGTGAAATCGGTGCCGAACTCCTGCGTGGTCCAGAGCTGCTGGATGCGGCGGCCCTCTGGCGGTGTGGTGACGACGAGTCGGCCATGGATCGCACGGTAGCGGCCATCGTCGCTGGTGATTTTGCCATCGAAGCTCACGGCTTCTTTGGTTTCGACAAAGACGGGCGCATCGGGCTTCGGAGCGGGGTTTTTCGATTTCGCAGCGGGCTGCTTGCGCGGTGGAGTGGGGCGTGTGCCCCAGCCGCTGAGGTTTTTTCCATTGAAGAGGCTGATGAAGCCGGGCTCGGGTGTGAAGCTGTCTGCTTTTGTCTCACTGAGGCCGAGGGTGGCAAAGATGGGCCTGAGTGCGGCGGCCCAGCGGTCATAGCCTGCGGCATTGAGGTGAAGCAGGTCTGGAAAGAACTCGGCACGGGCGTCTCCCTGAGCATCGGCAAAGAGAGTCCAGGTATCGAGCACGGTGATCTGCGGATCGCCTTTGACGGCAGCGTCGTAGAGGGCATTGACGGCCTTGATGGTGGCGGAGGGGCGTTTTTTCTTCTCCGAGCTGGGGAACATGCGGCAGAGCACGATGGGTGTCTGCGGGTATTTGGCTTTGATGGCTTGGAGGATTTTTTGCACGTTCCGACCGATGGCGGCTGCGTCGATGGCTTCCTCGATGTCATTGGTGCCCATGAGCATGACGACGGCGGCAGGCTGGAGCGTGAGCACGTCTTCAAGCCGGATGAGCATCCCGCGTGTGGTATCGCCACTGATGCCGCGATTGGCCAGCTTCATGCCGGGGAAGCGCTTGCCGAAGTCGGCACCCCATCCCTGCGTGATGCTGTCGCCGAGGAAAACGACGGCATTTTGGTCCTTGGCAGCCTCTGCGGCCCATTTGCTGCGCTGGGACTGCCAGAGCTTTTGAAACCACTCGTATTGCCGCAGCTTCCCTTCACCTGGAAGGTTGCTCTCATCGGTAGGGAGTGCCTTTTCGGGCAAAAGCTTCACGGCGGCGGCCTGGGGCTTCGGAGCGGCTTTTTGAGCCTGGAGCAACGTGGGAGCGAGTAGCAGTGCCGCGAGCGCAGGGAGGAGATGGAAGGTATTTCGCATGTGAAAAAAGGTGAGGGCAGCACCTAACGTGTGCTCGGAGTCGATTCGATCTGTCTTTGCGGACTAGATCACTGCACCCCACGGCCAAAGAGCCGCAGAAAATTCTCTGCGACGGCTTTTTCAGCCTCATCACGAGTGATGCCGTGCTGGCTGGCGATGAGGTCATAACTCACGGTGAGGTTGGCAGGATGGTTGAGCGTTTTTCCATCGGCCGCCGTGAGTGGATGCGGATTTCGCTCCGGCGGTGGATGCAGGTCTGGGGCATCCGTCTCCGCCAGGAGGCGATCAAGCGGGATGCGAGCAAAGGTGGCGAGCTGGGCTGCCTTTCGCGAATGAGCAAAGTAGGGGCTGATGGAGAAATAGGCCCCCAGCTTGATGAAAGCGGGCACCATCTCCGCCGGGCCGCCGTAGGAGTGCAGCAAGAAGCCGCGTGGCAGCCGGGGCAGCGCCCGCAGCGTCTCCTCCAGCATGCCAAAGGCACGCAGGCAGTGAATGGTCACTGGTCGGTCGAGCTCACAGGCCAGCGCATGCTGAGCGCGGAAGCAGTCGAGCTGGGCCGCGATGTCTGGCTGCTCGATCCAGCGGTCGAGCCCCATTTCACCGACAATGGCATGCGGAAAAGCCACCAAGTAGCCCCGCAGCGTGACTAGCCAGTCCTCGCGGCGTTCCTTCACATACCAGGGATGCAGTCCGAAGGCGGGACGTATCCAGGCGTGATTTCGGGCCAAATCAGCCACCAGGGGCCAATCCTCCGCACAGGAGCCATTCACCACGGACTGGATCAAGCCCGTAGCGGGCAGCACTGCGAGTAGGGCATCACGCCAGGGATCGAGGCGGTCGTCCTGGAGATGGTTATGAGCATCGTAGAGCATGGGGTTCTTTCGACCTAGACGCGGATTTTACCAGCTTATGACATCAGGATTTGCCCTTGCAAGGTGGGCTCATACGGCGATTGATGCGCCCCGTTTTTTCCCCCACCTACGAAACGGGCCTCCCGTATGCTCCCCTGGGATCATCCTATCTGGTTTGCCAGTTACATCCTTCTCTTCCTCGCCCTGTCTGGCTTCGGTGCCCACAGGATCAAGGTTCTGTACCATTTTTGGAAACATCGTGCCGATGTGCCTGTGCCGCCACGTCAGTACGCCGAGCTGCCCGTCATCACCGTGCAGCTACCCATCTTCAATGAATACGATGTGGTGGAGAACCTGCTGCGCTGCGTGACCAATCTGGATTACCCGCGTGATAAGCTCCAAATCCAGGTGCTCGACGATTCCACCGACGAAACCGCCGCCTTCGCAGAAAAACTAAGTGCCGAATACGCCGCCAAAGGCCACGACATCCAGTACCGCCACCGCACGAACCGCAATGGCTTCAAAGCCGGAGCACTGGATGAAGCCATGCCATCCGCGAAAGGCGAGTTCATCTGCATTTTCGACGCCGACTTCCAGCCGCAGCCCGATTACCTGCTCAATCTCATCCATCACTTCACCGATGAGCGTGCAGGCATGGTCCAGGCACGCTGGGGCCATGCGAACCGCCATTTCTCCCTCCTCACACGACTCCAGGCCCTCTTCCTCGATGGCCACCTCGTGCTGGAGCAGACCGCCCGCAGCCGCCACGGCGAGTACCTCAACTTCAACGGCACCGCAGGCATCTGGCGCCGCGCCGCGATCGAGCAAAGCGGCGGCTGGCAGCACGATACACTCACCGAGGACCTCGATCTCAGCTACCGCGCCCAGATTCGCGGGTGGAAATTCATTTACCTCAAAGACGTCGTCGTGCCGGCAGAATTGCCACCGGACATGGATGGCTTCAAAAGCCAGCAGCATCGCTGGACAAAGGGCTCCATCCAGGTCTGCAAAAAGATCCTCGGCGACGTCTGGCGCAGTGAGGCCCCACTCTCCATCAAGCTGGAAGCCACCGCACACCTCACCTCGAATTTCGCTTACCTGCTCACCCTCTGCACCCTCGTGCTCATGTACCCGGCGAACTTCGTCATGGGCAGCTCCTGGCAAAAAGCCGTGTTCGTCGATGTGCCGGTGTTCTTCTTTGCCACACTCGCCGTCATCGTCTTCTACCTCACCGCTCAGGGCTCCCAGACACGCGGTGGCTGGTGGCGGGCCATACCCTACATGCCCATGCTCCTCGCCCTCGGCATCGGCATGAGCATCAACAACGGCAAAGCCGTCCTCGAAGCCCTCCTCGGCCAGGAAAGCGAATTCGTCCGCACTCCGAAATACGGCATCGCCACCCAGGCCCAGGCCGCCAACAAAAAAAGTCGCTACAAAGCCGGGAAATCCATCGCCCTCTGGCTAGAGGTCGCTCTAGCCATCTACTTCGGCTGGATGATCGTGCTAGCAGGTCAGCGTGGACAATGGTTCTCCATCCCCTTCCTCATGCTCTTCTTCGGCGGCTTCGCCTTTGTCTCAGGCGGCTCACTCATGAAGCGCTTCAGCATGGAGCGCTTCCAAGCCGCCCCCGTAGCCGCCGCTTGAGGCGCTTCAGCCATCGGAACCAAGACTCTGCTCGTGGAGCGGCCACTTTGATCTATCTCGCGCCACTTTGCCGAGGTGGAGCGAGATAGCCGCGATTCGTCGATGAGTAGTCGAGGAGTAGTTACGCCAATTTGGGGGATAAGCCGCCGAGGCGCTGGCTCCAGTCCACTTTGGCGGTTAGGGCCATCAGGACGGCGAGGGTGACGATGCCGCCGAGGGTGAGGGTGAGGCCGGTGAGGCCTTTGAAGAAGAAACTGGCACTGAAGAGCACCATGTAGGCAAATTGGGCTGCGATGGCGATGCGGAACATGAATTCACCGGTTGCGGCTCGCAGATAGCCGCAGACCAAGGCCATGGAAACGACTGCGGCGATGCCAAAACTGGCCTGCACGGGGATCACATCGAGCATGTAGCTGAAGAGCAATGGGAAGGCGAAGAAGCCTGCGGCGAGTAACAGGTAATTCACCGGATGAAGGCGTGTGCCACGCACGATGCAGGTGATGACGAGCACGCCAAAGAATAGCAGCAGCGAGAGTGGGGACCAAAAGGCGATCTGGGCGGCTACGGGGCCTGCATTGAGCTCACGGGGCATTTCCACGGCGATGCCGGGTGCGGAGATGGCGTCATCATATTTCCAAATGAGTGCGAGGCCCTCCGTGGAGTCTTCTCGGTGTGTGGGGGAGCTGATGGGGTAGTTCACTTCGTCGAAATCGGTGCTCACGGCGAGCTGGAAGTCGCGGATGCGGCTGCTGTCGGCGAAGGCATAGCGCCAGACATCGGTGCCACGGCACTGGTAGCTGATGAGGACGGGGATGGACTGCCCTGGGGCTAGCTCGATGCTCTCGACCATGACGCCGTTCTCTGGTGATGCGAGCGAGCGCCGGGAGTGGTCCCCTTCTCCGAGGGTGAAGACGACTTTATCGAGCATGCTGCGTGTGGTGGGCAGATCGAGGCTGATTTGGACTTTCTGGGTGATGGAGGCGGGATTGGTGAAGGTGTAATGGCCTTCAAATTCCAGGCCGTAGGTGCGCTGCCACATCAGGCCCATTTTGACGGGTAAATAGGTGAGCCGGGCTTTCACGTCGCTGGTGGCAGGCTGGAAGCTGAGTTTTTCGCCATCGCCGGATTGGTAGCTGGCGCGTGGGTGCTGCTGCACGAGTGGTGGTCCCCAGCGCTCGCTGACGCCTTGACCGGCGGTGTCACGCATGTGGGCGGTGCGGATGCTGATGGTGCCGCCTAGGAACCACCAGGCGAAGGAGGTGAGGACGAAGATGAAGGCGATGGCGATGAGGTGTGATGTTTTCATGATGCGATGATGAGGTGGATGGTGAGAAAGCAGGTGCGTGTGGGTTTAGCGTTGAGTGGGTGTGGTCTGGCGGCGGTAGGTGATGCGTGCTTGGGGCTGCTGATCGCGGCAGAGGGCTTTGCGCAGATGCAGGCCAGGCTTGGCATCGGCTGCGGGTGGGAGTGCTTCGACGTTGCCGGAGGCAGCGAGGTCGAAGCCGCTGGGCAAGCGCACCTGCCAATCAATCTCGCGGGCAAAGAGCGGTGTCTGCGGCAGCGCGAGCTCGATTTCGCCCTCGGTAGCCTGGAGTGCGGGCAGTGAGGTGGTGAAGGAGATGTCGATCTTCGATTCGCCGCCGTCGGTGGTGGGATCATCGAGTGGGATTTCGAGCTGAGAGCCGTTTTGCAGCGTGGGGCGAACGAGTTGGTCGTTCACATGGCATTGAAGCAGGCGTGCATCCTTTGGCAGCGTGAGCTGGATGCGCATGGGTGGATCATGCCGCACGAGCAGTGAGCCCTCGGTGAGCACCGAGCCATCGCGCACGACCTGGGTGGTGTAGGTGGCGGTGGTGAGGATGGCCTCGTCATTTGCACCGCTCTCAGGCGTGGATGGATGGCTGCTGGGGTAATCGAGCGTGATGCTGCCACCTGCGGCGGGCAGTGCATGACGTCCTGCTTGGCGGATCAGGCTGGTGCCGGAGCCTGACTGCATGCGCAAGGTGTGCTCTGCAGGGAGTTCTGTGATCTCTAGGGCCGCGACGGGACTGGGAGCCAGATGCAGAGTGAGTGGGAGTGTGAGCGGAAAGCTGAGGGTGATCGTCTGTGGCCCGATTTGATCGGTGAGCAGGCAGAGGTGATCGTCCTGAATGATGAGGCGTGTATCAGGAGGCTGTACTTCGACCGCGCCGAGTGCTGCACCTGCGAGCGGGATGGCCTGCCAGCCGTCCACAAAGCTCTGCGTGCTCATTTCGGCGATGATGCGGCCTTTTTTCGTATCCAGCCGCCAGAGCGAGGAAAGCAGCGCGGCGGGCACAGGCGGCTTCGGCTTTGATTCTGCCGTGGGAGTGGGCTGCGCGGCGGCGAGGAGCCGCTTGAGCTCCGCATAGGAAATGCGGACTTCGCTCTCATCGAGCTTCGGGGTGGTGGAGTCGGATTTTTGAGCTGGAGCGGCCTGTGCGGCCACCACAGCTCCGAGGAGGGAGAGGAGCGTGATTTTCATCAGGCCCGCATTTTCAACACGGAGGTGAAACCTTCATGAACGCCGCATGAAATGACGGCGGGATGTATGTGGAGACGCTACGCTGGCCTCAAAGGGGGCACTCAGCGCCTGGGCGTAGCCAGTAGAGCACGCTCATGCGCACGGCGATGCCATTTTCCACCTGTTGGTTGATGAGGCTCTTTTCGTAGTTCATGCCGGCATCGGTGATTTCGACGCCGCGATTCACGGGGCCTGGGTGCATGAGATGAAGGCCACGCTGGCGGATGATCTCGACGCGTTCGTTGGTAAGGCCGTAGTTTTTGTGATACTCGGCTGCGCTGGGGATGAAGGGCTCATCGAGTCGCTCGCTCTGCACGCGGAGGAGGTAGATGACATCGGGCTTCCATTCGAGGGCGTCGTTCCAGTTGCCGAACTGGGGGATCTCCGCTGGCACGTCACGCGGCATCATGGAGCCTGGGGCGAGGTAGGCGACCTGCATGCCGAGTCGGCGAAAGATGAGGCTGGTGCTGCGTGCGACGCGGCTGTGCTGGATATCGCCGACGATGAGAGCGCGGCAGCCGGTGAGGTCTGGGTGGATCTCTTTTAAGGTGAAGGCATCTAGCAGCGCCTGCGTGGGATGGGCGTGCCAGCCATCACCGGCATTGATGACGCTGGCGCGGGTGTTTTTCGCGATGAGGCTGGGGATACCGGCCTGCTTGTGCCGCACGACGATGTAATCGACGCGCATGGCCTCCAGCGTCTCCACGGTATCGAGCACGCTCTCGCCTTTGACGACGCTGCTGCTTTCGATGTCAAAGTGGGTGACGTCGGCGGAGAGGCGGCTGGCGGCGACTTCGAAGCTGGAGCGTGTGCGGGTGCTGGGCTCGTAGAAGAGAGTGAGCACGGTCTGGCCGCGCAGGGGCGGGACTTTCTTCACGCTGCGCTTGAAGAGGTCTTTGAACTGCACCGCGTTTTGCAGGACGAGCTTGATTTCGTCATCCGAGATGGAGGCGATGTCGAGGAGGTCTTTGCGGGGCGGTAGGGTCATCGGCTAAGGGGCTTGGATTCGATGGTGCAGGAGTCGCCGCTTTCGTCCACTTCCTCGAAGCGCACAGCGACACGTTCGCCGGGCTGGAGGGTGACTTTCAGTGCGGCAAAGTCGGGCTGCACGGGCAGCTCACGTCCGCAGCGGTCCACCAGGACAGCGAGCTGCACGCGGCGGGGGCGACCGTAGTCGGAGAGCTCATCAAGAGCGGCACGCACGCTGCGGCCCGTGTAGATCACTTCATCACAAAGGACGACGTGGATGCCATCGACGTCGAAGGAGATGTCGGAGCCCTCTAGCCGTGGCACCATCTGAAAGGTGCTCAAATCATCGCGGTAGGGCGTGATGTCGATGGTGCCGAAGTGGACCTTCACACAGCCACGCCGCTCAAGTGCGGCGGCGATGCGGCGTGCCAGCGGCACCCCACGGCGGTGAATACCGACGAGAGCGATCTCGGTGGCGTCCTGATTGGCTTCGCAGATGCTTTTTGCCAAATTTTCGACGCCCTCGGCCATCTGGGCCTTCGTGAGGAGTGTGCGCGGGGTGTCTGCCATGTGTGCGTGGGATTCGTGCGTCGATTCGGCAGAATGTCAACGTGTGGAGTACATCAGAAGTTGAAGGATCGGGGTTAGGTGGTCCATTCCGTGCATGCCCGCCCCCAAGCTCTCCGCCGCTCAAATCCGTGAATCACACGGCCTCGTCCGTGTCGCTGCTGTGTCGCCCGAGCTGATTCTGGGCGATCCAGTGAAGAATGCCCAGATCATCACGCGTGAGGCGCTGGCGCTGGCCCGCGAGGGCTGCCGGGTGATCGTTTTCCCAGAGCTGTGCCTCACGGGCTACTCCTGCGCGGATTTGTTTCACACGACAGGCCTGCGTGAGCAGGCGCTGCGTGCGCTGAGTGAGGTCGCGGGCGAGCTGGCGGAGTGTGGTGCGCTGGTCGTGGTGGGACTGCCGCTGCATCTGGCAGGTCGGCTTTACAATGTGGCGGCGGTGCTCGGCGAGGGAGAGGTGCTGGGCTTTGTGCCGAAGTCCTACTTGCCGACCTCGGCGGAGTTTTATGAGCGGCGCTGGTTTTCACCTGCTCAAACGCTGCGAGAGGATGAAGTGGGCATCACGGAGGATGTCAGTGTGCCCATCGGCACGGATTTGCTCTTCCAACTGGCCGAAGTGCCGGGTTGCGTCGTCGGAGTCGAGATCTGCGAGGATCTCTGGACGGTGAATCCGCCCTCCGGCAAGCTGGCGCTGGCTGGGGCGACGATTTTGGTCAATCCATCTGCCAGCACCGAGCTGCTCGGCAAGTCGCCCTACCGGCGCAATCTCGTCGCGCAGCAGTCTGGGCGCTGTTTGGCGGCTTATGTGTATGCCGGCGCGGGTGCGGGTGAATCGTCCACGGATGTCGTTTTCGCGGGGCATAGCCTCATCGCGGAAAATGGCAGTGTTTTGGCCGAGACGGAGCGTTTCGCCTTTGAGACACGCAGCGCGGTGGCAGATGTGGATGTGCAAAATCTGCTGCATGAGCGGATGCGCAGTGCGGTCTTCCGCGATGAGCAACAAACGCTCAAAACACGCACGGTGGTCTTTAACGGCGGTGACGCGGTCGCTAAAAAAGACGAGCTGCGTCGGCCACTCACACCGCATCCCTTTGTGCCACATGCCAAAGCGGATCGCAGCGCTGTGTGCGAGGAGATTTTCGCCATTCAGAGCACCGCACTGGCTCGCAGGCTGCGACAGACGCAGTGCAAGACAGCGGTGCTAGGCCTCTCTGGCGGCCTGGACTCGACCTTGGCACTGCTCGTGGCCCTGGAGGCCGTGCGCAGAGCGAAAGTGCCCCAATGCGAGGTGCTCACCATCACGATGCCCGGCTTCGGCACCACCCAGCGCACGCGTGGCAATGCCGAAAAGCTCGCCGAGGCTCTCGGCGTCAAGCTGCGCACCATTTCCATCGACAAGGCCGTGCGGCAGCACTTTGCCGACATCGGTCATGATGAAAGCACGCATGATGTGACCTATGAGAATGCGCAGGCTCGTGAGCGCACGCAGATTCTCATGGACGTGGCGAATCAGACCGGTGGGCTGGTCATCGGCACGGGCGATCTGTCCGAGTCCGCGCTGGGCTGGTGCACCTTCAATGGCGATCACATGTCGATGTATCACGTGAATGCCGGCGTGCCGAAGACGCTGGTGCGCTACCTCATCGAATGGTGCGCTGATGGCCCCTTTGCAGAGAAAGCAGGTGCCGTGCTGCGTGACATCGCCGCCACGCCGATCTCGCCCGAGCTGCTGCCACTGGCCGCAGATGCCTCCCTGAAGCAAAAGACGGAAGACAGCATCGGGCCGTATGAGTTGCATGACTTCTTCCTCTTCCACTTTCTGCGCCACGGCAGTTCAGCGGCAAAGATCCAGTGGTTGGCCGAAAAAGCCTTCGCAGGCAGGTACAAGCCCGCCGAGATCGCGAAATGGTTGGCGCTGTTCTTCCGCCGCTTTGCCCAGAGCCAGTTCAAGCGCTCCAGCATGCCCGACGGCCCGAAAGTGGGCACCGTCGCCCTATCCCCTCGCGGCGACTGGCGCATGCCCAGCGACTTCAGCGGCGATCTGGGGCGCTGAAAGTGGGTTAGAGTCCTACGGCAAATGAAAGATAAAAAGTCCGGCTCACCGAAGAAAAAACTTGGGATTCTTGAGGCAATCTGGTATTTCAATCCTCCCGCACATCACCTGACAAAGCTGATATTTGCCACTTTCATGCCTCTGCCTCTCTCCCGCTGCCAAACCTCCCATGCTCGACTGGCGACGCTTTGCGTCTTGGTAGCCCTCTCGATAGGCACACCCATAACTGCTAACGATAGCATTTCAGGGCTCGCCCAGCGTGAAGCCTCACGCCGCATGCAAGGTGTCACCCAAGCTTCAGCGGACATCTCCCGTGCAGACACCCTGTTTAGAGAAGGCAAGACCCAGGAGGCCCTCAGCCTCTTTGAATCTATCTACACATCTCTCCCGGACGCTCCACTGACGCAAGAAACGCGTCTAGCAGCCCGCTCCGGCTACATCAGCACCGGATGTGCACGTGCCCAAGAGCTCGCGCTCGCCGGACAAGCCGCCGAGGCATCCCAATTGCTCGATAAACTGGCTAGCATCTCCCCTAGCGACACTCGAATCAAAGCCGCGCGTAGCCGCCTTACCGATCCAGATCGTCTCCCTCCCGCTCTAACCGCCGCCCACATCGAGAATGTTAAAAAAGTCGAAGCATTGCTCCTCAAGGGCAATTCCTTCCTCGAACTGGGCGACTATGACAACGCCAACCGGACCTACCAAGACGTCCTGCGCATCGACCCCTACAACAGTGCTGCCCGCCGAGGAATGGAACGTGCCGAGCAAAAGCGCTCCACCTACTTTCGCGCTGCCTACGACCATCAGCGCTCTAAACTGCTCTCCGAAGTAGATCGCCACTGGGAAGACCCCGTCCCACCAGCCACCGCAGACCTGAACGCCATGTTCGGAGCCCGCGCCAGCAGTGTCACCGGCATCGGGCGGGAGTCCATCTTGGACAAATTACACACGTATCAGATGCCCCGTGTCGAATTCGAAAAAGCCACCATTGATGAAGTGATCGAGCTTCTCCGCCTCCGGAGCCGCGATCTCGACCCACAAGGAAAAGGCATCGATTTCGTCATCAGTCTCCCTGATGAAAACCGCAAGACGCCCATTAGCCTCAGCATGCAAAACGTCCCCATGGACGAAGTGCTCCGCTATGTCGCCCAGCTTGCAGGAGTGACCTACCGTGTTGAGCAGCATGCCGTCGTCATCAGTTCCTTCGGTGAGCAAAACACCGCCATGATCACCCGCAGCTTCCGGGTCCCACCGGATTTCATCCAAAGCACCGCTGCAGGTGCCGCTGGAGCTGCCCCGCTGATCCATTCGCCCCTGCCGCCGCCGCAGGCGGTGGCCTAACCTTCAAACGCCTCGGGGCCAAAGAGTTCCTCCAAAACCAAGGCGTCCAGTTCCCCGAAGGCTCCAGCGCCAGCTTCAACGCCGGAAGCAGCACCCTCGTGGTGCGCAATACCCTATCCAACATGGAAATTGTAGAATCTCTCGTAGAGGTTTCCAGCAGATCCACACCAAAGCAGGTGACCGTCACGGTGCGAATGATAGAAGTAAGCCAAACAAACTTGGAAGAATTAGGGTTTGATTGGCTGATGGGGGGAGTGGGCATGAATGGCAACAATGTGTTCGCAGGAGGAGGAAGCTCTGGAAATGGTGCAGCTTTACAACCCAACAATTTCGCCTTTAAAAACACTGCAACCATACCGCCAATCAACGTTACTCAGGGAGCCGATAGCTTCGACGTATACCCAGCGCAAAATGTATCCTCAGTGCTGGCAGGTCCTACCCCCTTGGGTGTCCCCCAGAATAGTCCGTCTGGGGGAGGTGGCATCATTACCGCCGGCAATCGAAGTGGAACGAATGCTATTAGCAACGATAGTATTAGCACCTTACTTCAAACAGGAAGTTCAAACGTGCAAAGCAGCGTCGCTCCCGGTGTTTTTTCCGTGGCTGGTGTCTTTACCGACCCCCAATTTCAAACAGTATTAAGAGCGCTATCGCAAAAAAAGGGGGTCGATTCGAACTCCAGTCCGAGTGTGACCACAAAAAGCGGCAACAAGGCGTCAGTTGAAGTGGTAAGGGAATTTATTTACCCAACAGAATTTGACCCCCCTCAACTACCACAAGGCAATGCAAGTGGCGGCTCTATGATTGCCACTCCGACCACACCAACAGCATTTGAAATGAGGAAAACGGGGGTTGTTATGGAGGTGGAGCCCGTCATATCGGAAGACTCGAGAAGTGTGGATTTAGTCCTTAGTCCATCACTGACTGAATTCGAAGGTTTTGTTAACTATGGCAGTCCTATACTCTCACCTGCAAGTATCTCCTATCTACCACTTTCTTGGTTTCGTGTAACTAACAATCCGTTTCCTCCACCTCCTCTTATTTCTCAATTATTAACAGTTGGATTCGCTCCACTAAGTACACCAGAGCAACTTATTACACCAAATACCATCTTGCAACCTGTCTTCAAAAGCCATAAAGTAACCACGTCTGTTACGATTTGGGACGGCCAAACCATCGTATTAGGCGGAGTGAAAATACAGAGACGCAATTTAGTTGATGACCATGTTCCCATAATGGGCGATTTGCCTTTCCTAGGAAGATTATTTAGGAGTGAAGTTTTTCAATCAGAAACGAAAAACGTCTTATTATTTGTCACAGTGAACGTCATTGATCCATCTGGACATTGAGAAGGGCACTTCTGGATAGGGGGGGCTTTTCCGAACTTGGTTATTGTGTGGTGTGGAAGAAGCGCGGCCTTCGTTGAAGGCCCTGACGCCGGGGATGCTGGTGGTGTATTTCTCATTCTCGGCTTTGTTGTTGCAGCGCAGTGACGGTTTTACCCTGGATAATGCAATAGAGTAGCTGGAGTGAAGCGAAGGGGTGTTACTATGAGGGATTGACGCGTGTGGCAGAATCACCGTGATGGTGAATCTACCGATTGAATACTCCGACAAGCCTGTGACGCCCTTTGGCGGCATGGCGTTGATGAAGCGTTTTGTGGATCAGACTGGTATCCGCGAACATCTGGCCACCTTGGATCTGCCTCAAGGCGGGTCGAATCGAGCCTATGATTCGGTGCAGATCATCGAAAGCTTTTGGCTTGGCATCTGGACGGGGGCTAGAGCTTTTTAAATAATAATGTAGAATAGTGTCAAGGTGGTGCTATAGGAAAGCATGGCCACTCTCTCCCTAGATCTTCGTCAACGCATTATCAGCACCTGCGACCGCGGTGAAGGCACGCAGGAACAGATTGCCCGGCGCTATGGGGTCTCCTATGGCATGGTCAAAGCTGCTCCAGCAGCGGCGCAAGACCGGCTGCATCAAGCCTCGACATCACCTTGCCGGACGCAAAAAGAAGATCGTGGCCGAACACCGCATCGCCATCCGCAAGCAACTCCAGCGTAAACCTGACATGACCCTGGCCGAGTTGCGCGATGCCCTGGGGCTGGAGTGCACGCTGCCCGCCATCCACTATGTGCTCGTGGATATGGGGCTGACATATAAAAAAAGACGCTCCGCGCCGCTGAACAAGACCGCGAAGACGTCGCCAAAGCGCGGCGGCAGTGGAAGCGCAAGCAAGGCGGGCTAGAGCCCTGGCGTCTGGTGTTCCTCGACGAGAGCGGAGCCAAAACCAACATGACCCGATTGAGAGGGCGTGCACCGCGAGGCAAGAGGTTGCATGCCGCAGCGCCCTGCGGCCGCTGGCAGAGCACGACGATGATCTCCTCCATCCGGCTGGATGGCACCACGGCCTGCATGCATCTGCCGGGAGCCGCCGACACGGCAGCCTTCGTGACCTACCTCGCCGAGGTGCTCTGCCCGACGCTGCGCAGGGGCGATATCGTGGTCATGGATAACCTCGCCGTGCACAAAAGCCCGCAAGTGGCGGCATTGATTGAAGCGGTGGGAGCTGAAGTAAGGTTCCTGCCAGCCTACTCGCCGGACCTCAATCCGATTGAGAAGATGTGGAGCAAGATCAAAGCCTCCCTGCGCAGCACCGAGGCCCGCACTCCTGAGGAGCTCGACCAGGCCATCAGCCTCGCCTTCTCAAAAATCACAGCCAAAGATGCCGCTGGTTATTTTAACTCTTGCGGTTATAGTATTATTTAATTTTCTCTAGCCGCTACATCCACTGCGATTGGTTGCGCCAGGATCAAACGCTTGCAGCCATTTTTGGCTATGAGAGCCTGCCAAGCTGAGCCTTCTTCGTTTTCGTGGACAGCAAAAGTTGGGTAACAACCCAAACCAGCATGAACACGAACGGAACAAAAAAAACGCACTTTCGATGAGCAGTTCAAACGCGACGCAGTCGCGCTGCTCGAAGGCGGCCGCAAGGCCGCCCAGCTCGCCCGCGAACTGGGTATCTCTCCTTGGAACCTGCGTGATTGGAAGGAACGCTACGGCACTGGAACTGCCGCAGTGAGCCAGCCTCAGGCGCGCAGCGCCGGGCTGGCGAACGCAGGAGGCTCCAGTGCCGTAGCCGCGGAGGTGGAGATCGCCGCCCTGCGCCGCGAACTCGACTCCATCCGCGCATGAACCTCGCCCAAGCTTGCCAGACCCTCGGCGTCAGCCGCAGCGGCTACCATGCCCACCTGCGCAAGCACCAACGCCCACGCCGCCGCCAGGACGCGCAGCTCGCCACCGAGATCCGCGCCGCATTCACCGCCAGCCGGGGCACCTACGGCTCGCCACGCCTCGTGCGTGCCTTGCGCGACAAGGGGTCTGCACCACGGCAACAACCGCATCGCCCGGCTCATGCGTGAGCAAAACCTCCGCGTGCGCCAGAAGCGCCGCTTCGTGCCGCGCACCACGGTGACTGACAAAACGGCGGCAGTCGCTCCCAACCACCTCCTCCAACGCAGCGCCCCCAAGCGCCTCAACGAGGTCTGGGTCACCGACATCACCTACCTGCCGACTCGCGAAGGCTGGCTCTATCTCGCCGCTGAGATGGACCTCTGCAGCCGCCGCATCCTCGGCTGGAGCACGCGTGAAGACCTCGCCACGACACTGCCCAACGCAGCTCTCGAACTCGCCCTGCAAACACGTGGATCAAAGCCAAAAGACCTGCTCCACCACAGCGACCGTGGCTGCCAATACACCAGCAGCGAGTTCCGCCAGCGTCTCAAACTGCGTGGCATCACCGCCAGGATGAGCCGCACCGCCAACTGCTACGACAACGCCACCATGGAGTCCTTCTGGGCCACGCTGAAAGCTGAATGCTTCGGCACCACCGTCCCGGCCACCCGCGCCCAAGCCCGCTCCATGGTCTTCGACTACATCGAGACCTTCTACAACCCCGTGCGCCTTCACAGCGCCCTCGGCTTCAAATCACCTGTGGCCTTCGAACAATCCATCCAAAACAACTAACCCAACTTTCCGTGTCCACGTTTTCGACGAAAGATCAAGCCAAAGTGGTTTTTTGCGCAAATCAACGTGGGAGCAGTGACGGTGGACTTCGACAGCACGGTCATCACGCGCGATGGCAGCCAGGAAGGCGCTGCCAAGGGCTACAACCCCAACCGCAAAGGGCGCAACTCGCACCATCCGCTCATGGCCTTCATCAGCCAGACACGCATGGTAGCCAACGCATGGCTGCGCCCGGGCAACACGGCAGCGTGCTCCAATTGCGTCGAGTTCATGCGCGAGACTTTCGATGAGGCGCTCGCGGGAGTGAAGGTGGGCCTCGTGCGTGGCGACAGCGGTTTTTATACTGACGAAATCCTGAGCGCGTTGGAAGAGCGCAGCCTCAACTACATCATCGCCGCGCGGGCCTACTCCAACATCAAGAACGAGGTCCACGGCATGAAGGACTGGGTGGAAATCTGCCCCCGGCATCGCAGTCAAAGAGTGGCGGCATCAGTCAGCCGATCCGAAGACCAAGGCGCGTCGGCACATTGTGGTGCGTAAGCAGATCAGTCGCCGTTCACAGGCCGGAGGCAAGTTGCTCTTCGACGACC
Organism: Verrucomicrobiaceae bacterium; assembly: GCA_016713035.1. Taxonomy (NCBI): domain Bacteria; kingdom Pseudomonadati; phylum Verrucomicrobiota; class Verrucomicrobiia; order Verrucomicrobiales; family Verrucomicrobiaceae; species Verrucomicrobiaceae bacterium. The sequence goes on from JADJPW010000001.1 coordinate 1,265,155, forward strand.
TGCCCGACTACCGCTTTAGCCTGTATGTGACCAATCTCGACCTGCCGCTCGATCAGATATGGTACATCTACAACACTCGGGCCGACTGCGAGAACAGGATCAAAGAGTTGAAGCAAGACTTCGGCCTCGACGCGTTCTGCCTGCAGGAGTTGACTCGGTCGCCGCCTCACGGCTCCCTCGCCCTGCGGGCTGCACTGCGTGCAGTCTGTCTCGCTGCCCGCCGGGCAGCTCGGCTTTGGGCCACGGAGGCCTCGTTCCGCTTCATCATGGTAGCCTATAATCTGATGAGTCTGTTCCGGCGTTTTGGACTCAATAGTCACAATCAAGCCACCTTGGCGACGCTGCGATCCTATTACTTTGCAATAGGCGGTTGGGTCAGACAACACGCTCGAAAGCGAGTGCTCAAGCTCTCACTGCCTGGCAAAAAACGTCCCTGGATGGACGCTATCTTCCGCCAAATCGAGGCTCGCCCACCGCCGTTCGCTTACTCAATTGCATAATCCGGGTTTAATGCGTCGAGGCACTGCGATTTGACATTTTCGTGCTGTATCTTTGCATGAAGCCGCCCCCATGAGACCAACCCGCAAAACCCGCAAGCCTGTTGATGAACTCACTCCTGAAGATTTCGATACCTTCCCCATCTGGGAATTTGCCATGGGCGAAGAATGGGAAGATGGAATGGACGAAACATGGGTAAGGCCAGTTCCATCCAAGGCTATTTCCTAGGAAGGATGCTCCTTAATGGTGAGCTCATCTTTTACCATGGCAAGCGGCACTCAGGTCAGAGGTTACATGGTTGTATCTCCAGCTTGCTCCACTAAACGAAAATTGCATCACAATGGGGGGACGCTTTTTCATCGAGATCATCGTTGCGTAATGATTGACCTCAATGGTCCAGCGATTAACTACATGAAGAGAGAATGCATCGCGGACATAGAGAACACCTTCAAACTGCCTCTAATCGACATTTTCCCGATCAGATATGTACTGAATGCACTGATTGAAAAAGGGGCCGAGCCACGCAAAGGTTCGATTCTAGGTCCAGCGAAGGCGACTTGATCGTACTGCGTGTCATCAGAGTTGCTGAATGATAGCAGCCAGGATTTGACCACATCTAACCTCGATTTCCCTCAGTAACACAGACCAATTCGTAAAACTATGGCCAACGAATCAGGATTGATGGACCAACCAACAAAAAGCCCCGGCTACTCGCGAAACCGGGGCTTTGAATTTACGATTAGGACACCTGTCCGCCCCCGCTGAGAGGGGCTGAGAAGCCCCGTATGCAGTGAGGGGGGAGGTGGCGGTGTGTTCGGTGAACCGGCAGACGATCCGGCTCATGGTGTGTTGGTCAACAAAACCAAAAACATACCACCACCATGAAGATCACTACCCAAGAAAGCCAGACGTAACAAGCCCGCAGACTGGCCGCCAAAACCCAGGACCAGCGCATGCTCAACGAAGTCACCTCCGGCACTGGCATGAGTCCGTGGGAGGCCCAAGTCGTCATTGAGGTCATCCGCGAGGTCTATTTCGCCACCCCGGGCAATGCCCCACTGCGCCACGGCCAGCTTCTTTATACCTGCGTCAAAGTCGAGGCCGGGGCGGGTGTCGCGCTCAAAGACTGCCCGGTGCAAAGCGTCACCCTCAGCATCCTGGGCGAAGGCGACGACCAAGTCCACGGCGCGGAGATGCTGCGCCGCCACCGCATCGGCCGCCTCTGCGAGGAGGCACGCGACCAGGGCGGCTTGCTCACGCAGGAAGACCTCGCGCAGATCCTCTCCTGCGATGCACGAACCGTGCGCCGCGACATCAAGGCGCTCAAAGACCTCGGCATCCACATCCCCACGCGTGGACAGCAAAAAGACATCGGCCCGACACTCACCCACAAAGGTGTAGCCATCCGCCACTGGCTCGAGGGCAAGGAGCCGAAGGAAGTCGCCCGCGCCATCAACCACTCCCTGCGCGCCGTCGAGCGCTACCTCAACCACTTCGCCCGCGTCATCTACTGCGTCCTCCACGGCTTCAGCGTACTGCAAACCGCCTTCGCGCTGGGCATCAGCAACGTTTCCGTCCACGCCTACCTCGACATCTACCAAGAGTTCAAAAGCAAAGAAGGATTCAAGCTGCGAGTCGCAGAACTCGAGGCCATCGGCACGGCGCACCACGAAAGTGGTGATACCAAAACGGGGGCGCTTTTGGCACCCACAAAGTGTATCAACTCATCGCCGAAAGGAGCCACGCAGCCATGAGCGACCGACTCCAACACGCCCGCGACACCTTCGGCCCACAGTGCTACAAAACCTTCGAAGGAGCCCTCAGCGCCTTCATCGCCGCCGAATGCCCCCAGCTCGGAGGACTCCTCACGCGCAAAGCCCTGGCGCAAGCCATCGCCCAGCTCGTCACCGCGCACTATCCCAGCACCACCCACATGGCCCAAGGCCAAGTGCGCTGGACCGCCGTGCATAAAGACGAGACCAGTAGCTACGGTAAAACCATCGCCCAGAGCCAGCTCACCCCCGTCGTGCTCGATCTGCTGCCAAACAGCGAAGTGCAGGCCCGCGCCGAAGGCACCAAGCTACGCAAAGTGAAAAAAGAAGCCGTCGCCCGCCTCTTTTGACTCGCTCCCGCCGCCCATCCCGCTCGCCCTGCGGGCGCTCCTTCGTCGCGTCTGTCTCACTCCGTTCGGCTCCTAAGCCTACGAGCAACACGGCGTGCTCACCAACGCCGAAGTCTCGCAGCTGCTCAAACTCTCACCCAGCACCGTTGGTATCTACCGGCGCGAATGGGAAGACGAGCACCAGCGCATGCTGCCCACCCGCGGCAGCATCCACGACATGGGCACCACGCTCACGCACAAGAAGATCATCCTGCAAAAGCTCATCTTCGAGGGCAAGAACGTGCAGACCGTATGCCGCGAACCGACCGAAGGGAGATAGCCAGCCGCAGGCTGCCCGCAGGGCGAGCGCAGCAAGGCAAACCGACCACAGCCCAGAAGCCGTGCTGCGCTACACCACCAACTTCAAACAAGTGCTCATGTGCAAAAGCAAAGGGCTCGACGTAGCGCAAACCAACTTTGCCACCAAGCTCAGCCCGAGGCTCATCGAAGAGCACCGCGCTCTCATCGAAGAGCACCGCGCCCGTTACTCCAATCTCCCCAACGGAGAGTCCTCCCGTCTGGAGGGCATCATCAAAAAACTCGACCAAAGCACCAACCCCAGCCATCCTATGCCCCAACCAACCCCATGAGCCGCTGACCGCCAGCACTCACAGGACACACACCCACAGCCGGACAGGTGCCCTTATTTAGAATCGACTTTTTCAGCACATCACGGCAAGCTCGTCGCGCCCATGAGGAAGCGGTCGCACTCTCTGGCGGCACCGCGGCCTTCGTTGAAGGCCCAGACGACGAGACTCTGACCGCGGCGGCAGTCGCCGGCGGCGAAGACGCCGGGGATGCTGGTGGTGTATTTCTCGTGCTCGGCTTTGATGTTGCTGCGGGGATCGGTTTCGAGCTTGAGGGCTTCGACGAGGGGCTGCTCGGGGCCGAGGAAGCCCATGGCGAGCATGACGAGCTGCGCGGGGAGGACTTTTTCGGTGCCGGCGACCTTCTGAGGGCCGAAGTTGCCTTTGTCGTCCTTCTTCCACTCGACATCGACGACATGAACGGCTTTCACGTTGCCATCGGCGTCGCCTTCGAAGTGCGTGGCGGTGGTCAGATAGACGCGGGGATCGTCGCCGAACTTCGCGGCGGCTTCTTCCTGGCCGTAGTCCATCTTGTAGGTCTTGGGCCATTCGGGCCACGGATTGTTCGCGGCGCGGGTCATGGGCGGTTTGGCCATGATTTCGAGCTGCGTGACGGTGGTGCAGCCGTGACGGACGCTGGTGCCGACGCAGTCGGTGCCGGTATCGCCGCCGCCGATGATGACGACGTCTTTGCCGTCGGCGGTGATGTATTTGCCGCTCGGGTCGAGCACGGCCTTGGTGTTCGCCGTGAGGAAGTCCATGGCGAAGTGGATGCCCTTCAATTCGCGGCCGGGAATCGGCAGATCGCGCGGCTTGGTGGCTCCGGTGGCGACGATGATGGCGTCGAAGTCTTTGCGGAGCTGCTCGGCGGTGATGTCGGTGCCGACGTTGACGTTGCACTTGAGGGTGACGCCTTCGTCTTCGAGCAGCTTCACGCGGCGGAGGACGACTTCGTTCTTGTCGAGCTTCATGTTGGGGATGCCATACATGAGGAGGCCGCCGGGACGGTCGGCACGCTCAAAGACGGTGACGGTGTGGCCGGCTTTGTTGAGCTGCGCGGCGGCGCTGAGGCCGGCGGGGCCGGAGCCGATGACGGCGACTTTTTTGCCAGTGCGCTTTTCAGGCGGCTGGGGCTTCATCCAGCCTTCTTCCCAGCCTTTGTCGATGATCGAGACTTCGATGTTCTTGATCGTGACGGGCGGGTTGTTGATACCGAGCACGCAGGAGCCTTCGCACGGGGCGGGGCAGACGCGGCCAGTGAACTCGGGGAAGTTGTTCGTCTTGAGGAGGCGGTCGAGCGCTTCTTTCCAAAGGCCGCGATAGACGAGGTCATTCCACTCAGGGATGAGGTTGTTGATCGGGCAGCCGCTGGCCATGCCGCTGATGAGGGTGCCGCTGTGGCAGAACGGGATGCCGCAGTCCATGCAGCGTGCGCCCTGCTTTTTGAGGTTCTCTTCGGGCAGGTGGAGATGAAATTCCTTCCAGTCCTTGATACGCTCGAGCGGATCGCGGTCAGCGGGGAGTTCGCGGGTGAATTCGATGAAGCCGGTTGGTTTTCCCATGGTCTAATAAGTGATGCGTGAGGAGTGATGCGTGAGTCGGTGTCCGTGTTCCAGTTTCAGACTGTGGATTAACCCCCACCCACACGGGCGGCGTCCTTGGAGTTGCTCTCAAAGGCGGCGATGAGGGCGTCGTCGCCGACGAGGCCGTCGTCTTTGGCTTTCTTGAGGGCTTTGAGCACGCGGGCGTAGTCGCGAGGCAGCACTTTGACGAACTGCGGCACGCTCTGCTCCCAGAGGGCGATGACTTTGAAGGCCTTCTGGCTCTTGGTGAGGTCGGCGTGCTTCTTGATGAGTTCGTAGAGGCTGTCGATCTCCTCTTTGTCCTCCAGCTTGAGCAGATCGACCATGCCGGCGTTGCAGCGGGTGGCAAAGTCGCCCTTCTCGTCGAGCACGTAGGCGATACCGCCGGACATGCCTGCGGCGAAGTTGCGGCCCGTGGTGCCGAGCACGACGACGCGGCCACCGGTCATGTATTCGCAGCCGTGGTCACCCACGCCTTCGACGACGGTATCCACACCGCTGTTACGCACGGCGAAGCGTTCACCGGCCATGCCGCGCAGGAAGAGCTCGCCACTGGTGGCGCCATACAGCGCGGTGTTGCCCGCGATGATGTTTTCCTCGGCAACAAAGGTGCTGGCCGCAGGCGGATAGACGAGGAGGCGTCCGCCGCTGAGGCCTTTGCCGATGTAGTCGTTCGTATCGCCTTCGATTTCGAGCGTGACGCCTTTCGGAACGAACGCGCCGAAGCTCTGACCGGCGCTGCCCTGGAAGTGCAGGTGCACGGTGTCGTCCGGCAGGCCCTGCCAGTGACGCTTGGTGATCTCGTTGCCGAGGATGGTGCCGACGGTGCGGTTGACATTGCGGATGGGGAGCGTGGCCTTGACCTTCTCGCCCTTCTCGATGGCGTCTTTGCAAAGCGGCAGCAGCGTGGTGATGTCCATGCTCTTGTCGATGCCGTGGTCCTGGGACTCGGAGCAGAATTTGCCAACTTCGGGACCCACTTTCGGGCTGTAAAGCAAGTTGCTGAGGTCGATGCCGCGAGCTTTCCAATGATCGACGGCGTGACGTGCTTCGAGCATGTCGGTGCGGCCCACCATGTCCTCCAGCTTGCGGAAGCCGAGCTGCGCCATGAGTTCGCGCACTTCCATGGCGATGAACTTCATGAAGTTCACGGCGTATTCGGGATCGCCGCTGAATTTCGCACGGAGCTGCGGGTCCTGCGTGGCGACGCCGACGGGGCAGGTATTTAGATGGCAGACACGCATCATGATACAGCCCATGGTGACGAGCGGCGCGGTGGCAAAGCCAAACTCCTCAGCACCGAGCAGCGCGGCGATGACGATGTCGCGGCCGGTCTTCATCTGGCCATCGGCCTCGACGACGATTTTCGAGCGCAGGTTGTTCAGGAGCAACGTCTGATGCGTTTCAGCGAGACCAAGTTCCCACGGCAGGCCCGCGTGCTTCACCGAGGTTTGCGGCGAGGCGCCCGTGCCGCCGTCGTATCCGGAGATCAGGACGACATCGGCGTGGGCCTTGGCGACGCCCGCGGCGATGGTGCCGACACCGACCTCGGAGACCAGTTTGACGCTGATGCGTGCGGCGCGGTTCGCGTTCTTCAAATCGTGGATGAGCTGAGCCAAATCCTCGATGGAGTAGATGTCATGATGCGGAGGCGGCGAGATGAGGCCCACGCCCGGCGTCGAGTGACGCACCTTCGCGATCCAGGGATACACTTTGCCGCCAGGAAGCTGGCCGCCTTCACCGGGCTTCGCACCCTGGGCCATCTTGATCTGGATTTCCTTTGCCTGGCTCAAGTAGAGGCTGGTGACGCCAAAGCGACCCGAGGCGACCTGCTTGATCGCGGAGTTCTTCGAATCGCCCTTTTCATTGGTCCAAGTGTAGCGCTCGGGGTCTTCGCCACCTTCACCGGTGTTCGATTTACCGCCGATGCGGTTCATGGCGATGGCCAGGGACTCATGCGCTTCGCTGGAGATGGAGCCGTAGCTCATCGCGCCGGTTTTGAAGCGCTTCATGATACTCTCGACGCTCTCGACTTCATCGAGCGGCACCGGAGTCTGCGCCTTGAAATCCAGCAGGCCACGCAGCGTGTAGATCTGCTTCACCTGCGTGTTCACCAGCGAAGAGTATTGCTTGAAGGTCTCGTAGTTACCCGTGCGGACGGCTTTTTGCAGCGTGTGGATCGTCAGCGGGTTGAAGAGGTGAGCTTCACCTACTTTACGCCACTGGTAGTCACCGCCCACATCGAGCGCATGCACCTGCGAATCGCGATCCGGGAAGCCGCGCTGATGACGCTGGATGCACTCCTCGGCGATCACCTTGATGTCGCTGCCTTCCACACGGGTGGCAGTCCAGGTGAAGTATTTTTCCACCACGCTCTTGCAGAGGCCCACGGCTTCAAAAATTTGAGCACCGCGATAACTCTGCATCGTGCTGATGCCGATCTTCGACGCCACTTTGATGACGCCCTTCGTGGCGGCCTTGATGAAGTTATAAACCGCCTTCTTGTGATCGACATTAACGAGCAGACCCTGGCGGATCATGTCGTCGAGCGTTTCAAAGGCGAGGTAAGGATTGATCGCTCCGCAGCCGTAACCGATCAGCGTGCAGAAGTGATGCACTTCACGCGGCTCGCCGGATTCCAGCACGATGTCGCACTGCGTGCGGGTGCCTTGGCGGATCAAATGATGATGCAGACCGCCCACAGCCAGCAAAGCCGGGATCGGAGCCTTCGAGGCCGAAACGGCGCGATCTGTCAAAATGAGGATGTTGCGGCCTTTTTTGATCAAATCGTCTGCTTGGGCGCAAATCGCGTCCATGGCGGCTTCGAGGCCTTTTTCGCCCAATTTCGGGTCAAAGGTGATGTCGAGCGTCGCGGAGGCAAATTCGCCGCTGGCGATGCCTTTGAGCTTCGCGAGCTCCTCGTTGCTGAGGATCGGCGTCTTCAGCTCGATCAAATGGCAGCTTTCCGGCTTCGGATCGAGCAGGTTGCCCTCGCGACCGATGGTCGTGATGGGCGACGTGACGATTTCCTCGCGGATGCAGTCGATGGGCGGATTCGTGACCTGAGCGAAGAGCTGCTTGAAGTAATCGTAGAGCAGCTTGGCCTTGTTCGAGAGCACGGCGATGGGGATGTCCGTTCCCATCGAGCCAATCGCCTCCACGCCATCGCGGGCCATCGGCGTCATCAACATGCGGAGGTCTTCCCAGGTGTAACCAAAGGCCTGCTGGCGCTTCAGCATCGTCTCATGGTCCGGCAGCGGTGCAGGAGCACCTTCGGCGATGTCCGCCAGCTTCACGAGGTTCTTGTCGAGCCACTCGCGGTAGGGCTTCTCGGCGGCGATCTTCTCTTTGATCTCGTCGTCCGGCACGATGCGGCCTTCTTCCATGTTCACGATGAACATTTTCCCGGGCTGCAGACGGCCTTTGAGCTTCACATTGGCCGGATCGACCGGCAGCACGCCCGCTTCCGAACCCATGATGACCAGATCGTCATGCGTCACATAATAACGGGAAGGACGCAGACCATTGCGATCCAGCGTGGCTCCCATCATCGTACCATCGGTGAAGGCCACGGAGGCAGGGCCGTCCCAGGGCTCAATGAGGCAGGAATGATACTCGTAGAAGGCCTTTTTCGCCTCGCTCATCGACTCATGGCCGCTCCACGGCTCAGGAATCATCATCATCATCGAGTGCGGCAGGCTACGACCGCTCAGCACGAGGAGTTCGAGGCAGTTGTCAAAGATGGTCGAGTCCGAGCCGTCCACATTGATGACCGGCTTGATCTTCTGGATGTCATCGCCAAACAGCTCCGACGCAAACAGCGACTGACGAGCCAGCATCCAGCTAATGTTCCCACGCAGCGTGTTGATTTCGCCATTGTGAGCGATGTAGCGGTAAGGGTGCGAGCGCTCCCAGTTCGGGAAGGTATTCGTCGAGAAACGGCTATGAACCAGCGCCAGCGCCGATTCCATAGCCTCATCACTCAGATCGAGGAAATAGCCACCGACCTGATGCGGTGTAAGCATGCCTTTATAGACCAGCGTGCGGCAGGAAAAGCTCGGTGCATACCACACCGGGTCCACTTTGGACACGCGGATGGCATTGTGAGCCACCTTGCGCAGCACATAGAGCTTCCGCTCAAAGGAAAGATCATCCAGCGCCGCCGCATGGCGCTTCACAAACACCTGGCGCACCAGCGGCTCGCTCGCCTTCGCGGATTTGCCCAGCGTCGAGTTATCCACCGGCAGCTCACGCCAGCCGATGACGGGCATACCTTCCGCAGCGGCCACTTTTTCAAATTCCGCCTTCGTTTTCGCCCACGAATCGCCACCACGCGTGGTGAACACATTCGCCACGCCATACTGACCCTGGGCCGGAAGCTCAAAACCCGCCGCATTGGCGACTTTCACGAGGAACTTGTGCGGCGTCTGGATCAGAATGCCAGCGCCGTCACCCGTGTTCTCTTCCACACAAGCGCCACGGTGGTAGAGATTCTCAAGAATCTGCAGAGCATCCGCCACGATCTTGTGAGATTTTTTCCCCTTCATATGACAGACAAAGCCGACGCCGCATGCGTCATGCTCGTTTCGCGGATCGTAGAGACCTTGAGCGGGGGGAAGACCAGGGTTGTTCATCGTTAAATAAGAGGGGAGAAAGTATCGCGACACCCCACCCGCCGACTCTGGGCCAGACGGGAAAGGGGGCGGCATTTAGGCCAGCCGCAAAACCCATGCAACAGCATTCTAGGGGCCAAAAACACCTCGATTTTTTGCGAAATCGGAATTGTCGCCCTCCCCCGTCAGCGGATGAAGTAACTCAGATTCTCGAGTTCCACGGCGAGGTCCACACTATTGACGACCACATTCTCGGGTGTCTCCAGCACAGTGGGGGAGAAATTTAGGATGGCCTGGATGCCGTGGGCGACGAGTTCATTGCACACCGATTGGCCCTGCACAGCAGGCACGGTGAGGATGGCCATTTTGACGCTATTTTTGGTAATATAGTCGGCCAGCCCCGTCATCGGCAGCACCGGCACGGAGAATTGACCACCAGACTTCGGCAGCACATCAAAAGCGGCCGTGATCTCAAAGCCCTCCTTGCGGAAGCCGCCGTAGCGCAGCAGAGCCGAGCCCAGATTCCCCACGCCAATGAGGATCACTGGCTGGAGGCGGTTCTGGCCGAGCACATCACCGATCATTTTGCGCAGTGACTCGACATTATAACCGAGCCCCCGCGTGCCGAGCTGGCCGAAGTAGGCCAAATCCTTTCGCAACTGTGTGGACTTCACTCCGGCAGCCTTTGCCAAGGCCGCAGAGGACACCGTGTCCACGCGATTTTCCTGCAGCTTCTGCAAGCAGCGCAGGTAAATGGAAAGCCGGTAAATGGCCTTCCGTGGCGGCGATGGGGGCTTCGATCCTGGCACGTTTTTTAATTCAAGGAACGACAGATGGCTGGGCAGGGCCCAGAAGTCAATGCGTCAACAACAGTGGTCGGGCTGGCGAGATTCGAACTCACGACCTCTTGCACCCCATGCAAGCGTTCTACCAGGCTGAACTACAGCCCGACCTTGTTGACGCTCCACCACAGGGCTTGCGCCTCGGGCTTTGCGGACGGCGATTCTGGACGCGAGCCGCCGGAATGCAACCGGGAAGATGCGAGAGATTGCACATTGAAAAGGTCTTACGCACCAAAACCGTGGAAATTGGAACGAGTGACTTCGGAGCGGAAGGTTGGGTCAAGGGCGCAGCGCTTGCGCTTGCTGCGCACTGAGCCTTCCAGCGGGCTGGTCTTGAGCACCTTGGCTGATATTTCGCACAGCAAGGTGAGGTTGTGTGCGGCGGTTTTGTCCCGCACTTGGCAGTGATCCTCGTTGTAGGTCACGTCCAGCAGGTGATGGCACTGATTCTCCACCGACCAATGGTTGCGGATGAGTCGGCCCAGTTCGGCAGCAGCGGCCTCCGAGCTGCTGAGGTAATAATGCATTTCGACGGTTGGTTTCTCTGCACTGTGGCGCTGGCGTATCGTCTCGCGCCGCACGCAGATGATGCTTTGAAGTCCCGTCCATTTCCATGACTTGGGCCACCAGCTCATGTCCCGGATAACGACGACTTCACGCTTCTCGTAGCGTCCTCGGTTTTGCTCGCTGGTGGTGATCACTTCGCATCCGGGCTGCCATCCGCCTTGCGTATGGGTTTCGTCCTCCGGCAGGCGCAGGCTTTCAAAATGGGCGACGACGGCTTGGTGCGCATCTTTTTCATTGGCTTTGAGGGCGAGGATATAGTCGGCTCCGCGCTCTTAGATTTGCTTGGCGATGTCGGGGTGGCCGCCCATAGCGTCGATGGTCACGGTGGCTCCGTGGAGTTGGAGCCGGGCGAGTAACCGTGGCAGGACTTCGATCTCATTGCTATTCTCGGCGCAGACTTCGTGGCCGACGCTCAAGGAGGCTTCGCTGACCCAGGCGCGCAGGATGTGCAGGGTGCTTTTTCCTGTGACGGTGTCCTTGGCTCCACGGCTGACTTTGCCGTCGATGGCGACGTGTTTGCCATCGAGTCCGCCGACCCACAGTTCCATGATTTCGAGCAGAAGCTCGGGTTGCAGGGCGAGGAAGACGTTGCGGAACACGTCATGAGAGGGTGGGCCGTGGCGCAGCGGGGTGAACTGACGCAACCACTGAAGCTGGGAGCGGGCGAAGTGCCCCATGTCGGTGAAGTCCTCGCAGTCACTGAGCATGGCGCAAAGGGCGACGAGCAGCACCTCGGGCAGTGGATGCAGCACGCGACCGATGACTCGTGGATCGGGCAGGCTGGCGAAGAGTTGCCGTAGCCGCAGGATGTCTGGCTGCTCGAAGGCTTGCGTGGTGGGGGACAATGAGGAGGTGGGAGTGTGTTCCATCCATATTCTCATCAGTGGTTATGGTAATTTGTACAGCGGTTTCTTCACGACCTTACTTTCCACAACCACTTGCTTATTTCATGCGTAAGCCCTGCACATTGAAAAGGGCTTACGCACCAAAACCGTGGAAATTGGACGAGTAATCTCGGAACGGAAGGCGTGGCCGAGAGCGCAACGCTTTCGCTTGCTGCGAACGGATCCTCTAAGTGGACTCGACTTGAGCGCATTGGCTTTTATTTCGTGCATCAGCTCAAGCTGTGCGCGACGTTTTTCTTTGACCTTGGATTTTGAGGTATAACAGACGACTTCCAGTCTTTATGTCTGCAAACCTGAAGAGCACCTCTTGAAACTTCCTTTCCCCAGGCAATTCATTGATCGAGAGCAAACATAGGCCATAAAAGGGGCCATGAAGCGCTACCGCAAGACAGAACGAGGCGGCGGACTGTTCTCCGCCATTGAACATGAGCAGGCCGTCGCCGCCAAAACCTCGGCATCCTCAAGCTGCGCGACGTTATCTCTTGGGAAAGTTTCCGCCCGCTGCTCGAAGATCTCACTGGCTACGCCACCCGCGACTGGACCAAGGGCGGCAAGCCCCCGTTCGACCCGGTGCTGATGTTCAAAGTCCTTGTGCTACAGAAGTTCCACGGCCTCAGCGACGACGCCAAAACACTCTGGGACTTCAAGCAACGCATCGAAGAGGACGGTCGCGAAGGCGGTCGCAAACTCTTCGACACCTTCGGCCAGATGCTCGAAAGCAAAGGCATCGTCGCGCGAGAAGGCAGCATCGTGGACGCCAGCTTCACGGAAGCCCCACGCCAGCGCAACAGCCGCGAGGCGAACCAGCGCATCAGGCAGGGCGAACGCCCTGAAGAGTTCGACGAGAACCCCGCCGTGGGCCGCCAGAAAGACAGCGAAGCACGCTGGACGAAGAAGAACAACGAGTCGCACTACGGCTGGAAGAACCATGTGAAGGCCGACTTGAAAACCAAGATCATCCTGAACTCCACCACCACGCCCGCCAGCGTGCACGACAGCCAGGTGTTTGAACCCGGATTATGCAATTGAGTAAGCGAACGGCGGTGGGCGAGCCTCGATTTGGCGGAAGATAGCGTCCATCCAGGGACGTTTTTTGCCAGGCAGTGAGAGCTTGAGCACTCGCTTTCGAGCGTGTTGTCTGACCCAACCGCCTATTGCAAAGTAATAGGATCGCAGCGTCGCCAAGGTGGCTTGATTGTGACTATTGAGTCCAAAACGCCGGAACAGACTCATCAGATTATAGGCTACCATGATGAAGCGGAACGAGGCCTCCGTGGCCCAAAGCCGAGCTGCCCGGCGGGCAGCGAGACAGACTGCACGCAGTGCAGCCCGCAGGGCGAGGGAGCCGTGAGGCGGCGACCGAGTCAACTCCTGCAGGCAGAACGCGTCGAGGCCGAAGTCTTGCTGCAACTCTTTGATCCTGTTCTCGCAGTCGGCCCGGAGTGTTGTAGATGTACCATATCTGATCGAGCGGCAGGTCGAGATTGGTCACATACAGGCTAAAGCGGTAGTCGGGCAGGTCGTCGAAGAGCAACTTGCCTCCGGCCTGTGAACGGCGACTGATCTGCTTACGCACCACAATGTGCCGACGCGCCTTGGTCTTCGGATCGGCTGACTGATGCCGCCACTCTTTGACTGCGATGCCGGGGCAGATTTCCACCCAGTCCTTCATGCCGTGGACCTCGTTCTTGATGTTGGAGTAGGCCCGCGCGGCGATGATGTAGTGTGAGGCTGCGCTCTTCCAACGCGCTCAGGATTTCGTCAGTATAAAAACCGCTGTCGCCACGCACGAGGCCCACCTTCACTCCCGCGAGCGCCTCATCGAAAGTCTCGCGCATGAACTCGACGCAATTGGAGCACGCTGCCGTGTTGCCCGGGCGCAGCCATGCGTTGGCTACCATGCGTGTCTGGCTGATGAAGGCCATGAGCGGATGGTGCGAGTTGCGCCCCTTTGCGGTTGGGGTTGCAGCCCTTGGCAGCGCCTTCCTGGCTGCCATCGCGCGTGATGACCGTGCTGTCGAAGTCCACCGTCACTGCTCCCACGTTGATTTGCGCAAAGAACCACTTCTGTAATGCTGGGAACACCACCGTGTTGCGTGCCTGAGAGAACTTGCCGAAGAATCGGCTGTAGGTGCTTTGGCTCGGCAGGCTCTCATAGCCAAAAATGGCTGCGAGCGTTTGATCCTGGCGCAACCAATCGCAGTGGATGTAGCGACTGGCTCCCGTCCAGATGCTGAGCCAAAAGCTTTCGATGATCTGCACCGGATCATACGCTCGATTCGACCCGCCTTGAGGCAGATCCAAGGTGGCCAGATGTTCGCGGATACCAGTCTGATCCACAAAACGCTTCATCAACGCCATGCCGCCAAAGGGCGTCACAGGCTTGTCGGAGTATTCAATCGGTAGATTCACCATCACGGTGATTCTGCCACACGCGTCAATCCTCGTAGTAACACCCCTTCGCTTCACTCCAGCTACTCTATTGCATTATCCAGGTTTAACTCCGTCTTCACACTCGATGAAGACCGTCACTCGCTTCAAAGCTAGCTCCAGCTGCACTTCACGAACCAGCCAGGACTTGCTCAGGCCCAGCACCTGCTGATAGAAATCGGTGTCTTTCACCTCTCTGTTCTACCCAGATACTTCGCCCTTTCCAATCCCAGTCTTTTGCCCCAAGAACCAAGAAAAAAGAGCTGCCTCGTAGAGCCGAAGAGAACCTCCGTGTGCAAAGACTGTGAAAGAGGGGGATAAGGGCGAAAACCATACCGGTGTATATGCAGCCATCGAGCACACCGGGCGGCAAATTCAGTTACCGCCCCCAAATAAACATCCCACCGCCGTGTCAACACAGGAGAACACAGCAGTTTTTCTCATTGGTCGGCACAGTTCACAGTGCCAGGACTAATTTAAAAACGCACTCCTTGCCTCTTCAAATCAAGGGGGAGATACGGAGGGAAGCAGTAGTGATGCTCCAACAGCGGGCGCTGTGGATTGGGTTTGTGGCTTAATTCGTTGCCCTGAGGGATCGATAAGGTTTGCAGTAACAAAAATCATCAAATTTCTTTTGTAATGCTGCTCGGACTCAGATCGAAATAGTCTTCCGACAAATGGTAAGTCTCCAAGGATTGGCAGCTTATCTTCCACATCTTGAACATCTTCGCGTATTAATCCTCCCAGCGCTACAGTTTGCCCATCCCAGACAGTCACTCCAGTTGTGACTTTGCGAACTGAAAAAATTGGCTGATTGATTACGTTTGGAGTAATCAAACGCTCAGGTTGGGATAGAGGAACGTATGCTGTTCCATAATTAAATTCGGTTGTCGTAACCGGGATCTCAACTCGCAAATACGCGAAACTTGATGGCGAATAGATAGGTGAGCCGTAGTTTATAAACCCATCAAATTCCACTACCTCCGGAGATAAGTTAAGTTCGATTGCGTTGCCATCCGGGCCCACCGTTGGCTCTGCTTCTAACTTTACCCCGGTTCCACGCATTTCAAATGCTGTTGGCGTAGTAGGTGTGGCAATCAAAGTCGTTCCACCACCACCAAGCAACCCCCCCCCACCGGAACTATTACCCTGAGGCAGTTGTGGCGGGTCAAATTCGGTAGGATAAATAAATTCGCGAGTAACTTCCATTGTAGCTCTTGTTCCACCTTTTGTTGTGACACTTGGGGCACTCATCAAGTCTACACCTTTTTTCTGACTGAGACCCCTCATCACCATTTGAAACTGTGGATCACTAAAAACACCTGCAACAGATAACAAACCAGGCGCTACCGACGTTGTCCCCAATGCTGTCCCTGTAGAGAGAAGGTTGTCTATGCTGTTGTTATTTAAAGCATAGCCACCTGATCGTAATCCCGCTGTCATCAAGCCGCCGCCTCCTGGACTTGTTGGCGGCACTCCTAAAGGAACTGGCCCCCCTAATACCGAAGCGACGTTTTGGGCTGGGAAAACTTCGGATGTGTTACCTGACTGAGTTATTGAAATCGGAGGAATTGTTGCGGAATTTCCAAATGGAAAATTTGCACTACTAAGAGGGACGCCATTTCCTGAAGAGCCACCTCCTGCAAAAACGTTATTACCGTTCATTCCTACTCCTCCCAAAATCCAATCAAAGCCCAACTCCTCAGTATTTTTTTGTGTAACTTCGACAAACTTGGAAGTTATCACCACCTGTTTAGGTCCTTGTTTGTTCAGCTCTTCAACGTAGGATTCGATGAGGTCTAGGTTGGGCTGGGTGTTGCGAACGACTAAGGTTGAAGTAGAAGCGGTATAGGAGGCTGATGCGCCATCTGGGAAGGTGATACCCTGGGCTGAAAGAACATCTTTCGCAGTGGGTTTCGCGGCTAGGCCAGAACCACCCGCAGCACCACCGGGTGCGGCAAATGGATCTGCGGCAGCAACTGGAGCAGCGGCACCGCCGCCAGCAGCACCGGCATTGAGGAAATCTGGCGGCACACGGTAGGTGCGGTTGAACATTTCTGTGTTGTTATCTGAAAGAGGAACAACAACCACGGCATAGGCTTCCACTTTATACTTCATCTGAGCAAGGTCGCAGATGTAACGAAGAGCCTCAGACATTGGGACGTTGCGCAGATCGAGACTGATTGAAGCTCCGCCGGGAGTTTCGCCTGTGCGGATGATGATATTGACACCTTTGCGTGTTGTATCGGTCTCAAAAACGTCGAGGTCTTTACTCTTGAGACGTAAGTATTCAATAGCTTCATCGACCGTGGCATTTTGAAACTGCACGGTGGGGAAAATGATTTTGTCCATTTTCTCCGTGAGGTAACCGCTTTGACTGCGGTTCGTGGTGGTGGCCACCTGTTGCTGAGGCAGCGCCGAAGGGACTTTATCTTCCCACATTTCATCGACCTGAGCGAGGAGCTTGGCACGCTGGTGGTCGTAGGCAGTCTTGAAATACTGCATGCGTTTGCGCTCAGCGTTTTCCATGCCACGGCGGGCAGCTGAGTTGTAAGGATCCACACGAAGAACGTCCTGGAAGTTGGCGATGCCTTGATCGTAATTGCCAATTTCGACAGCGCTGTGACCAAGAAGGAGACCTTTTTCGACTTTGCCGACGTTTTCGACGTGCTGTGAGGTGAGTGCAGGCGGCCAGCGATCTGGATCGTCTAGCTCTTTGAGGAGGAGTCTGGCACCCTTATGATTAGGGAAGTAGCCCAGTGCTTCATTGAGAAGTTGGCGAGCTTCTTCGTAACGTCCGTTTTTGGCACGCTCCTTGGCGACTACGACGGCGCAGTCTGCGTACTTCAGACGGGCATATTCGAGCCACTCTTGGGTGTATGGCGCATCCGGGATGGCGGAGAGTGCTGCTTTATAAGAGGCAAGAGCTCCCTCATAGTCACCTTCCAGGAAGAGGCTATCGCCACGGGCGATGGCAGCTTTCGCGTCTTCGATGCGTGCGTAGCGGCGCATGATTTCACGGCCAGCTAAACCAGAAACACTCGAGCCGTCACCGGCCATAGCCAGTTGCGGTGCAAAAGCGGTTAAGCAGGCGAGGGAGATTCGGGATACCAGGCTGATCTTGCGGGTCATAGAGTGGTTTTCAGGCATTTTAGGGACAAAAAAGGTTATTAACAGATGTTAGGGGGATTTGGCGAGTTTTTTTTACCTTTGTGGCAGAAAATGTTGGGATCAGTTTTGAATAATTTCGAAAGTTTTCGTGGTCGGTTGCCCACCTTTGTCCACAGGACTGATGACGGCTTTATTCTCTTCGATTTCGCGAACGTAGTAGGTTTCGCCTACGCGGGGGAGCTGGAAGGTTTTGCCTTTTTTGACGCCAGCAATGATGTCGATCTGTTTCCAACGGAATTCGAATTGAGCCTCGTATTCTGCGAGGTTTTTTTCGATTCTTTGAACGAGCTCAACTTCGGCTTGAGTAGCGTTGTCGCGCACTTTGACCACATAGGCATCGATTTCACCCAGAGTCGCATGTTTGACTTTCTGCTTGGTGAAAGAGAGGATCACGAAGCGATTGACTCCTTTGTCGAAACCAAATTCCGTGCCGACGGTGGTGAAAATGCTACGTGCGGGCTCTGGTTTGATGCGACGGATTTGGAACGTGCCACTGTCTTCTCCGCTGTTGAGCATGAGAATGTAATCGTTGGCGATGCGTTGCTTGAGGAAGAGTTTATTGGTGTAAGGAGGAAGGGATTTATCATCGCGGGGATTGGTGCCGCCGTTGAATTCCTCTAGATTGCTAAAGCCATCATCATCTGCATCTAAGTCACCAATATTTGGGGAATAGATGTTTGGCAGGGTTTCTTCTGCAGGATCTTTTGTTTTGTCACCAAGGATGAATTTATTGGTCATGGGTGAGCGGAACAGCGGCTTTTCGACCATGAGGTCAAAAATCTGGTTGCCGTTGCTCACGAGGAGAATGGACTTGTTCAAGGAAACTGCTTTGCCGTTGATGTTGGGGGACACCCAAGCGTAGCGCTTGCTAATGGTTTCGATGGATTTGGCGATGCTTTGCGTGTCCGGCGGATTGAGATTGTTCTTTGGTACGGCGGTTGGGAGAACGAGTCCCTCTTCAAAGCTTTGGGAGGCCATCACCAGGTACCCAGCGGTTCCTAGCGCGGCGAGGGCCGCGATGATGAGGAGGACTTTTTCGTAGTTGCCTGAACTTTTCTGCATATCCGGTGGATGTGAGGAGGCTGGGTTGGTTAGGGAAAAGGGTCGAAGAATGGCCTTATGGACGTGCTGCGTTTCCTGTGGAAGCCGTCTGAGGTGAAAGGAATTTTACCAGGTCGATCTCCAATTGCAGTTTGAGTTTTTCCTGGCCGATGACGGGCATCGAATCTGGCTGCGCGGGGGCTGGTGGCACGATAGCGACGGGGCCAGTTGGTTCCGTCTTTTTATCTTTATCGCTTGATGGAGCTGGTGCGGCTTCTGGCGTTGCAGCTGCCTCTGGTTGCGCGGGAGCGATACGATTGGCAGCAGATCGGGGCGGACCGACGCGAGCTTGGTTCTCAACACGTAAGAGTCGGATGCTGGTGAAGTGTGATTTGGCAGGATCCGACTCACTTTTCATATCTGCGGGATTGGCCAGCCGACTCATGAAAGTCTGGAGTGCTGCCTGATCAAGTGTGGCAACAATGGAGACGGTGTTTTTCTCAGAGATGGCGCGAGAGGCTGCGACAGCAGCCTTGGGAGCGGCTTTCGAGGCGCTTTTTTTGCCAGCGGCAGGAGCTGGAGCCCCTTCGTTTTCGGATGGGAGCTTGGTGCGGTCCAAGAGATCAATGGAAACGACTTTCGAGGCAATGGCGAGCTTTACGATGGCTTCCACGCCATCCAAATAGCCGGAAAGCTCCGTGGCGATCGCATCTGATTTGGGCAGGGAGCCGAGGTATTCACTAAAACCAAAGCCAAAATCGGGCGGAAGGCGGACTTTGAGAGCATCGGCCATCTCTTTGATTTTCTTGATGCGCTCGAGCAATTTTTTCTGAAAGTCCGCATCCGTGATGGGAGCGGGGGTGGGCTGGAGGAAAAGGAGGGCCGTGCTGAGCTGATTTACTTTGGCTCCATATTCATCGACGGCAGCTTGCTTCTGCTGAAGATTTTCTGGGGTAGGTGCCAAAGCCATGCCTTTGATGCTGGCGACACGGGCACCTAGAGCGATGTATTCATCCTTTTTCACGACGTAGGCATCCCACGCGTTGTAAAGCATGTAGCCGAGGCCGAGTACTCCAGCGATGATGACGCCGAGGATACTGGCGAGAGTCTTATTTTCACGAATCCAGTCCATGCGAGGGCTTATTTAAATTGGGGATGATTTTTGAGAGGCAGTTTGATCTCGAAGGGGTAGGCGAAGAGGTTTTCCGCAGCGCTGGTTTCGAGTTTTACGAGATAGGCGTCCTTGTTCGTATTGAAGTCCGTGACGCCGAAGTGCTCTAATTTGGCGATTTTGGCTGCATAATCGGTAACGACCTGCTGATCGCCCTCGCTATTCATGCGATAGAGGCCGCGGATACGCAGTTCATACTTCGGTTCAGTTGGAGCAGCGCCTTTGGATTTGCTTTTCGTTTCGGAGGCTGCGCTACCGGAGCTGGATTCTTCTTCGGAACCACCCCAGAGTGGCTGTGTGAGGGGTTTCCCGTCCTTCAATGGCTCGATGACGGTGAGCCATAGCACATCGTTGGAGAAAGACTGATTGAGATCATTGAGGAGACGAACCCACCAGGAGCGCTCATTGACGAGGGACTGGAGCTGACCACCACGCTGCACGAGTTCGGCTTGCTTGGCATCCAGGGCCTGGATTTGCAGACCGATCTGGATGAGACCGCCAGCCTCTGAATTGAGCTTTTGCTGACGTGCCTCGACGGCTTCCGTAGCTTTTTGATTCCAGAAAATCCCAGCTCCGAGGGCTCCGAAAAGGCAAAGACCAGCAACAATGAGCGCGGGAGCACGGCGTGAGGCATCACGGGCTGTGGCGATGGCATCAGGGACGAGATCGAGCTCGCATGGACAGCCTCCACCTGAGCGCAAGGCGAGTCCGACTAGCTCACCCATGCTCGCGGAGGCGGCGCGGGCGGCTGCTTCGTTGGTTCCGCGATCAATTTGGACGCCACGCAAGCTGTCAAAGATCTCTACGGGTAGCTTGAGCTTCTCAGCGAAGAATTCGTTTACGTATCCGGCTGCGGCACCACCACCTGCGAGGAGTACACGGCGGGGAGCTGATCCGCCCTGTTGGGCTTTGTAGTAGTTGATGGTGCGCATCACTTCGCTGTGCAGGCGAGTCATGGAGTTGCGCATGACCTTGGACATGGCGTTGATCGCCTCGTCTGGATGGTCCTCGACTGCTCCACCGAGGGCGACAAAGCCCTGAGAGCATTTCTGGGACTCGGCCTCATGAAAGGAGACACCGAATTCCTTGGCGATCGCGTTGGTGACAGCAGCCCCACCTACGAGGAGGTTGCGAGTGAAGAAGCGGCCTTCTTCGGCAAAGATCAGGTTGGTGGAGCGTGCTCCGAGGTCGATGATGAGCACGGGCTCATCGGCATCAGGGTAGTTGTAGCGGAAGGCATTGTAGAGGGCGGCAGGCGCCAGATCGACCCCGACGGGCTTCACGCCACTATCGACGACTTGCTCATGGATTTCATTGAGCGCATCAGTCTTCATGGCGACGAGCACGACTTCCGTTTCGATAGAGCCGGGTTCGCTGATGAATTCGTAATCCCAAGTGACCTCGTCGATGGGGAAAGGCACATTCTGTTTGGCCTCAAATTCGACGATTTGACCGACTTTATCGGCCGCGACGGGAGGCAGCTTCACAAAGCGAGTGAAGACGGTGTGTCCCGCCACGGTATACCAGGATGTTTGCCCTTTAATCTTCAGTTTCGCGACAAGCTCCTGCACGGCGATGCGGAGCTGTGGCATACGACTGACATCGACACTAGGGTCGCCGTCCATATCGACTATGTCCTGACGCTTGAGGATTAGGTCTCCGCCGCCGGTCCTGCCGAAGACGGCCCCGCTGACGCGCTGGGAGCCTAAGTTGATGACTGCGATGCTTTTGGAGTCTGCCATGCTGAAGATGGAAAGAGGGTAGGCTAGGAGGAGGCGGGTGAAAGGACGCCAATAGAAGGGCGACGATGGGATTCGGGTAATTTTACTTCGTTTTTGCCTGCACGTCGTAATCACCAAAAAGGATGCCAAAAGGAGTCTCGGATTTCGCTTTGATCACATCGCTGCGGAAGGCGAAGTTGTCGGTTTTTTCCCACCAGATATTCCCAGAGGAGGGTTTCGGATTGCCGTCACCCGCGATGGTTTTGCCATCGGCGATGAATTCCACGCCCCAGCCGCTAATGTCTGCGGAGGTGAAATTATCTTTCTGCAAAATGGAACGGAGGTCAGCGGGAGCGATGTAGGCCAGAGCGTGGCAAGTTTCGCCGGCCGGGACATTGGTGAGCGTTAGGGTGCTTTTGGCGGCTTCATATTTATTGTCCTTCGTGCGGGCATTGAAGACGAGATACAGATTCATTTGAAGGCCGCTGTAGCTGCCATTCCGACCACCCGCGTCTTGCGGAACCTTGATGTCGAATTCCACATCGACTTCGATCCACTTTTTCGGACGCCAGCGCTTCATGTTGACGTTTCCGGCAGAGAAGTCTGGCGTCCCCTGCTCACCGACGACCACACGCTTGAGATCAACTTTGACCTGTGGGGACGTGGCAGGAGCCTGAGCTGCGGCTGGGATGGCCGATGCGATCAAGGAGAACGTAAGGAGGGCGCTTGCGAGGTGACGTTTCATTTTCGGGATTTAAGAAAGGATTAAATTTGT
Organism: Verrucomicrobiaceae bacterium; assembly: GCA_016713035.1. Lineage (NCBI taxonomy): Bacteria > Pseudomonadati > Verrucomicrobiota > Verrucomicrobiia > Verrucomicrobiales > Verrucomicrobiaceae > Verrucomicrobiaceae bacterium. The sequence goes on from JADJPW010000001.1 coordinate 1,287,220, forward strand.
TTTATCAGCAAAGCATGATGCTCATCAAGACTTGATTCGCAAAAAATCACGGAAGTAGTCCACCGTTTTTGTGATTCCCTCCTCAAATGACACTTTTGGCTCCCATCCGAGCAGCTTCCGAGCGAGGGTGATGTCCGGTTGGCGCACTTTCGGATCATCCTGGGGGAGTGGCTTTTCTACGATGGGCTGATTGCTGCCTGTGATGCGCAAAATCGCCTCGCCGAACTGCCGGATGGTCATTTCCGCCGGATTTCCTATATTCACAGGCTCGTGGTATTTACTCTGCGAGAGGCGGTAGATGCCGTCGATGAGGTCTGAGACGTAACAAAAGCTGCGTGTCTGGCTACCATCCCCGAATACGGTCAAGGGCCGCCCTTCCAGTGCCTGCCCGATGAAGGCTGGCACGACGCGTCCGTCATCGAGGCGCATGCGCGGTCCATAGGTATTGAAAATTCGCACAATCTTCGTGTCCATGTGATGAGCGCGGTGGTAGCCCATCGTCATTGCCTCAGCAAAGCGTTTCGCTTCATCATACACGCCGCGTGGGCCGATCGGGTTCACATTCCCCCAATAAGTCTCCTTCTGCGGATGCTCCAGCGGGTCACCATACGTCTCAGAAGTACTCGCGATCAAAAAGGTCGCTCCTTTTTCCTTCGCCAAGCCCAGCGTATTATGCGTGCCGAGAGAGCCCACTTTGAGAGTCTGGATCGGCAGTTTCAGGTAATCGATCGGGCTGGCTGGCGAGGCAAAATGGAAGACCAGATGCACATCTCCAGGCAGATAGATGAAATTCGTCACGTCATGCTTGATGAAGTGAAAGTCTGGATTGCCCGCCAAATGGTCGATATTACGCGTATTTCCGGTCAATAAATTATCGATGCCTACCACACGGTAGCCTTCACCAAGTAAGCGGTCGGAGAGATGGGAACCCAGGAATCCGGCTGCACCGGTAACGACGGCTGTTTTCTTTTTGGAACTCATGTAGATAGGGGAAATAAAAATAGGGTGGGAGGCGGCGTAAATTCTGGAGCCATTCACCATTTGCGCAACCTCTCATCCTTCCCTCATCGCAGGAAAAGTGCAGCTAAAGCACAACCAAAGAGCCTTCTAAGCGTTTGATGAATCGAAGCGCCTGTCCACGGCCTCCATATCCATCACCATCCTCCATCAGAACCATGAGAACAAAGCCGCTCACTCTGCATCTCCTATTGCCGGGCCTCTGTGCCCTCAGCCTAGCCACACTAGGCGCACAGGATGCCCCACGCCCGCCTGAAGCCCCCCAACCTCCTCGTCAAGAAGGAGCCGAACGCGGACGCCCAACAGCCGAGCCACGCCGAGCTCCCCCTCCAGCACCTGAGACTCGCCGTGAGGAAGCCCGTCCAGCGCCAGCACCGCAACCACGCTGTGGAAGCGAATCGCCGCACCCTCAGCCAAATGCCCGACCTGAAGGCGAGCACAACCGTCATCAAAGCCCACGTGAAGAACATCGCCCAGAAGCACGCCGCGATGGTGATCGCGATCATCATCAGAGCCCACGCGAAGAACATCGCCCAGATGCACGCCGCGATGGCGACCACGGCCGTCATCAAGGCCCGCGTGATGGCCAGATGCACCCGCAAAACGGCCCGCGCGGCCCTCAGCCCCCGCAGAATGGCCCACAACGCCATGATGAACTCCGCCACCATCGCGGTGACGGCCCAGATATGCGCTCTTCAGGCCCACGCCAGGGCTTCATGCATCGCGGAGGTCGGCGGGGTGGCCATGCGCAGCGTTTCGGACATCATCGCGGCGGACCACGTCGCCCCTTTGCAGGTCGTCCACCGATGATGAGGGGCCGCCCCGGTCCCTTTGGCCCCCCTGCCCCGCGTTTTGGCCCTCGTGGCATGCAGCCTCCACATGCGATGGGCGGGCCAGACGGCCAGCCACATCGTCCGATGCCGCCCAAAGGCCCCAAAGGGCCACAAAGCGGCCAAAATCACCCCAAACACGGTCCTCGTGATTCTGGGCGTCCAGGCCCTGGTGGAGCCTAAAATTGGCTTTTTGACACGGCAGGCAGCGGAAACGCTGCCTGCCTCTTTTTTTGCCCCGCGACGCGGTTTACTCCGGCAGCTCTTCACCCTGCGTTTCTGGCAAAAAGGCTAAAAACAGCAACCCTAGCAAGAAAAAGGCCCCCAGGCAGGTAATCGCTACCCGCAGATCCAGCGTGGATTTCATCCAGGCCGAGAGCCAGATCAGCACGGGTGCGGCTAGCAGCCTCCCCGTATTGAAGCAAAAACCAGAGCCCGTCGCACGCAGATGCGTGGGAAAAAGGGCCGGGAAATACGCGGCATAGCCTGCATGGATACCCTGGGCGAAAAAGCCAAACACTGGCAGTAGCACCAGCAGCAGCCCATAACTACCCACATACGATGGCAGCCAGCAGACCACTGGCGTCATCACCAGTGCCGCCAGATGCATGACTAAAAGGTGCGCTTGCAGCCCCAGCGAGCACTCAGTGGCCCAAAGGCCAACATCCCAGCCCCTGCCCCCGCTGTTTGGATGAACCCAAAGGCGATTTTGGACTTACTCGCCCAGTCAGGATCACCGGCACGCTTCAGATAATCCGCAGCGATGTCCTGCCCAGCCACTACCACTCCCCAAAACGTCGCTAGGCCCACCATGGCCAGCAAGGCCCCGAAAACCGCCCGTGAGCGCCAGCGCGGCGATCCCAGCAGCTCCGTAAAACTCCCCATTTGTCCTGCTTTCACCGCACGGGCAGCCTTCCAGCTCTCTGGCTCCTTGATGCTCAAGCGCACCCACAGCACGAGCAGCGCGGGCAACACACCGAGTAGGTAAGCCGTGCGCCATTGCGCCCCGACCCAGAGCCCAGCGGCAGCGGCCAGCCACAGACCAGCCACACTCGTCGCGTGAAAGATGCCACCGGCACGCTCGCGGGCCTCCTTCGGAAAAACTTCCGCTACCAGTGCGGCACCCACAGCCCACTCACCACCCACACCCATCGCGACGAGGAACCGAAGCAGCCCGACCTGCCAGATCGCCTCCGCGTAGGCTGTGATCCCGGAGAAAACCGAGTAAAACAAAATCGTCAGCGCCATGACCGGATTACGCCCCCACTTATCCGCCAGTGAGCTAAAGAGCAGGCCTCCAAAAGTCCCCCCCAGGAGGAAAATGCCCAGGAAACGCTCTCCCCACACCTTCACCTGTGGATCATCTGCTGGCACCTTCAGTAGATCAGGCAGCATGTCCGCACGCGTCAGGTTATAGATCTGTCCTTCAAAAGCATCAAAGACCCAGCCCAGCGATGCCACGAGGAGCACCAGCCATTGGTAGCGAGTGACGGAAGTGTACCATTTGTTATGCATGGAGTTTTGTTCGCGGTTCTTGGTGAATCAAAGCGCTCTATCTCCTGCTCACACAGGCATCGTCGTCCCTGGTTTTGCCACAGGATACCAACCGTCCGCATCTGGTTTCACAGGCGGCTCTGTCGCCCAGGTGAGGTTATCTGGCACTAGGTTTTCCTGTGAGTTCATCACCTGCTCCCAGGTGATGACTTGGCCCGTGTAGGTGGCCATGCGGCCCATGATGCCCATCAGCGTCGAGTGTGCAGCGTACTCTGCATCATTGCGCACCTTGCCCGTGCGGATGTTTTCAAAAAAGGCGTCGTGCTCAAGCTGGTGACCGATTTCCTTATTCCGCACACGCTTCCCCCCAGGTGGCTGACCATGGATCAGGAAGCGTCCGCCATCCCCCAGGTCCGCACGCCCCTTCACGCCATGAAAGTGCTCACTGACCTGCCGCTGACACTTCCCACCGATCTGACAGCACTGACTCAGCAGGCGAAAGCCACTCTCATACTCAAACTCCACCGTGTGGTGATCAAAGATCGTCCCATTCTCCCGCCCACGCCGCTCCTGCCGTCCCCCCTGCCCTGTCGCACGCAGCGGCATCTTCCCATCGAGCACCCAGTTCGCCACATCGAGATTATGACAATGCTGCTCTAGGATGTGATCCCCACTCATCCAGGTAAAGAAATACCAATTCCGAATCTGGTAATGCAGCTCGCTCTCACCCGCCTCCCGCGTCAGTCCTGGACGCGAGGTGCCATTCCAATACACGCGACCATACACCAGCTCACCGATCTCACCGCCTTGAAGACGCTGGACCATATCCTGATAGCTCGGCTGATAGCGGCGCTGGAAGCCCACACAGACGTTTAGGCTTCTCTTTTTCGCCTCCTGAGCAGCTGCGATCACACGCCGCGCCCCTTTCGCATCCACCGCCACGGGTTTCTCCATGAACACATGCTTCCCAGCCTTCACCGCCTGCTCAAAGAGGAACGGGCGCGGCCCCGGTGGGGTCGTGATCAGCACCACATCCGCCAGCGCATACGCCTTCGCGTAATCCTCGAACTGCGTGAAGACCTGATCCTGCGGCACATCGACCTGTCCCTCATGTTTTCCCTTCAGAATATCCAGCGCAGTCTGCGCCTTACCCTCCAGCGGATCGACCAGCGCCACCAGCTTGATCGTCGAGCCCGCACTCAGTGCCTGTGAGCAGGCCCCCGTGCCGCGTCCCCCGCAGCCGATCAGTGCGATCTTGATCTCCCCTTCCCCCGAGGCAGCGAATGCATGCGTCGCAGCCGTCATGGCCGTCGAGGTAATGAAAGTGCGACGTGTGGTCATAGAGATCAAAGAATGCCAGGAGCATGACGTGCCGGAAGCAGAAATGTTTCCACAGCGAGCCCCCAACCTCAAAGAAACCCTCCACAGCATTTTTTACCATGGCTGAGTTTGATAGCCGCCTGCGATGAGTGTGCAGAAGGGAGAAAACCTGTAACCTGGAAAGGCGGTTTAGGATTTGCTCAACTCAAGCATCCGCAGAATCGGCTTTTCAGCGCGGGATCGGAGCTCCTCGGGCATTTCGACGGTGGGGGAGAGGTCGCGGAGGGCGTCGTGGAGCTTTTGGAGGGTGTTGAGCTTCATGTAACGGCAGTCAGCGCAGGCGCAGTGGCCGGTGGGACCAGGGATGAAGGTCTTTTCTGGCACTTCACGCTCTAAGCGGTGCAGCATGCCACTCTCGGTGACGATGATGAAGGTGCTAGCAGGGCTGCTTCGGCAGTAGTGGACCATTTTTTCGGTGCTGCACACTTCATCGGCGAGGATGCGCACGGCGTAGGTACATTCAGGGTGAGCGACGACTTTGGCATCCGGGTGCTGGTCTTTGATGGCCTGGATGCTGTCACGAGTGAATTCGACATGGACATAGCAGGAGCCCTTCCAGAGGTCCATTTTGCGTCCGGTCTGCTCCATGACCCAGGAGCCAAGATTTTGATCTGGGACGAAGAGGATGGGCCGATCCTGCGGTGCGGCCTGGACGATTTTGACTGCGTTGCCACTGGTGCAGATGCAGTCGCTGAGGGCTTTCACATGACCGCTGCAGTTGATGTAGGCGATGACGTAGTAGTTTTTGGCGGCGTTGGCCTTCAGGAAGGCTTCGAGCTGCGGTCCTGGGCAGCTCTGCTCCAGGGAGCAGCCTGCATCACGGTCAGGTAAAATGACGGTTTTGCTCGGGTTGACGATTTTGGCTGTTTCGGCCATGAAATGCACGCCACAGAAGGCGATGACGTCTGCGGCGGTGTCTTTGGCTTTGTAGGCGAGACCGAGTGAGTCGCCCACGAAGTCGGCGATTTCCTGGATGGCCTTGTCCTGGTAGTTGTGGGCGAGGATGACGGCGTTGCGCTCTTTTTTGAGGCGGAGGATTTCGGTGCGGAGGTCAGCAGGCATACGATGATGGTCGTGGAGGTCGAGGGTCAGAGGGCTTCGGGCTTTTGGAGCAGCTCAGCGACGCGTTTGAGGAGACGCCCGGCACCGCCGCCATCGAGGACACGGTGGTCAAAACTGAGGGTGAGCTCGGCTTCGGTGACAGGGATGAATTGATTCACCTCATCGCTCCAGTGCGGGACTTTGCTACCTGCGCCGAGGCCGAGGACGAGATTCTGCTCCGGGAGAGGAATGGGTGTGGCCCAGACGATGCCGAAGGTGCCGAAATTCGTCACCGTGGCGATGCCGGGGCGATTGATGTCGCTGGGGAGGCGGCGGGCGCGGGCTTGCTCGACGAGTTTGTTATAAACAGGCACGAGTTTGACGAGCGGTGTTTTTTCGACCTCTCGGAGCGTGGGGACCATGACGCCGTCATCGACTTCCACGGCGAATCCGATGTCAATGGCCTGCGGATGGACGATGCGGTTGCCGATGAGCCGCCCGGCGATGGCGGTGTTTTCTGCGAGGGCGAGGGCGAGGGCACGGATGACGTAGAGAGCGGGGCCGGGCTTCGGATCGGTCTTTTTGCGATGGGCGAGCATGGCATCGAGCATGACCGGGCTGCCGACGGTGGCGAGCGGGCGTGTCCAGCTACGGCGCATGCTGTCCGCGACGGCGATGCGCATGGGCGATGCGGGGGTGAGCTTATGCTGCTCCAGATTGCGCAGGAAGGACTCGAAGTCTTCGACGGTGACGCGGCCACCAGAGCCTGTGCCAGGTATGCCGGCGAGGTCTGAGGCATTGAGCCCGAGCTCATGCATGCGAGCCCGCATGCGCGGTGAGATGTAGCTGGCACCCGTGGCTCCAGCTGGCACAGGCAGGCCACCAGCGACGATGGGCTCGACGGTGGGCTGTTTGCCACTGCCGATGACGTCTTCTTCGTGAATCTGGAAGTGCAGATTTTCGACGACGTCGGCCACTCTGTCGGCGCTGCGTGTGGCGGAGGGTGGGGGCTTCGGAGCCTCGCTGAAGCCCAGGTTTTGAGCCTCTTCTTCACTGATCTCGAAGGCGGCGAGCGTGGCCCCGACTGCGTAGCTGGTCTGTACCTGGGCGATGATCTGGGTGACTCGCCCTGCGCATGGGGCGGGGACGGTCATGGTGGCCTTGTTCGTCTCCACCTCAAAGAGTCCGCCGGAGGAGTCCACGCTGGTGCCCGGCTCCGCCAAAATGCGCACAATGGTGGCCTCGGCGATGGATTCGCCGAGCTGGGGCATGAGGATGGGGATGGTGGGCATGTGAAGAAATGACGAAATCCAAAGGACGACGGTCGAATATGGAATTAGGCCGCGCAGCGCTTAGTGGCAATGGGAAAACCAGCACGAGTCGAGGGAAAGCGAGTCATTCTGATCCATTTTGGCAACCATCATTTTGGCATCATGGCTGATGAAAAGGATTTGATAGATGGCCCCTTTAGAATCTCCTTCAGGCTGACTCTTTGAAAGCTATGTCAGAGCCTCATTCACCCGATTTGAACTGCTGCGAGCTCGCAGGATGCTCTGAAGCTCCCGGCTCCCCTTTATTTCTCCTTGGGGGGGCTGCCGCCCTGCGATCTTGATGAGGAAAGGAGCGCCGTTCAAGCAGGCATACGAGATGCTGGATGCGAAGCTCCGTGGAGCCGAAGTAGAGAAAAGTGGCAGCAAAAAGTCGCTGATCCTTTTGGGCACGCTGGCGGCATTCGTGCTATGGCTCTTTCTGAGTGGATCGAGTGCTGGCACGGGATGGATTGCGAACGGGGCACTCGTCATTGGGGTTCTTTTGCTACATGAACTGGGCCATCTTCTAGCGATGAAATTCTGGCGGTGATGTTTTCTTTCGCGAGAGCAGTAAGGGGGAGAAGGGATGTGCAGCCATGGCGAGGCTGTTCGGGATGCCATTCAGGCATGTGCGTTGGGGACTGCTTTTTTTGCTGTTGCCCATGCGGGGATCATTGCTCTTGGATGCTGCCCGCGCCTCGGGGGGATGCGCTGAATTTGCCCGGGCACCTGGAGGGGAGGCTTCTTTGAAATCCTGATTTTTTGCCGATGGCGATGGTTATCCGTGGTCTTTGGCGCTTTTTCAATCGTGGCATTTGCTTGGTTCCTCATCAAGATCGTAGGACTTTCGCCACTGTTTGTTATCATACTGACTTCCTTTCAGGTGAGCACACTTTGGCGCAGATGGCGCGGGGGAGGTGGGGTGGTGGAGCGGAGGGGGGGGGGGGGAAAGGCGGGAGGCGAGCCACCGAGCATGCAGTCGCCCGGGCTGCGGGCGACGGAGGCTAGGATGGTGTCGGTGTCCAGATGGGATTGGTGATAAGGATGGGCGTGTCTTTGCTGTTGGGCGGGGGGGCGCGGGGGGGGGGGCCCCCGCGGGGGGGGGGGGGGGGGGGGGGGGGGGGGGGGCAGGGGGCGGTGCCCGGGCTTGGGCGCTGCGCAGATCGACGACTTCGATCTGATAACCGTCGAGCTGGAGCTCATCGGCAGCACGCAGGGCCTCATGCACCATGGCGCTGTAAGTGACGACAGTGGCGTGGCGACCAGGCCGTGCGACGCGAGCTTTCCCGATAGGAGCCACGCGGTCGCCGATCTCATCGGCTTTCAGGTGGTAGTAGAGGAATTTATGCTCGCAGTAGATGACGGGGTCATTGAGCGTGATGCTTTCCAGCAGCATCCAGTAGGCGTCCTCCACGGTGGCGGGCGTGACGATGACCAGACCGGGATAGTGCGCATAGAGTGCCTCCATGCTCTGGCTGTGAAAGGGGCCGCTGCCGGGTGTGCCGCCACTGGGCAGACGCACGGTGATGGGGCAAGGCGTCTGCGTGCGCCAGTAGAGCGTGGCGGCTTGGTTCACGATCTGATTGAAGCCGATGCTGGAGAAGTCCGCGAACTGCATCTCGACGATGGGCCGCGCCCCTTCGATGGCGGCTCCGATGGCGAGGCCGATCATGGCATCTTCACTGATGGGACTGTCAAAAACACGGCCTGGGAATTCTTTGCCGAGGTTTTTGGTCGCTTTGAAGGCTCCGCCGAAGGTGTCGATGTCCTGTCCGTAGAGAAAGACGGAGGGATGAGCACGCAGGGCTTCGTATTGAGCCTCGCGGATGGCTTCGAGATAGGTGATGCTGCCTTTGCTGCTCATGCTGCGCCACCCTCCACGAGATCGGCGCTGCTGAGGGCCTGCCAGTTTTCTTTGAAGGGATCAGGGAGGGGTTCTTTGGACACTTTGGAGATGGTTTGATCGACGAGGCGGCGTGCCTCATTGAGCTGATCGAGAAATTCATCCGCACTGAGCCAGCCCTGCGCGATGGCGTGCTCGCGGGCGACATCCAGGCAATCGCGGCCTTCATGCTGATGGCGGAGAGTATTGGGGATGTAGCTGGCGTCATCGTGCTCGCCGTGCCCGGAGAGGCGCAGGAGCTTGCCGACGATGATCTGCGGCCCCTGCCCTGCCCGCGCACGCTGCGCAGCACTGCGGAAGGCCGTGAGGCATGCCGCTAGATCCGTGCCATCGACCGCCTCGCCATGCACGCCGTAGCCGGCAGCTCGATCGACGAGGTTTTCGCAGGCGTATTGCCGTGTGGTGGGTGTGGAGTAGGCGAATTGATTGTTCGCGATGCTGACGAGGAGTGGCAGCTTCTCTACGGCAGCCAGATTGATGCCTTCATGAAAGGCACCCGTCGAGGTGCCTCCATCGCCGATACTCGTCGCGCCGATGGTGTCACCCAGCGTCCCGAGCTGCCGCCGTGCGAATAAAGCGCCTGCGACCACTGCCAGCAGGCTACCCAGATGGCTGATCATCGCCATGTAGCCTTCCTGCGGGCGTCCGCGGTGGATATTGCCGTCGCGGCCACGCATGGGGCCTGTGGCGGCACCGAGATAGGTCCTCACGGTATCGATCAGTGGCTCGCCAAAAGCCATACGGCCAGCCTGGTCACGGATCAGTGGGCCGAATACATCACGCCCGATTTTGAGCTGCACCCCCTGCGCTGCGGAAAAGGCCTCCTGTCCGCGTCCGAGATACACGCCGCCCAAAATACGTCCACCGCGGTAGAGAGAGCCCAGTTTCTCCTCCAGGACGCGAGAGAGGACCATGTGGTGAAAGGCTCGCAGGTATTGCTCACGGAAGTCCTCCGCAGCGGGCAATGGAGCGGCGGCGGAAGGCTTGGTCAGGGGTGAGGACGATGCGGGAGCAGCGGGCACAGTCTCTCTTTTAGCGAAAATGGCCTCCTACGTCAATAGAAGTGGCGTGTACATCCCTGGAAAGACCCGCTTTTGACATGGCAATGCCACCAGCGAGGGCTTTACCAGCCCTCCATCCTTAAAATGGGAGGATTCGCTGCCAAGGCAGGCCGCCAGCATGGGACGCAGACTGGGAAAGACCCTCCTTTAAAAAGAACAGCTCAAAATTTATAAATAGTCTCAAATATTTGTAATTTGACGATATTTTTTATAAAATGTGTAAATTATGGTAGAATTATCGTGATTAATACCCAAATTATCAAAATCATGGACCAATCCACCTGCTCCACTCCTTCTGACAGCCTCTTTGCTGGATTTACGCTGCAAAGCCTCGGCCACCTCATCGTGCCGGACTTTCCAGCTCGTTTTCAGTTCCAGGTCGATATTGTTCCTTCGGAATGCCCTGAGCAGCTCATTTTTGGCCTGATCGCCCGCGATGCCGTGAACTCCAGCCAAGGGCGCACCTCCGGCTTCGCCATCCGTTTGGAGCTCGATACGCAAGAGATCTGGGATGCCCTGCACCAGACCGGTGTACTCGGTGCCCTTGAGCCAGAGGGTGGTCTCGCTGCTTTCACCGATGAGGAGCCCATGCTCATCGCGTGGGAAGTGGAGCTACATGGGAAGGCGATGCTTCCCCGTCTGCACATCGCAGGCCAGCAGTTCCTCTATCCCGCCATTCATTGTCCCCAGCCGACCATGCTGGAGGCCATCGTCGGCTGTGCAGGCCCGTGGAACAGTGATGTGCGCAATATTTTCCTGCACCCAGCCCTGTGGCGTGAGCAAATCGCTATCCCAGCGCCGCAAGAGATCGCGGAAGCGAATATGGCCGGATTAGCTGCGGCTTGAATCCTGCTTATCCCGCCCTTATCGGACGCGGACACTCATGAAATACACCGACAGTCGTATCCTCGTCACCGGCGGAGCCGGATTCATCGGCAGCGCTCTCGTTTGGGAGCTGAATCGTCGTGGCTGCGAGAATATCGTCATCTGTGACCGACTCAGCACGGATGAAAAATGGAAGAATCTGGTGCCACTGCGTTACGCGGACTACATCGACGGCAATGATTTGCTCCAAGCGGTGACGGCAGCACCGGAGAAGCTCGGTCGCTTTGATGTGATCCTCCACCTCGGGGCGAACTCTGCCACAACAGAGCGTGATGCAGACCACCTCATGCGCAATAACTTCGAGTTCACCAAGCAGCTCTGCCTGTGGGCTCTGGCCAAGGACAGCCGCTTCGTCTATGCCTCCTCCGCAGCTACTTACGGTGATGGTGCCCACGGCATGGAAGACCGCGATCCAGACATCCATAAGCTGCGCCCGCTGAACATGTATGGCTACTCAAAGCACTTCTTTGATCTGCATGCGCAGCGCCAGGGCTGGCTCTCGAAAGTCGTCGGGATGAAGTACTTCAACGTCTATGGGCCGAATGAGGACCATAAGGCAGACATGCGCAGCCTCGTGCACAAAGCCTGCGGCCAGATCCTCGCCACGGGGAAGGTGCAGCTCTTCAAATCCCACCGCCCTGATTACCAGCATGGTGAGCAGAAGCGTGACTTTCTGTATGTCAAAGACGCTATTCGGATGACCCTACACCTAGCGGAGCAAAAAGACGCCAATGGGCTCTTCAATCTCGGCTCTGGCGAGGCTCATACCTGGATCGAACTGACCACAGCCATCTTCACCGCACTGGGCAAGCAACCCGTGATCGACTTCATCGACATGCCTGAGCATCTGCGTGGGAAATACCAATACTACACCTGCGCCGACATCGCGAAGCTGCGTGAAAGTGGCTTCACCACCGCGATCACCCCACTGGAGGAAGCCGTGCGTGATTATGTGCAGGGCTATCTGGTGCCAGATCGCCGTCTAGGGGACGAAGTCGCCTGATCCAGCACTCAAAGAACTCCCAAAAAGGCCAAATCAGGGCTTCTGATTTGGAAGATGGAAGAGGCCTTTGAACTTATCGAGTAAGCCTTTTTTCTCGATGGGTTGAGCCTCGAATTCGGGATATGAAGCTTTCTTCGGCAGCTCAAAATCAGCCTTGGTGCTTGGATTGGGGGTGGTCACTGGTTGATTGGATAACCGCATCACATCTTCGATCACGGGGCTTTCATTGAGCAAGCGCCGTTGTTCTTCGATCTGCCTAGCTCCATCGTCCAAGATAGCAGGCTGCACGAAAATCATGATCTCCTTACGGTTCTTCTTGTTCTGCGTTCTGCCAAACAAGTATTTGATGAGCGGTAGGCGGACGAGGAAAGGCACGCCTGAGGAGTCATTCCGGTTATCTTCAGAGATAAGCCCGCCCAACATGGCGACAGTGCGATCCGGCACTATTAAGCTATTACTCATGCCTTGCTCCCGAATGCCTGGGACACTCACGCCTGGGCTTACGGTGACTTTATCACCTTGGGAGTTATTCTGCTGGTTGAACTCCAGCATCACTTCCCGGTCGTTGTAAATGTGCGGCGTAATGTCGAGCTGAATGCGAATTGGAATAAACTGTGTCGAAGTGGTGAAACCGCCCACGCCGCCATTGGTAAAGCTATTGCCAGCGATGGGTATCTGCTCCCCGACGTAAATCTGAGCCTTCTGATGATTCAAGGTGGTCAAAATCGGTTTTTGCAGTGCTTTGAAGCGCCCAGTGCCTTCGACCGTATTCATGAAGACATGCAGATTCCGAGCGACGTGGCCGTAGGCGGACAAACCACCCAACGAGGCCGCGGCACTGCCTACGAAACTAGCAGGATTAGCGAGCGTGCTCGGGTCGAAGAAAGTCCCTTGGGTGCTGATGGCACCACCAGCCTTGCGCCCACTTTCGTTGCCGATTCCTTGTAGTGAATTGAGCCAATCGAGACCGAAGCTGAAATCATCACTCAAACTAAATTCTCCAATGACTGCGGACAGCATTATCTGCCGCGGTCTCACATCCAGCTCATCGGCGAGGTCTTCGAGCATCTGAAGCTGCTCGGGGGGGCCGCTGGCGAAGAATTTGCTGCTGCCGGGGTCGATCAGGACGAGGGTGCGACCGATGAGCACGCTGCTGGCTTTGGTGGTGACATCGAGCTTCGCACCACCACCGCTTAATCCGCCGCCCATCCCACCGCCACCGAAGCCGCCTCCTCCGAGTCCACCACCGAAGCTGCTACCGCCGAAGCCGCTGTTGCCAAAACCACTGTTGCCGAAATTGCTGCCAAAGTTGCTATTGGTGTTGTTGGTGCTGGAGCTATTGCTGCCGGTGGTGGTGCCTAGGGCGCTGCTGCTACTGCCTTGGGCGTTTTTATCCCAGCGCATCAGCGCTTTTTCGGCGAGCTGGAGAAAGGTGGTGAGGTCGATGTAATTGAGCCTGCGAGAGACAAAGCGGGCGGAGCGGGCCTCTGCATCGATCTCTTGCACCAGCTTCTCGATCCGCAGGATGTCATGCGGACGGGCGATGACCAGCAGGCTGCTGGTGCGTGGCATGGGCATGATCATGGGCTGTGGGCCCTCGGCCGTCATGCCGCCACCGCTGGCACTGACCACGGCAGAAGCGGGCTGCTGGGCAGGCTGGCCACCAGCCTGCTGGGGGATGCCTGGAATGGCAGGTGCACGCGGTGCTGTGGGCGTGGCGGGGCGTGGGCTGCTGCCACTGCTGCTACTGCTTCCGCCTTTGTTATCGAGATCGAGCAGGCTTTCGAGCATCTTCGCGACTTCCTCGGGGTCGGTGCGCTCTAGTTTGATGGTTTTTTGCTCCGTGAGGCTGGGCGGGAGGTCGATCTGCTTCAGTAGCTCCAGATAGGCACGGATGGTCTGTGAGGCCTCCGTGATGACCAGGGAGCGAGCATTCGGTACCGCGACGATTTTGCCATAGGGATGCGGTGCGATGGCGTTTTGCAGCGTGGTGGCGGCATCTTCGGAGCTGACGTATTGCAACTGCGCCACATGCATGACGACTTGGTCGGTTTTTGGCAATTCCTCACTGCGCAGGATCATGGGCAGGTTCTGGGCTCCTGGTGAGGAGCCGGTCTCTGCGGCGACGAGCTTGTACAAACTATCTCCACTCGGCACCAAGGCGTATCCATGCATGAGGAGGCCTTTTTCGATGACGTCGATGTATTCGATATCCGTGAATTCACCGGTAGCCTTGATGGTGACGGTGGCGTTTTCCATGCCGCGGTCATTTAGCACGCGGCGCTTGGAGACACGGCTGTATTCAGCCAGCACCTCATCAATCGAGGCGGCATCAAAATCGACCATATTGGGCCCGTTTTCGCCACTGGAGGCCTTCGGGGGCGTGGTTGGGCCGTTTTTTGGGGCGCTGGGATTGCTAGCACCTGCGGGCGTGGCAGTGCCCACTGCGGAGGGGACGGCTCCAGGGACATTTGTGGGACCTGTGGGCGGAAAAGCGGCTCCAGGCCGTATCTGGCCAGGGGCGGCACCGGGAGCACCTGCGGCCCCTGGACGCTGAAAGCCTGGTGGCAGCGTAGGACGCGGGATATTCGGCAAATTAGGCCGCTGGATGCCTTTCGGAGGTGTGCTGGGCTGCTGCGTGGGCGCTGTGGGGGCCTGCGCGGCGGCGAATCCGTGCGCCATGAGGCTGATCACGAGGAGGCGCTGTAAGTGAATGTGCATGGCGTGGAGGGTGGGGCGTGCTCTCGCGTGTTTTTTCGTTACTGAGTGACTTGGCCTTGGCTGTTGCCATCGAGGTAAATGGAGGGCGGTGGCCGCACGATGGGCGGGGAAACGTTTGGAGCACCAGGTGTGCCGCTTGGGGCACTGGTGCCGGGTGTGGTGCCTGCTCCTGTGCCGAGCTGGATGGTAGGATTGCCGCCAGCTGCTACCGTAGCATTCGATGGGATGAGTGTGCGGCGACGCGGTGTCGTATCTGTCGCTGCTGCAGTCGCATTCCCCGCGACGCTGCCGATACCAGCTCCACCGCCACCGACGACGACGGGAGAGTTCGGCATTGCGCGATTGGTGTTGTTCATCGTCGCCTGATTCTGTGTCGCAGGAGTCACCATGCCTCGTGGCATGGTGGCGGTGGTGGTCATGCCCGTGGTCATTCCGGGCCTGGGGATGACGCCGCCGGGGATGGGTGGACGGCCATTGATGCCCTGCTGTGGCGCAGCTCCTCCCGCCGCAGGGGAGACATAGTCCGCAGCGTAGGTGAGCGTGGCTGTTTCGCTGCCTTTTTGCACTTCCACGGTGATGTCTTTGCGGCTTTCTCCGAGTTTAAAGCTCTTCACCTCAAAGCCATCTTTGGGCTTCTCCATCGAAAGGGGGAACCGCTCGTGCGTGCGGGTGTTCACGATGGAGAAAGTGGGGCTATTTTTGGGCCCATAAGCAGATTTGACCGCTAGGTCTTTGAAGATGGACTCCACTGGAGCAGCGACTTTCGGCGCAGCCGGGATGGCGAAAGGGATTCCGCTCCCAGCCAGCGGCGTAGCGATCCATGCCATACTTACGCGGTGGCTCGAACGGCGTGGCCCACGGCTGCGCGGTGCCACCTTCAGCCACTCCAGCAGCATGCACCGCCGGTTGATGGCCGAGGATGAGTAGCAGCAGAGAAATGAAGCGATACTGGGTCATGGTCTGGTGGTCGGGGTAGGACTCGCAGCGGCCTCCACGGTGCTTTTATCCGCTGGGGCATAAAGCCGGGTGACGTGCAGCTCAGCGCTGACCTTGGCATTGTCCTCCGGCATCGGAGTGAGAGTGAATTTCGAGATGAAGTAAAAGGAATCCGGTGCCAGCAGCTCATGCATCCAGTTGAGTAGGGGCTTGATCTCCGAATTCACACGCACGGTGACGCCGACTTGATGAAAATGGTCCGACTTCACATCCTCCACGAACTCGCGCACATCGGTTTGCAGACCGTGTTTGCGCAGGGACTCGTTGAGCAGCAAATCGAGCTCGCTGTTGGCCGTGTTCACGTTTTTCATCGGCGGCTGCACCTTGCGCAGCCACTGGAGCTTCTGTTCCCACATGGGGGCCTCTGCTAGGAGCTGCTGCGTCTCCTCACGGCGCATGGTCTGGGAGCGCTCGCGCTTCTCCAGCCCGCGCTGCCAGGCCAGCATGCGCATGGTGGTGAATCCCGTGGCGAAAAGGGCCACCAAGACCAGCAGCAGCATGATGAGGCGTTTTTCACTCGGCTTCATCTTACTGCGCACCTCCCGTGGTGAGTGTCCCTGTCATGTCAAAGCTCAGATTCTGGTCGGCCTTCCCCACCCACTCGAAGCGGGCCAGCGCAAGATTGCTCGTCAAAGCATCGCGGAACTCAAAGAACGCCGTGTTGTCAGAAACCACGCCCGTGAGCTTCACCGTCGCTTCTTCGATGTCGAAGCTATTGAGCCGCAGGCCGTTCGGCTTGATGACGCTGAGCACCTGGTGATAGACCTCCATCGGGTAAAAATCCGGGTTCACCGCCGGTTCCAGTGCCTGCCAGGCATTCTGCGCCTCGGATACGGCCAAGACTTGGGGGGCGATGGTGCGCAGCTCGGCCTCACCCGCATTCAGCCGCGCCTCACGGCGGAAGAGCAGCGCCGCCCAGGCGGAAAAAAAGATCACAAACACCGCAGCCACCGCCGTGGCGATCTGCACCATCCGCAGCCGCTGCCGCTGCTCCTTGCGCTGCTGCGCCACCTCCATGGGCACCAGTGCGGCCAGCTTCTGCGGCATGCTCGGAGCCGGACGTGGCTCTGCCCGCACCTCCTGCGCCCCCAGGGCCTGTGCCAGCTCCTGAGTGAAAGTTTCATCACAGTTCATCCACACCCGCACCTCCGTCATCCGGTCCAGGAACTCCTGTGCATCCAGCGCCAGCATCACGCAGCGCAGCTCATCCACCGCCTCCACATCCAGATGCGGCGCGGACAGCACCGTCACATGTAGCAGGCCACCCGCACGGGTAAAAGCAGCCACCGTGCGGCCCAGCTCACGCCACAGCGCCACACCATCATGGGGCAGCGGCAGCATGCGTGCACTGATGTCATACTGCTCCGCCTTCGCTGAGAGACTCTCATGCTCCGTCATGTCCGCAGAAATGGCTGCTGATCCCATCAGCGCACGGTGCGGCTGCTCTGCCACCATCCAGAGTGCAGATTGGCATGATCCATCGGCATCACTCACACCCACACCCTCCCAGCGCAGCAGTGCCACATCCGCCGCCCCCGCTGCCGCCGCAGAAATCCCCGCCTCACCCGCCGCCTGCCAGAAAGGGCTGCTATCCACACACAACGCCTGGATGCCATGCAGCGTCACTTTTTCTGCCCCATCGGCCCCAGGGCACAGCTCCAGCACACCGGCGCGATTGCAGCGCCAGATTTCCCAGGTGCTCTCACCAGGAAAACGTAGGGATGTGATGGATCGGCTCATGCGGCGTGGCAGGCGTGCACGGAACGGGAAATGGGTTTTAGGGACCGCAACGGCAGCTTTATACCCGGTAAAACGCCGCAAGCCCACTAAAAAAATGTGTCAGACAGAAGGGAAAAAGTGCCCGAATCGTCACCTCCACGGCCAGACGCACTCCACCAGCACGATGCGCATTGCATTCATGCCGTGAAAAGTCCATCTCAGCCAGCGGACGACTCGATCCACCTCCCCACATGAAAGCCTCCTCCATCCTTTTTGTTACCCTACTCACTGCCAGTGCCGCTTTCGCCGCCGAGCTGCCGAAAGACCTCCCCCCTGCCCTGCCCCTCTGGCCACAGGCCGCTCCCGGCTCTGAGTCCCGCAGCACCGAGCCCGAAAAAGTCGAAGGCACCAACATCTGCAACGTCCACCGCCCCACCCTCACGCCCTACGTCCCCACAGCAGAAAAAAGCACCGGCACCGCCGTCATCATCTGCCCAGGCGGTGGCCACTCGAAGCTCTGCCTCGGCCATGAAGGCTACGCCCTCGCCGAGTGGTTCCGCGACCACGGCATCGCTGCCTTTGTGCTGAAATACCGCCTCGCCCGTGAGCCCGGCAGCACCTACACCATCCAGGAGCACGCCATGGCAGATGCACGCCGCGCCATCCGCACCGTCCGAGCCCGCGCTACCGAGTGGCACCTGCGGACAGACCGCATCGGCATCCTCGGCTTCTCCGCCGGGGGCGAGCTCGCCGCCTTTGCCGCCATGAAAAGCGATCCCGGCCAAATAGACGCCGCAGACACCATCGAGCAGCACTCCAGCCGCCCAGACTTCCAGGCACTCATCTATCCAGGCACCTCCGGCCTCTTTTCCGCAGCCAAAGACATGCCCCCGCTCTTCATCGCCGCCGGATACAACGACCGCCCAGACATATCCGAAGGCATGGCCACCCTTTACCTCAAATACAAAGCCGCCAAAGTCCCCGCCGAGCTCCACCTCTACTCCAATGCCGGTCACGGCTTCGGCTACAAACCCGACGCCAAGCCCACCGCCGCCTCCCGCTGGCCCCAGCGCCTCACCGAATGGCTCACCGACACGGGACTGCTCGAGTAGCGCTTTAAAACCTGCCAGCAAAGATCATGCGAAGCAAAGTAGCCATCTCGCTCCGTCGAGATGAGCGGAAGGCTTTCGCCATCATCCACGATGCGCGGAGATCGTAAACCGCTGAGTCTGCCACACGTACAGCTCATCTCGCGGAGCGAGATGGCTACTTTGCCGGTGCCTCTTTCGTTACCTGGGGGCGATTTTCAAACACCACCTAGAGTAAAGCCCCGCCTCCACTCACTTCACGATCAGCGAGCGATCTCCGCGAAGGATACGTTGACGCATCGCGATCGCATCATCGTCGTCTTTTGGTGGTAGCGGATCGTCCTCCACCACACGGTAAAACAGAGTTTGGTTATCAAAGAACGACTGACTTGGTTTGATCACTTCAGGTCGTTGAGTCGATGACGGACTCTCGAATTCCAAAAGCATTTCCGGCAATGCACTCTTCGGCAGATTCAGCGCCAAGCGGTCATTCAATGGCTTCCTCTCCTCTGGCAGGTTTTTTGGGATGGTGGGGCCTTCAGGTGCTCTGGGGCTGGTTGGGTAAGGATGAGGAAGGTAAAAAATCCGCTCGAATCTGAACAACTCATCGATCTTGGCAGTGAGCCACACACTGGCCCATTTGCCGTCTTTGCAGACACAGCGCACATGGCAGGTTTTGATCATGCCTCCCCACTCAAAGGCAACTGGAGCAAGCGGCCACCCGGAAGCATATTCAGCAGCCTGCCCCAGAGACTCCGCCAACCACGCCACCATCACGTCACGTGGTGCACTGAAGCTGATCTCAACTTCATTCGATAAAAAAATGCGGCGACTCATCCCTTCCGTTGGAAGGACAGCCTCCAGTGGCAGCTTTGCCAGCTTGGCCGAATTCTTGAACAAACTCCACCAGGGAGGTGAAGAGGCGGCATTGGATTGGGGCTTTTCTAGAGAAGCTTGTATTAGCACACGCTGTAGTAGAATCCACTTGGGCTCTCCCCGGATCGTGAACCGGACACGCTGCCCATCCGCCAGCGTTTCTGGCACTGGAAAGGTCCAATCCAGATCATGCCGCTGACCTATTTGAATGACCTTATCACGAAATGCCAAAGCCTGGATCATCCCAGATGCCTCTCCCTCGATCTCAACCCAATGATTGAGCGAACTCGCATGAAGCTTGCTGAGAGAAAAGCCTTCGCTCATGCGCTCCGCAGCTTGCTTCAGCTCAGCCTTGATCGCCTCCTCATCCATATTTTGAATAGGCCCCACGATTTTCGCGGTCTTCTTTTCCAATGCTTTCTTCTCCAATGCTTTCACCTCCCCACTCCCATCCGCAGGCAGTACCAGCGCTTCTTCGACGATGATCTTGGCGATGGGGGCGCAGTCGGCGCCGCCGCTTTTGCCACCGTTTTTCAGGATGGCGAAGGCCAGCGTTGGCTTGTCATACGGGGCGAAGCCGATGAACCAAGTGTGGTTGTCCTCGACGTTTTTGCCGTCGATGCGTCGCCAATTCTGCGCGGTGCCGGTTTTCCCAGCGATGATGGCTTTGTCGCTCTGGGCGGCCTTTCCGGTGCCTTTTTCACTGTGAACGACTTGGCGCATGCCTGCACGAAGTTGCTCGATTTGGACCTCAGGCAGCCCCTCGGCAGTCAAATCGGCCCTCCAAGTGTTTTTGCCGTTTTTCGGCTGCAAACTCGGCTCCGGCACCCTGCCGCCGTTCGCAATCGTGGCGGCCAAGACAGCCATTTGCAGTGGTGTGACCAAAACCATGCCCTGTCCGATAGCGGTGTTCGCCGTGTAGCCTTCCGACCACTTTTCGTTGGGTCGGTATTCCTTCATCCAGGCCGGAGTGGGGAGTATTCCGTCGCTTTCACCTTCACAAATGCCGTAACGACTACCCAAGCCGATCTTTTTGCCCATTTTCTCGATCTGGTCGATGCCTGCGGCATTGCCGTATTGGTAGAAGAAGCAGCTACAGCTCGTCGTCAAAGCATCCGCTAAATTCAGCTCGCCATGGCCGCCGCCGCTTTGCCTTTTGATCCAGCACTGCATTTCCGAGGAACCATACTTCACCGAGCCATTGCAGGTGAACTTCTGGTCTCCGACACCCGCAGCGATCCCTGCTAGTCCAGTGAACGGTTTGTAGATTGAACCAGGCGCAAATCGAGAAACACCGCGATTGAGGAGCGGATTGTCTTTGTCTTCATTTATTATTTCCCAGTCAGAATGGCTGATACCTGGAATGAAATCATTCGGATCATAGTTCGGAAGCGAAACCATCGCCAAAATCTCGCCGGTGCGAGGATCGAGCACGACGGCGGCTCCACGGTTGTAGCCACTGTCGAGCATCGCGCGTGTGGTGATCGCTTGCAGACGGGCATCGAGGCTGAGGGTAATGTCTTTTCCAGCATTCAAATCGGCGTCATATTGCTTTTCCAGGCCCGTGCAGCCTATGGGAGTTGGGTCGTTCCATTTCGTTTTGCCGGTGTAGCCTAGCACCTGCGCGGCGAGCGCTTTGAGCGGATAGTTCCGCACTTTTTCCTGCGTCGTCTCTGCGAGCACTTTGCCATGACGGTCGAGGATGCGGCCACGCAGCTTGGCTCCCTCGATGGCGTGCAGCATGGCCACCGGGAGCAGGAAGAGCAGTGCGAGCAGAGCTACTGCGAGAAGCCAGCGGGCGGTGAGGGGTTCGCGTGAGCGATGGGTGTCGAGGATGGCTTTGACCCGGTTCTCCACGGGGGCGCATCGGGTGATAGTGAGTGCACAGAGAGCTAAGCCGGGTGCAAGGCGGCTGTGGTGGCTGAGATCCAGCAAGGACTGTGCGTAATCGCTGGCGCGGATGCCCCGGCGTAGCACCGCGTCGTCGCAGGCACGCTCCTGGTCGGCGCGGAGCTGGCTCAGGGTGAGCCAGGCGAGGGGATTGAACCAGTGGAGGGCCTTCACCCATTGCGCGAGCCACAGAGCGAGTGGATCGCGCCGCCGGAGATGCTCTAGCTCATGCAGCAGCACGCCGCGCAGGCGCTCGGTGCTCCAGTTTTGGAATCCAGCGGGCAGCAGCAGACGCGGGTGCAGCACACCCCAGACCATCGGTACGCTCTCTGCGGTGCCGAGGAGCACTTGCGGGGTTCGTTTGAGGCCGAGTTCGCGTGCGATGGCGCTGACTTGTGGGCAATGAATAGTCTGCAAACGCCGTTGGAGTCGCCACAGGCTGAAAGCGGCCCCGGCGAGGCGTAGGAGCAGCAAAACGCAGATCGTGAGCCAAAGCTGCGGCAGGTAAGCGATGAGCTTTTTCCAATCGAATGGCGCTGGAGCAGCTGAAAGGACTGTGGTGTTGATTGCAGGCTGCGTCGGCGCTTTTTCGAATACCGGCGGCTTGATCGGAGTGAGCTTGAAAACGGGTTCGGCGGGAGATGAGTCGGCGATTGGCTCTTCGATGGTGTTTTGCTGCCAGCGTGGCTGCGGGGAGTCTTTCGGCAGTACTCGCCACGCGGGCAGCGAGAGGATGGCGAGTGGCAAAAGGGCCAGTGTGCTCACAGCGGTGATCCACAGTGCATAGCGCCGTGCGGCGGCGGCGCGGTGCAGGGCGAAACCGATGAGCAGCGTGGCGAGCAGCACGGCGGAGCCTTTGAGCGCTGTGTGTGCGAGGAGATCGAGCGTGGGCGTCATGGTGGTGAAGGGGAGAGGGCGGCAGGAGGGAGGTCAGTGGCCATTCCAGGGACCTGTAGAATCAGTACAGAGCGCGATACATGTTTTGCAGTCGCTTCCATTTTGAGAGTGGGTCATCAAACGGCTCATCTTCGTCCCCGTACGGCTTCGGTGGCAGCTCTGAGACTACACGTCGAGGAATGGACAACGAGCCGAAGAAGGAAGTCTGCCGTGTCATCATTCTAGGAATCGAAGCGACCTCCATATTGGGTTTCAAGTCATCCGGCACCGCAATCAGGCTCGGGGGCGACTTAACGATCCAAACCGCGTCTTGCGGTGAGGTTGCCAACTCGCCGTAATGAGCTGCCTGCACGATGCGGTTATCCTTCGGCTTTTTCTCTTCTGGCAGGTTTTTCGGGATTGTCGGGCCTTCTGGTGGCGGACGGTACTTCGGGATGGAGCGGAAGAAAGGGATATCCGCTTTGTCCGATCTCGGCACGCTGATCCGAACGGTGGCTGAGATGCCGTCTTTGGATGTGCAGTTGATGATGTTGCCCTGCACGCTGCAATCAAAGGTGAATGGCCCGGTGGGGCCTGGCCAGCTTGGCTCGTGCTCCAGGTTCTCTTTCAAAAAGTCCTTGAGCCATTGGATCGACTTTTCGCGTGTCGTTGTGAATGAGTAGATGCGGCGTTTTTCCTCGATGACTGCTGTATGATATTTCGCTTCCGCAGGTGGATCTGGAAAATCCCATTTTATCCTGAGTAGGCTCCAACCGAGCTTCCCTATATCAGAAATGGGGTTTCGATACAATTTCTCGATTCTCTTCTTTTCGCTCTCAGCAAAAGCCGACAGGGTTTCGCCTTTGATGTAAAAACGCACACGCTGACCATCCGGCATGGTTTCTGGCACTGGGTGCGTCCAGGCCAAGCGATGTGGCTTTCCAAAGAATATGACCTTGTTGCGAAAGGCTAGTGCCTGGATCATGCCTGAGGCGACCCCGCGAATCTCGATACCTCGGGGACTGTTGAGGTTCGGACTCAATTCTGTCACCGTGAAGCCGTCGCCCATTTCGGAAGCGATCTTTTTGATGGCTGAGCGAATGGTCTCTGCGTCGGGCGCTTCGTTTGAAGCGGTTTTGGCTGGCGTTGCTTTGATTGGCTTCACCTCGCCACTACCGTCTGCGGGGAGTGAGAGCGTTTCTTCGACGATGCGCTCCACAATGGGGCCGCAGCTTGTGCCGCCAGACAGGTTTTGTTTCGGTTGGCCTTCGTAAAAGACTGCAAAAGCTAGCGTGGGCTTATCGAAAGGCGCGAAGCCCATCATGATGGCAAGGTTTTGGTCTTTTTCGATTTTCCACTGTGCGGTGCCAGTTTTGGCAGCGATTTGGAATCGAGTGCTGTGTGTGGCACGCCCCGTAGCGGTGTCACCATTCACGACTTGGCGCATGGCTTCGCGGATCGGCGCTATGCGCTCGGCGGTGAGGCCATGTTGAGCCAAATCCGTTCTGAATGCAGAGGGCGAGTTCTGCTGGATCAATCTTGGAATGGGAACCTTGCCGCCATTGGCTAGGGTAGCAGCCAGCACGGCTGTTTGGAGCGGCGTGACGAGCATGGAACCCTGTCCGACGGATAGATTCGCGACGTCACCCATATGCCATCCGCCAGCAGCCCGGCGATTGATGGACTCCGTGGTGGGAAAATAACCTTCCGAGGTTTGGATCGGCAGATTGGCGCTTTCCCCTAGGCCCAGGAATTTCGCCATTTGCTCCAAGCCGGGGCCTCCGACATTGATGCCGAGTTGATACCAGTAGCAGTTGCAGGAGTGCTCCATGGCTCCGGCTAAGTTCAGCTCACCGTGGCCGTCGTTTTTCCAACAGCGGAATATTCTCCCATTGATCACCATTGAACCTTTGCAGGTTTGAACGGCGTCCTCTTGACCTGCTAAAACTCCCGCTAGAGCAGTTAGACCGCCGAAGGCTCCTGCGGGCGGGTATTCCCCACGCAGAGAGCGGAAGAAAAGTGGGTGCCCGGAGTTCTTGCTGAGTGTTTCCCAATTCTCTGTCGAGATGGATGGCACGAATTGGTTGTTGTCATAAACAGGAAGCGAGACTGCGGCGAGGATGTCGCCTGTTCGGGGATCGAGCACGACGGCGGAGCCTTGCTCGATATCACCATCCTGCATGGCTTGTAGCACGATGGATTGAATGCGGGCATCCAAGGTGAGGCGAACATCGTCGCCATGCCGCAGAAGTTCTTCTTGAGATTTTTCGATGTCAGAGCGGCCCACGGGAGTCAGGTCATCATTCTTTGTCCTGCCGACATACCCAGTGACATGCGCGGTGAGTGCTCCGAGTGGGTAGTGGCGCATTTTTTCTTGGGTGGTCTCTGCGAGCACTTTGCCATGACGGTCGAGGATGCGGCCACGCAGCTTCGCTCCCTCGATGGCATGCAGCATGGCCACCGGGAGCAGCAACAGAAGCGCCACACCACATAGAGCGATGAGCCAGCGGCGGGTGAGTGGCTCACGGTGGCGCTGCGGGTCGAGGATAGATTTCACACGGGACTCCACCTCGGCGCGGCGTGTGATGGTCAAGGCACACAGCGCCAAACCCGGTGCCGTGCGGCTGTGGCGGCTGAGATCGAGCAAGGACTGCGCATAATCACTGGCACGGATGCCGTGGCGCAGCGCAGTGTCATCACAGGCACGCTCTTGATCGGCACGAAGCTGGCGCAGCGTCAGCCACGCGAGCGGATTGAACCAATGCAGCGCCTTCATCCACTGTGCGGCCCACAGCGCTAGCGGATCGCCCCGGCGCAAATGAGCCAGCTCATGCAGTAGCACACCACGGAGCATCTCAGGGCTCCATCGCTCAAAACCACGCGGCAGCAGCAGGTGCGGCCTACACACGCCCCAGACCATCGGCACTGCATCCGCCGCGCCAATCAGCAATCGCGGCACACGCCGCAGACCGACCTCGCGGGCGATAGCGGCGATCTCGGTACATTCGCCCAGAGGCAGAGCCTGCTGCAAACGCCGCAGCCTCCAAGCACTCCATCCCAGCCGCAGCAGGAGCAAAACGGCAACGGTGAGCCAAAGATTCGGCAAGTAAGCCACGAGCTGATTCCAGTTGAAACGGGGCTTTTCGGCCACAGGGGCCGCCTCGACCACGAAAACCGGCTTCGGAGCCAAAACAGGTGCTGGAGTCACCTGCGGACTCGGCGTGAAGTTGGGCGCCGGAATCGTCGGTAAAGGCAACGGGGCTTCGATCTGCATCCAAGCAGGCTCTTCGACCTTTTTGGGCAACACACGCCACGCTGGCAGCAGCGACATCGCGACCGGCAGCACAGCCAAAACACCCACCGCAGTAATCCAAATGGCATAGCGCCGTGCCGCCGCCGTTTTTCGCAACAGCAATCCCGCCACGAGGGCGACAAAGAGCACCGCAGCACCTTTCAGCGCCGAGTGGGAGAGGAGTTCGAGCAGCGGAGTCATGGCTTACATGGAAAAGGCTGTTTTAGTTCACCCCAGAGGTCACAGAGGAACACAGAGCCTCAGAATTCAGAACTCTGCGCCTCTCTGTGATCTCTGTGGTGAATTCGGAAGGCATGGAAAAGGAGAGTGATGGGTTACCGGCCTTGCTTCTTAGCGTCGTCGATGAGCTGCTGGATGCGCTTTGCCTGCTCAGAGGTCAGAGCGGCATCCTTACGCGTGAGATGAGCCGCCAGCGCCTCATCCACCGCGCCACCGAAGAAGGTGTCCAACACACTGCGCAGGGCATGCAGCCCCGCGCGGGCCCTGGACTGCGCAGGCGCATAGATCACCTCACGCCCCTCTTTGCCTAGGCGCTTCACATGGCCCTTTTCCTCCAGGATGTGCATCAGGCGCCGCACGGCCATATCCGTAGGCGGGTCTGGCAGTCCCGCCTGCACCGTAGCGACGCTCGCACTGCCCTCCGTGTGCAGGACATTCATGATCTGGCGCTCACGCCGCGAAAGATTTGCTGAATCAGACATTTCGTTACTTTTTTAACGTGTCGGCCACTTTTAGGCAAGTCCAAACGTGAATTTTTTAACGCATCACCGGAAAGGCAAACGCCGAATCATCCATGGGAGGTCGGGCAAGGCTTACGGGTGAAATGGCGAAGTGAACCAGGGGCCGATCAAACAGGTGACAGGATTTACAAGATTACAGGACTATACAGGATTTATCCTGGGTAACACGGTGTGGTCGCGGCAATTTCAAAGCTCTGCCCTTGCTGATGTTAAGCCGCCATCAAGTTACATGCCGTTAATCCTGCATAATCCTGAAAATCTTGTTAATCCTGTCCACATTTCCAACCGTACAATTGCATCATTTTGGTGCATAGGCTCTGGAGATCGATCAACCGCCTGCGGTGGAGCCTTGAAATGAGATAAGGATTGGGTGTAGGAGGGTGGGACCGTTTCATCACCTCCACGACAGCTCTCCGACTTTATTCCATGACGCTTTTTCGACCCTGCATTGATCTCCATGATGGCTGCGTGAAGCAGATCGTCGGCTCCTCCCTGCGGGATGATGGATCTGGGCTGCGGACGAATTTCGTGAGCGACCGTGATGCCGCGTGGTATGCGCAGCTCTATCAGCGAGATGGGCTACGTGGCGGGCATGTGATCCTGCTGGGCAAAGGCAATGATGCAGCAGCGCAGGCTGCGCTGGAGGCGTATCCCGGCGGGCTCCAAGTAGGCGGCGGCATGCGGCCAGAGAATGCCGCGTCTTACCTGGAGGCCGGGGCCAGCCATGTGATCGTGACGAGCTATCTTTTTGATTCACAGGGCATTTTTGAGCCGAGTCGCCTCGATGAAATGGTCCGCGCAGTGGGCCGTGAGCGGCTGGTGATCGATCTGAGCTGCAAGACGACTGCTACCGGCTGGACGGTGGCCATGAATCGCTGGCAGACACTCACCACGCTGGAGGTGACGCCAGAGTCGCTGCGCTGGCTAGGCGGGCAATGCGCGGAGTTTCTGATCCATGCAGTGGATGTGGAGGGAAAGTGTGAAGGCATCGACGAGGCGCTAGTGAGCTACCTCGGGGAGCACTCTCCCGTGCCGATGACCTATGCGGGCGGCATCCGCCATCTGGCCGATCTCTGCCGCATCCAGGAACTCAGCGGCGGCCGTGTGGATGGCACGGTGGGCAGTGCGCTGGACCTCTTCGGCGGCAGTGGCGCACGCTATGAGGAGCTAGTGGCATGGAATCGGCGTGCCGCAGACGTGGCTACGGCTTGATCACTCCTGGCCGAGGTTGTCTTTGATGATGGAGCCCGCTGCATCACTGAGGTTCAGCGGCTTGCTGCCGGGCGGGAGCTTTTTGCAGCAGTCACGCAGGAGATTGTTCGCGATGAGGAGGCCTTTGCTGCCAGGAGTGGCCTTGACCGCCTCTGTATCCAGCCCGGCAAAGGTATTGCCTGTGATGGTGACATCGGTGGCAGCCTCTAGCAGCACGCCGCCACCGGCGTCGATCTGCATCGGGTTCTGGTGCTCACGCAGCGGGCGCTTCAGCTGACCGCCACCCATGTAGGAGTTGGTGAAGGTGTTTCCCGTGATGCTATCCCGCTCACTGGCGGCAGCTAGCCGCACGCCAAAACCATGGCAGAGCACAAAGGTATTCGCACTGACAGCGCAGCCGCAGGCATCACGCAGGTCGATCCCGCCCTGGAGGTGATGGGCGATGACATTGGCACTGAGCGTGATGCCGTAGCAATCACGGTCGAGGATGATGGCGGTGCCATTGCACTCCTCGATCATGTTCCCAGAGCAAACGCTGCCGTAGGTGTTTTCGATGACGATGCCGTGGCGCAAATGGTCGTCGATATTATTGCCCGTGGCGCAGAGATTGAAGGCATCGACACAGCGCAGGGCGTCTTGGTTTTCCTCAAAGTGATTGCCACTGACCACGATGTCATGACAGCCCGTGATCTGGAGACCCGCGAGCTTGTTGTAGGTGAGGATGCAGTCATTGATGCGTGGATCTTCAAAGCAGTTGTTGAGGTGGATGCCATTGCCGCCGTGGTGGTCGATGGACACGCCTTGGAGGAAGATTTCCTGGATCTTTTCCGCGTAGATGCCGTCACCGCTTTTTTCATTGCCACTGATGCGCAGATTCCCGATCTGCACGCGCCAAAGCTCGGCCTTTTTATCCTTGTCGAGCGTGGGCGGGCGGATGGAGAGCGCAGGCTGGCCCTCGGTGTTTTGATTGATGAGATGCGTGGCGGCACCACTGCCCTCTAGGCGTGTCTCCGCATTGCGCAGGATGAGTGGCTGGCTCAGTGCATAATCCCCCGGCGGAATGACGACGATACCGCCCTTCGCGGGCAGAGCATCCAGCGCGGCCTGGAGCGTCGGATAAGCCGCTGCGTCGATGCGGATGGCATTTTCTGCACGGAGCCCCGCGATGAGGCCGAGGAAGAGTAGAGCAAGCGTGGATTTCATGAGCATGATTTGGAGATGATCCATACGCGGTGAAATGGCCAACCTCCGCCCCACAGGCCACTTTTTCATCACGGGATCACGAGCAGGCACCAAAGACCCGCCGTCCCTCGGGCGTAAAAGGAGCCCCCATCTGCTTTCTTGATCTATCCACGGCTTCGTTGCACCTCTGCACCATATTTGCCCCAGCTATTGGCCGTTCTTCGTTTCCATTTTTTCGCCCACTACACCATGCGCCTCGCTCTCAGCCTCCTTTTCCTCCCCACACTCGTTTTTGCGGCCCCAAAGCCACTTTTCCAATCCAAAGTCATCGATACGAAAACGCCGAACCACAGCGTGGACATCGACGTCTCGCTCGAGGGCGCGAAGGAGCTCTTCCTCGTCGTCACCGATGGCGGCAATGGCTTCACCGCCGATTGGGCGGATTGGGCAGAGCCGCGTCTCATCCTCGCGGATGGCAGTGAGAAAAAACTCACCGAGATCGAGTGGAAGTCGGCGCAGTCTGGTTTTGGCCAAGTCAGCGTCAATGCAAACGCGGGCGGCAAAGAACTCCGCAGCGCGGGCAAGCTCATCGACTACGGCATCGGCACGCATGCCAATAGCGTCATCGCATTCAATCTACCCACAGGCGCAAAGCGCTTCAAAGCACGCGGCGCTCTCGATGAAGGCGGCACGAAGCAGGGAAACAGCAGCAGCGTCACCTTTGCCGTTTACGCCGAAAACCCCGGCCCCATCACCGCCAGCGACACCAACACCGCTGCGCACGAGCCGGAAAACGCCACGCAGCAGCTCGATGTGCACCCCGAGTGCGTCGTGCAGCTCTTCGCCAGCGAGCCCATGATGGCCTCGCCCGCCAGCATCGACATCGACCACCGCGGCCGCGTGTGGGTCTGCGAGGTCGTGAACTACCGCAAGCACAACGGCGAACGCGCCGAGGGCGACCGCATCCTCATCCTCGAAGACACCGATGGCGACGCGAAGGCCGACAAATCCACCGTCTTCCACCAGGGCCGCGATGTGGACAGCGCCCACGGCATCTGCGTCCTCGGCAACAAAGCCCTCATCTCCTGCGGCGACGACGTATTCTGGCTCATCGACGACAACGGCGACGACAAAGCCGACCACAAAGAGCTCATGTTCACGAAGATCGGCGGCGCACAGCACGACCACGGCATCCACGCCTTCCACTTCGGCCCCGATGGCCGCCTCTACTTTAATTTTGGCAACGCCGGCAAACAGCTCTGCGACAAGGACGGCAACCTCATCACCGACATCCACGGCGTGAAGTGCACCAATCAAAACAACCGCCCCTACCAGCAAGGCATGGTCTTCCGCTGCGAGCTCGATGGCAGCAACGTCGAGGTGCTCGCCTGGAACTTCCGCAACAACTGGGAAGTCGCCGTCGATAGCTTCGGCACGATGTGGCAGTCCGACAACGACGACGACGGCAACAAAGGCGTGCGCATCAACTACGTCATGGAGTTCGGCAACTACGGCTACTCCGACGAAATGACCGGCGAAGGCTGGCAGGTCCCGCGCATCGGCTGGGAAAGCGAGATCCCGCAGCGTCACTGGCATCAAAACGACCCCGGCGTCGTCCCGAACATGCTTCTCACCGGCGCAGGCAGCCCCACCGGCATGCAAGTCTATGAAGGCGATCTGCTCCCCAGCATCTTCCACGGCCAGCCCATCCATTGCGACGCCGGACCCAACGTCGTCCGCGGCTACATCACCCAGCCCGACGGCGCCGGCTACAAGGCTGAGATCGTCAACATCCTCGAAGGCACCCAGAACCGCTGGTTCCGCCCCAGCGATGTCGCCGTCGCCCCCGATGGCTCTTTAATTGTCGCCGACTGGTATGACCCCGGAGTCGGCGGTCACGGCATGGGCGATGTGACGCGTGGGAGGTTGTTTCGGGTGACGACGAAGGCGGCGGAAAGATATGTGATGCCAAAGATCAAGTTCATGAGTGATTTGAAGAAGGCTGCTCGCACGCAGTTCACTTCCCCCAATGAGTCTGCCCGCTTTGAAGGATGGCAGATGGTGAAAAACATGGGGGAAACGGGACAGAAGGTAGTGGAAGAGCTATGGGGAGACAGCAGAGCGATTCCGCAGCACCGAGCGCGTGCGCTGTGGGCTTTACAATGTGCTCCAGGGCTTCAGCCCGTGAACCCGACCAAAGTCCAAAATGCTATCGAATCAGCCATATCACCCGCCGACGAGCTAAAGCTCTCAAGTACATTGGCCACCGCCTTCTCCGACCCCAATCCAAATATTCGCATCACCGCCCTCCGCGCCGCCCGCCAGCTCTGGCAGCAAAAACAGCCGGAGAAGCTCCGCGAAGTCATCGCGAAGGTCGTGAACGACAAATCGCCCGCCGTGCGTCGCGAAGCGGCGATTGCGTTGAGGTTTGACCAGAACACTGATGCACCAGCTCTGTGGGCAAGTATTGCTCTCAATTCCTGGAACTACGATCGTTGGATCGTCGAGGCATTGGGAGTCAGCAATGAGGGACGGGAAGAATCGAGGACGGCTTTTATCGGAGACATCGAAAAACAAAATGATGATGGAATCTCCGCTGAACTAATCTTGCGGCAGCGTGATCGCGGCATCCCCGGCTTCATCGCAGACCAACTTGTGGCTGCCGCCGACTCCCAGTCCCAGCATTTTCAGAAACAACCACTTCGGTGTCTCCGCTCCCTCCAACTCCTCCAATACCACCACCGCGAAGAAGTCGCCAAAGCCGCACTGACCATCTTCCTCAAAGCCGACGCCGAAACGGCTCTCGCGGCCACGGCGTTGCTCGACCGCAATGCCATCGCTTCGAATCCGGAGGCCAAGACGCGGCTGGAGGCGCTTTTGAAGCCGGTGATCGGCAAGGCGGACTTTGTGGCCTTGGTCGAAAGGCTCAACCTGACGGGTTTTGAGAAGGAACTGCTCGATTTCATCAGC
Source organism: Verrucomicrobiaceae bacterium (assembly GCA_016713035.1). Lineage (NCBI taxonomy): Bacteria > Pseudomonadati > Verrucomicrobiota > Verrucomicrobiia > Verrucomicrobiales > Verrucomicrobiaceae > Verrucomicrobiaceae bacterium. The sequence continues at coordinate 1,318,727 of JADJPW010000001.1, forward strand.
GCGAACCCGAACGCGCCGGAGTCGGTGAACGCGGCGCGGCTCATCGCGGCGAATCGCGAGGGTGCGCTGCGCTTTTTGAAGGATGCGGACGCGAAATCGGCCAAGGCGCTCATCGCCTCGCTGGGTCGCGTGAGCGATCGCGCGGCGGTGGCGGTCATGAACCAGCATTTCTGGCCGGAAAAGCGCGAGGACGTGCGCCGCGTGCTCATCGACGCCCTCGCGCTCAGCGGCGAAGGCGGTCGCGCGATCCTCAAATGGCAGTCCGAAGGCAAATTGCCGCCTGAACTCAAAGATCAGGCCGCTCTGGCCCTCAGCCGCAGCACCGATGCCGGTGTGCGCAACGAAGCCGCGAAGGCCCTGCCACTGCCCGCCGCGCAAGGGCTCGCCAACTTCCCCAAACTGCCCGAACTCATGCAGTTGAAGGGCGATGCCGCCAAAGGCCAAACCATGTTCACGCAAGCCGGCTGCGTGGCCTGCCATCGCGTCAAAGGCCAGTTCATCGACTTCGGCCCCGATTTGACGCAGATCGGTGCGAAGCTCAGCAAAGACGGCCTTTTCACCGCCATCCTCTACCCCAGCGCCGCCGTGGAGCACAGCTTCGTGGGCCTGAATGTGACCACGAAGGACGGACAGTCACTCACCGGTTATGTGGTGAGTGAAACCGACAGCGAGCTGACCCTGCGCATCGCTGGTGGAGCCTCCACCACCGTCAAAAAGGCCAATCTGGTCAAAAAAGACGAGCTGAAGGACTCACTGATGCCTCCAGGCCTCGCGGCCCCCATCGGCCCCCAAGGCCTTGCTGATCTCGTCGCATGGTTACAAGGCCTGCGCTGATGTGATGGCGAATCTCGGTCTTGATCCAGGGCTTACGCATGAAATCGAGAACAGAATCTAGAGGCTCTTCATTTTCCAACAGATTCAGGGAGGCCAACAGATTGATTAATGAAGGAAATCTGCTGGCCTCCCTGAATCTGCTGGAGATCATCTGTTCTCTGTCTTGAAATGGAGCGCAGAGTTTTGGTGCGAAAGCCCTGGTCTTGATCACACACAATTGCGGCCACGCTGGACATCTGTTCTGGGGAATGGTAGCGGCGCAGAATGTCCACCCCACTTGCAGCCTCATCCACGCGTGCCATGCGCCTCTCACTAGCGGTGGGTTTTCTCATGTTGGTGCTCAAAGTCGGTGCGTATGTGCTGACGGGCTCTGCGGCGATCCTGGGTGATGCAGCGGAGTCTGTCGTGCATGTCGCGGCAGTGATGTTCGCCACCTTCAGCCTGAGTTTACTGCAAAAGCCTGCGGATGACGATCATCCCTACGGCCATAGCAAGATCGCGTTTTTTTCCGCCGGCATCGAGGGGGCACTGATCATCCTGGCAGCGCTATTCATCATCTACGAGTCCGTACGGCGCTTGATCATGCATCTGCCACCGTCGAATCTGGACGCGGGCCTGCTGCTCACCACGCTGACTATCGCCATCAATGCGGCGCTGGGCTGGTATTTGATCCGCATGGGCAAAAAGGCCGGATCACTCATCCTCCAGGCCAATGGCAAACACGTACTCACCGATGTGTGGACCAGCCTCGGGGCGATCATCGGCCTGGGACTGGTGGCACTGACGGGGTGGTCTGGCTGGGACTCGGTCTGCGGCCTCATCATGGCGGGGAACATCATCTGGACTGGATACGGACTCATGCGGGAGAGCGTGGGAGGGCTGATGGACACGGCCGATCCACAGCTCAATGCCGCCCTGGATGCCGCACTGCGCCGCGAGACACAGAAGCATGGAGTAGAGTTCCACGCCCTACGCCACCGTGATGCAGGGGCCATGCACTACGTCGAGGTGCATCTGCTCTTTGATGATGCCATGCTGCTGCGTGATGCCCACCGCACCGCCACCCAGATCGAGCATGCGGTGCAAGCCAGCGTGGATCACCCGGTGCTCATCACCACGCATCTCGAATGCCTAGGCGATCACGATGAGCTGCATGAGAATGGGGAATCCAGTGACCCAAACCGCAAACTCGCTCCATGATCCCCCTCTCTGCGGATGCGCTGAATGTCCCCGAGTTGCCCTGGAATGTCTGTGTGCTCGATGAGGTGGGCTCCACCAGTGATTGGCTGAAGCAGCAGGCCGCGCAGCTGCCCACGGGCACGGTGGTCTTTGCCGAATCACAGACCGCCGGGCGTGGCAGGCGGGAGAATCGCTGGATCACGCCACCCGGCCGCGATTTGATGTTTTCCATGCTCCTACGGCCCGATGCAGAGCTCGAAAAATGGCCCCGCATCACCACCCTGGCGGCGCTAGCGCTCTGTCAGGCCGTGGAGGCGGAGCTACCACTCTCCCCACGTATCAAGTGGCCGAATGACATCTACCTCGATGGTGTAAAAATCGGCGGCTTGCTCGCAGAGACCGTCTCTGGACCAGCAGGCATGCTGCTGGTGCTAGGCATCGGCTTGAACGTCAATACGCTCGATTTCCCCCCAGAGATCGCCGCCACCTCTCTGCTCAAAAAGCTGGCTTCACCGACGCTGCGTGAGATCGACCGGAATTCACTCGCGGCGCAGGTCCTGAGTGCCTTGCACGCGGCTTTTCAGCGCATCGACAGCGGCTTCTGCGAGGCCGTGGCGGAGGTTCGTGAACGGAGCTGGCTGACCCAGCGCACCATCCGCGCCATGACGCCTACGGGAGAGATTTTTGGACGCGTGCTCGATCTGGATGAGGAAGGCCACCTCGTCCTCCAACTCGCGGATGGCAGCACGCATACACTCGCCAGCGCTGATCACGTCCGCGCCGTGTGCTGATGCAGTGCCGAGCCAATCCGGCGTGAATGGAATCCGCCCAGCCACGTCTGTGAAGGCGGTTTCAAGTAGGCAAAAACCGACTTGAAAGTGCCATAAACTTAAGAAATGTTAAATAACTATGAAAACTCACGCCATTTTTGGCTCTTCTCGTTCGGCTATCGCCACTGCCATGCTGTGTGTCAGCGGGGGCTGGGTTTCCGCGCAGTCGGCCTATTATCCGCAGACGCAGCCAGGCTATGGCACGCCGATGCCAGCCCCGAGCGGATACGCCAGTGGTTACTCCAGCAGCTACTCCCAGCCGCGCTCCGGTAGCTCATTAGACTTCATCCCACGCATGGGCCAGCGGGTAGGCCAGTGGTTCCGCAAAACCGTCAATAACATCCGCCATAGCAACACCTCGCAGCCGCAGTATTCGCATTCGCCGCAATACTCCCAACCGCAGTATTCGCAGCCCCAATACTCCCAACAGCCCCGCTACACACAGCCGCAGTATTCGCAGCCGCAATACTCCCGGCCTCAGTATTCGCAGCCGCAGTATTCACAGCCCAGCCCATCCTACCCCGCCGCCCCGTCGTATCCGCAGCCACAGTATCAGCGCCCACCTGCACCTACGCAGCCGCCTTCAGGGTATAAATATCCACCGACACCTGCACCGCAGACAAGGAGCCAGCCCCCTGCCCCAGTGTCGCCCACAAAAAACAGTCTGAGCTCTGCTAGCAAAAGCAGCACCAGCTCCAAAAAATACACTCCGCCCAAGGCTCCCACTTCCTCGAAAAAAACCGTCGCCAGCACACGCAGTAGCAGCAGCAGCAAAACCAGCACCACCAAGCCGAAATCCAGCACTCGGAGCACCACCACCCGCAGCTCGCCCCCGCCCACCAGCACTCGCAGCCGCGAGCCGGAGCTAGAGCGCGAGCCTGAAGTCGTCACCTCACGCCGCTCGGACTCCTCCACCAGTTCTTCGAGCACCTCCAGCTCCAAGAATGACTCCTCCAGCTTCGCCTCCTCATCCTCTAGCTCCTTCCTGAAAGGCAAGCGTGGCTCCAGATCTGGCCGAGTCGTCAGCCCCTATCCGCCATACAAGGAACTCGATGTCACAGGCCTCGAAAGCGGCTCCCTCGCGCTCGATCCCACCACGCAGAAGGTTTTCGAAGTGCCGTAACAATCGGCCACAGAACCCCAGGAGCAGATTTTCGCTCCTTTTGAAAAAAAGCCATCGAAGTTGGCCCGATTGCAGCTTTGGGTAATCTCGCAGCAGGTGACCCCGGTGCCTGCCGGCCTCCCAACCTATGTCCAGCCAGGGCTTTCAGCAGATTCAGACTCAAAAACTCGCCCTCGGGCCTCAGATGCAGCAAAGCCTGCAAATCCTGCAGGCTCCGACTCTGGAGCTACGCCAAATTATCCAGCAGGAGGTCGAGCAAAACCCTGTCATCGAGCTCGAGTCCCCCGAGACCTCTCTCGAAGACGCCATCCCTAATGACCCCGATGATCGCAGCGGCGATCAAGACGATCTCGCCAGTGCCAGCCAGATGGACGATGAATGGCGTGAGTACTGGCAGCAGAGCCGCCAGCAGAATCTCGCCCGCCGCAGTGATGACCAGGAGCGCTGGCAATTCATGATGGACAGCATTGTGGCCCCCACCACGCTGCAGGAGCACCTACTCTCCCAGCTCCACACCGCCGAGGTCAGCCATCCACACATCACCGAGCACGTGGAGTACCTCATCGGCAATCTCGATGACCGCGGCTTCCTCAATACCAAAATCGGTGACATCAGCCTCGCGCAGGGCATCCCCATCGCCGAGCTCGAGGAGGCCAAGCGCCTCCTCCAGAGCTTTGACCCCGTCGGCATCGGCTCCGAGGATCTGCGTGAGTGCCTACTGGCCCAGCTCGAGCGCATTGGCAAAAAAAACACCCTCGTTTGGCACGTCGTCGATCAGCACCTAGAGGAATTAGCCGCCAAGCATCATCCCCTCATCGCACGGAAGCTCAGCGTCCCGCTCGATCAGATCATCCGTGCCGCAGATTTCATCAGCACGCTCGATCCACGCCCCGCGCAGCGCTTTGCCACCTCTGACAATCACTACGTCACCCCCGATGTCGTGGTCGAGCGTCAAAACAACACCTGGGTCGCCGTCATGCGCAATGATGACCTGCCCCGCCTCCGCATCAGCAACACCTACAAAGACCTCATCAGTCAAGAAGGCTCCAGCAGCGAAGTGAAGGACTACGTGCGGGATAAAATCCGTGGCGGAAAATTCCTCATCCGCTGCATCCAGCAGCGCCAGCAGACCATTCATAAGATCGCCACAGAGATCCTCCGCCATCAGCGTGACTTCCTGGACAAAGGCGCAGGCCATCTCAAATCACTCAACATGGCCACCGTCGCGGCGGATGTCGGCGTGCATGAGACCACCGTCAGCCGCGCCATCGCGGGGAAATACATCGCCACACCTCACGGCGTCTTTGAGCTGCGCTACTTCTTCACCCACGGCGTGAAGACCGAGTCCGGTGAGGACATGAGCAGCACCAGCGTCAAAAATGCCATCACCGACCTCGTGAAGGCCGAATCGGGCAAAAAACCCCTCAGTGACGACAAGCTCACCAAGCTACTCGAAAAACAGGGCATCCAAGTCGCCCGCCGCACCGTCGCGAAATATCGCGAAGCACTCGGCATCCTCCCCAGTCACCTGCGAAAGAGCTTCTGAGCTCGGACAAACTTCCTGCGAGTGCCTCTCAGCGAGCCGGCAAAGCAGACAGCGCCATTTTTTGCTTCCCGCACCGATTTGCCGCGTAGCATGAGGCATGAAAAAACGTGATTGGCTCATTCTCTCGCTCGCAGCAGCAGTCCCTCCACTTTGCAAAGCGCAGGAGGCCGTGAAACTGCCAGCGATGGTTTCCAGCTTGGAAGCAGAGGAATTGCAAGACTTCGCCCAGATGCCTCCACGGGTGCAAAAAATCATCCGCACCGCCTTAGCGCTCACCAAGCGCCAGCTCACCTACCTGCTAGCCTCGCACGACCCCGAGCGCGGAGGCATGGACTGCTCCGGCTCCATCTACCGCGTGCTCATGGATGAAAAAGTGCCCCAAGTGCCACGCCAGTCCGATGAGATGTGTCTCTGGACCCAGCAATCAGGCACCTTCCAGCGCACAGCGGGCGTGCAGAAGCTCGATGAGCCCATTTTTGCCAAAATGCAACCCGGCGACCTACTGTTCTGGGCGCGGCGCGATGGCGAAGTCCCCGGCCGCAAGTTGCCCGTCACGCATGTGATGCTCTACCTCGGCAAGCGGGCCAAAGACGGCAAACCGCTCATCTACGGCTCCAGCGATGGCCGCAGCTACGACGGCCAAAAGCGCCGTGGCGTCAGCGTCTTCGACTTCACCCTACCGAAGAAAGACTCCGTCACCGAGCTCTACGGCTACGGCACCATCCCCGAAATCAAGAAGCCGAAAACCGAGCCCAATCCCAAGACAAAAACCACCACCTCAAAGCCCAAGGCCAAGAAATCCACTCTCGACAGATAAATAGAGACAGGAGAACGACGCATCGGGCAGTGAGTCATCCGTTTTAGGATTTTATTAACCTGCTCCCAAACCGTCTGAATCAGCGTCCAATGAGCGTCCTATCAGCGGTTTAAAACTGTCCGCTTCAATTCTTCGCATTCATTTCCAATTTACCGCAACCTCATGAAAGGCCGGTGGCGGAACATCCGATCAGCACTTGCGACATGACCACCTTTCTTGATCCCGCCGCGCTCATGCGCATCAAATCGCTCGAACTGCGGGCCAAGGTCGTCGTCGAGGGGCTCTGGAAAGGCATGCATCGCAGTCCGTATCACGGCTTCTCCGTCGAGTTCTCCGAATACCGCGCTTACGTGCAGGGCGATGATCCGCGCTACATCGACTGGAAGGTGCTCGCTCGCAGCGACCGCACCTACATCAAGAAATTCGAGGACGAGACGAATCTGCGCTGCCAGCTCGTCATCGATCACAGCAAGTCGATGAAATATGGCTCGCAGGGCTACACGAAGGCGGACTACGCATCCACCCTGGCTGCCACGCTCGCCTCCTTCCTCATGAAACAAGGCGATGCCGCTGGGCTGACCACCTTTGCCGATGGCGTCGAAGAACACCTACCACCGCGCAATCGCCCTGGCCACCTACGCCGCATCATCACCGAGCTGGAGCGTCCCGCAAAGGCCGCTGGCACCTCGCTCGATCTCTCCGTCGGCCAGCTCGCCGATCTGCTGCGGAAGCGCGGCATGATCTGCCTCATCACCGATCTACTCGCCCCCATCGAGCACTTGGAGAAGCAGCTCGCCCTCCTAGGAGCGATGGGGCATGACCTGGTGCTCTTTCACCTCATGGACCGTGCGGAGATCGACTTCACCTTTGAAAAGTCCGCGCACTTCCGCGATGCCGAGACGGGCGCTGAGCGCTTCATTGACCCACAAATCGCCCGCGAAGGCTACTTGCAGCGCCTTCAGGCCCACCGTGACACCATCCAGGCCGCCACCGATCGTCACAACGTCGAGTACCACTTCTGCCCCACCGATCGCCCTCTCGAAGAAGTGCTCTTCGACTTCCTCAGTGTCCGTCAGCGCAAAAAAACCTCCAAGCGTCTTTCTGCCGCCTAATTCGACTCCTACTCTTCCTCCTACTCCTACTCTTCCTCCCTTATTTTGCTGGGAGTAGGAGGAAGAGTAAGAGGAGGAGAAAGATTCCATACAAAGTCATCCATGTCCTGGCTCTTTCCACTCTACCTCGCAGGTGCCGCAGCGGTCATCGCGCCCATCCTGCTGCACCTGCGCCGCCGCCCGCCGCAGGATCGCGTGGAGTTCAGCTCGCTGCTCTTTCTCGATGCCCAGACGCCGGTGCCCGTGAGCAAGCGTAGGCTCGAAAACTGGCTCCTGCTCGCTACTGCGCTGCCTTGCGCTCATTTTGCTCGCCTTGATGTTCTCGCGACCCTTTCTCCAGAGCGACTCCGCCACAACTGCATCGCCAAACAGCGCCACGCTCATCCTACTCGACCGCAGCGCCTCCATGCGCCGCGCGGACTTGTGGCCCCAAGCCCTCGCCCAGGCCGAAAAGCAGCTCCAAGCCGCCAAACTCACGGATCGCGTCGCTTTGGCTGTTTTTGACCGCGACTTCACCTCCGTGTGGTCTTTCGATGAAGATCGGCAATCTCCCGCGAATCGGCGCAGCGCCATCCAGAGCCGTCTTGCGGCCCTCACACCGACTTGGAGTGCCACGCAGCTCGACCGCGCTCTGATCGCGGCGGTGCCCAGTTTTGACTCCAGCACCGCCACGCTGCAAAAGCGCATCCATCTCATCTCGGATCTCCAAGAAGGCAGCAAGCTCGATGCCCTTCGCTCCATCGCTTGGCCGGCCGAGCTCACGCTGAGCGTCCATCGCCTCGATTTGGCCTCCAAAGACAATCTCAGCCTCGCACTCGCCGCGAGCGAGCCAGACGGAGCCTCCGACGCACGCATCCGCCTGCGTTTATCCAACACTCGCGACTCACAGCTCCGTGACTTCGCACTCTCTTGGGATGGCGCAGCGAAAGCGGACACCATCACTGCGCAGATACCACCCGGAGCCTCCCGCATCATCTCCGCACCGCCAAACACCACGCAGGCCACCACACTCACGCTCACCGGCGACACGCATGACTTTGACAATCGCCTCTTCATCGCCCCGCCACAGCCACGCAGCGTGCGCATCCACTTCCTCGGCAAAGACGCCACGCGTGATGAAGCTGCCGCGCCGCTCTACTACCTCGCTCGTGCGCTGCAGCCCACCGCCACACTCGCCCCCGTGCTCACGGCGGATGAAAAAATGCCCGCCCAGGCCCCGGATATGCTCTTCATCGTCGGCAGTGCACCAGCCGCTGGCTTGCGAGACTACATCGAGCGCGGCGGCTTCCTCATCACCGTCCCCAGCGATGCCGCTTTGCTCAAATCCCTGCTGCAAACTGATCTCACCATCACGCCAGACACCAGCGACGACTACCGCATGCTCGGCGATGTCAAAACCGACCACTCATTACTAAAACCCTTCGCCGACCCTAAACTCCGCGACTTCACCAAACTCCGCTTTTGGAAGCATCGCATCATCGCTGGACCGAATCAGGAATCAGGAATCCAAAATCTGGAATCCTTAGCCACCTTCGACAATGGCCACCCAGCCATCCTCAGCACCCGCATCGGCAAAGGCACGCTCATCGTCCTCGCCGCCGGTTGGCATCCCGCAGACAGCCAACTCGCCCTCAGCACGAAATTCGTCCCGCTTCTCTACGGTTGGCTCTCTGCCGCAGGTTTCAGCCATGATCCGACTGCCACGCTGCTCGTCGGCGATGCCTTGCCGCTCGCTGCCGATCAAGCCCACACACTCATCGACCCCGCAGGTAAAACCCACAGCCTCAAGCCCGGTGAAAGCTTCACCACCACGCAAATCGGCCTTCATCAGCTCCAGAGCACGCCGAAGCAGACCTTCGCCGTCAACCTCTCGCCCGATGAGAGCCGCACCCTACCGCTCGATCCGCAAAAACTCACCGAATACGGCGTCAAGCTCACCACCGATGCCGAAAGCACCGCAAGCGCCGCCACCTCCGCTCAGCGCCTCACCGCCACCGACACCGAGCAGCGCCAGAACCTCTGGTGGTGGTTCCTCATCGCCCTTTTAGCCATCCTCCTGCTCGAAACCGCCCTCGCCACCCGTTCCCAACCCGCCGCAGCCTAGCTCTTTCCCAATTTTCAGTTCTCAGTTTTCAGTTTTCAATCCCCACCGCTCCATCATCGCCATGAGCCTCACGCCCCATAGCAAGCCTCTACACTTCGGCTGTGGCTTCCTTTTCGGCATCGGCATCGCCACCCTTATTTGGCTCATCAGTATGGACACCTTCACCAGCGTCCCGTGGTTGCCACTCACCGCCGTCGGATTCATCACCGCCACGCTCGCCATGTTCCAAGGTGAAACCTTTTGGTCTGCCGCCTCTTCCATCATCAGCACCCTCTCCACCTGGTCCGGCAAACCACCCCGACACTAATCTTCTCTCCTCTATCTTCTCTCTTCTCTTCCCTCCGCCCCCATGATCGCCCGCACCATCCTCACCGCCCGCATCGACGAAGTCCGCGAGGCACTGCGTCGTGCACGGCTCCTGCGGCATCTCGCCGTCGTTCTCGTCATCGGCATCCTGGTGCGCGGGGCCTTTCTCATCGCCAGTTGGCAAGGCGTGCGCATCCCGCGTCACATCGACCGCTGGAGCATGCTCGCCCTCATCGCGCTCGGCCTTTTCGCTTACCTCAAAGGCCGCCGCAGCATCTGGAGTGACCGCGACATCGCCCGACTCATCGAGCAAAAGCACCCCACGCTCGACTCCCTCCTCCTCACCGCCATCGAGCATGAATCACCGGCCGCCGAGCCCGCCGGTTATCTACATGAGCGACTCATCGACCACGCCCTCGCCCGCAGCGCCACGCAGAACTGGCCCGTCACCGTCGCTGATGCGCCCTACCGCCGCGCCCTGACCGCCGCGTGGATCGCCGCCCTCGCATTCGTCGCCATCTTCCTCGCGCCGCGTCCAGGCGGCTCACTTCAAAAATCAGCCATCAAAAATCCTCCATCGGCGGTTCCTTCTTCGTCCACCTTCTCCGCCACCCTCACCCCCGGCGACACCGAGGTCGAGCGCAACTCCCGCCTCATCATCGAGGCACGCTTTGAAGGCCCCGTCCCCGCCGATGCCACGCTCGTCCTCAGCGACACCGACGGCAAAGAACGCGACCGCCAGCCCATGCGTCTCACCGTCGATGGCCAGGTCTATGGCGGCCTCATCGCCAAAGTCGAGCGCGACACCCGTTACCACGTCGAGTTCGCGGGCGAAAAATCCCAGCAGCACACCCTCACCGTCTATGACTTTCCCGCCCTCGTCCGCAGCGATGTGATCGTCACCCCGCCCGCCTACGCCAAGCTCCCGTCCAAAGAGACCAAGAACACCCAAAAAGTCACCGCCCTCGAAGGCTCCAAGATCGCCTGGAAGATCAAAGTGAACAAACCGCTCCTCGCCCCTGGCGCCACCACCACCAGCGTCTCCCCATTCACACCGCATCTCACCGCCGCCGAGCTTTTTGGCGAGGACAAGACCATCATCCCACTCACACCCAGCGCCACCGATCCCACACTGCTCGAAGGCACCCTGGATGCCAAACAGACGCAAAAATACCGCCTCCACCTCGTCGATGAAGCCGACCGCGCGAACAAAAATCCGCCTTGGTTCACCGTCACCGTGCAGAGCAATCAGCTCGCCAAAATCGAAGTCGTCTTCCCCAAGCGCGACCTCCAAGTCTCCAGCATCCAGGAGCTACCCGTCGAAGCCAAAGTCTCCGATGACCTCAGCGTCTTGCGCTCTGGTGCCGTCTTCAGCATCAACGGCAACACCCACGAAATCCCCTTCACCCACGCACCCACCGCCCCGCAGAAAAAGCAGGACGTGCAGACCCAGCTCGCGCTCGAAAAACACGGCACCCAACCACGCCAACTCGTCAGCTACTACTTCTGGGCAGAAGACACCGGACCCCAGGGCGAAATCCGCCGCAACATGAGCGACATGTTCTTCGCCGACGTGCGCCACTTTGAAGACATCTTCCGCGAGGCCGAAGCCCCACCGCCCGAGCCCGGCCAGCCCAAACCCAAAGCCGCCAAGCTCGTCGAGCTGCAAAAACAAGTCGTCAACGCCACCTGGAAACTCATCCGCGACACCAACGGCGGCCGCAGCATGGACAGCGCCGCACCCGATGTCGGCGTCGTCCACCAGAGCCAGGGCCTCGCTATGGAGCAGACCAAAGAAGCCATGGAAGAAGTCGAAGACGCCGAAATGAAACAGGCCCTCACCGAAGCCTGGAAAAGCATGAAGGACGCCCTCGACCCGCTCAACCAAGCCGCCGAAGAAAAAAAGCGCTCCCCGCTGAACCAAGCCCTCACCTTTGAGCAAAGCGCCCTCGAATGGCTCCACCGCGCCCAAAGCCGCGAGCACCAAGTCATGAGCTCAGATAAGGCGATGGCTGGGCAAACAAACAATGAGAATCAAATCATGGACTTGGAGCTCAAACAGAAAGAGCAGCGCTACGAAGAAGAAAAAGCCGCAACCGAAGAACAAACCGCCGAGCAGCAAGAAAACCTCCAAGTCCTCAACCGCCTCAAAGAACTCGCCCGCCGCCAAGAAGCACTGGCCGAGAAAATGAAGGAACTGCAAAACCAGCTCGCCAAAGCCAAAACCGAAGAAGAAAAACAAGAGCTCGAAAACCAGCTCAAACGCCTCCAAGCCGAGCAAGAAAAGCTCCTCAGCGACCTCGACGAGCTCAAAGAGCGCATGGAAAACCCCGAGAACGCTCAAACCATGGCCGAAGCCAAAGAGCAGCTCGAACAAACCCGCGAAAAGGTCAACGAAGCCGCCGAACAGCTCAAAAACCAGCAACTCACCGAAGCCACCAACGCCGCCACCCGCGCCCAACGCGAGCTGGAAAAAATGCAGGAAGACTTCCGCCAGAAAACGAGCAAAAAATTCGCCGATGAGGTGAAGCAGCTCAAACAGCAAGCCCAACAAGCCGCCGAAGCGCAGAAGAAAATCAGCCAAGCCATCGAAAACCAAAAACCAGAAAGCGAAGGCGAAAAAGACCTCTCCCAAGCCCTCAAAGACCAAGCCCAGGCCCGCCAAATCGCCGAGCAGCAGGAGAACGTCGAAAAGCTGCTCAACAACATGCGCCAGCTCAGTGAACAGGCCGAGCAGAGCGAGCCTATCCTCCACAAAAACCTCTACGATGCCGTGCGCAAAGCGCAGACCAGCGGCCTCGAAGAAAACCTCCAAGAAACCCGCGACCAACTCCGCTACGGCACCCAAGCCGAAGCCCAAGAAGCCGACCGCAAAGCCTCCAACGCCATCGAAGACCTGAAAAAAGGCGTCGAAAAAGCCGCCGAAAGCGTCCTCGGCAGCGAAACCGAAGCCCTACGCGTCGCCAAGAGCGAGCTCGACAAACTCATCGAAGAAGCCAAAAAAGAAGAAGCCAACGGCAATGCTCAAAAACCCGGCGAAGGCGAACCCAAAGGCCAAGCCTCCTCTCAAAGCGAAAAACCCGGTGAAGGCCAAAAACCCGGTGAAGGTGAACCCAAAGGCCAAACTGCCTCAAAAGGCGAAAAACCCGGTGAAGGCCAAAAACCCGGTGAAGGCGAACCCAAAGGCCAAACCGCCTCAAAAGGCGCAAAACCCGGCGAAGGCCAAAAAACCGGCGAGGGCGAACCCAAAGGCGAAAAACCCGGCCCGGGAGCCGCCAAGGGCTCCCAAATGGCCCAATCAGACCAACCCAGCAGCGAATCACCGCAGCCTGGTGATCAACCCGCTGAAGGCGAAGGCAAACAACCTGGCCAAGGCCAATCCAAAGGCCAAAACAGCAACCGCCAAACCGCTGACTCATCCGATCCCTCTGCCCCCAACACTGCACGCGGCCCCACCACCGACCGCGACAGCGACAACGACCGCCGCCGCCCGCAAATCAACGGCGGTGCAGTCTCCGAAGCCCTCTTCTTCGACGACACCCAGCAGCAGCCTGACAACACCATCTTCACCGGCGACGGCTATGACCGCTGGAGCGACCGTCTGCGCAATGTGGAGGAACTCCTCAACAACCCCGAGCTTCGCAACGAAACCGCCAAAATCCTCGACCGTGCCCGTGAGTTGCGCGTGGACCTCAAGCGCAGCAACGAAGCCCCCCAGGTCACCACTTTGAACGCCCGCATCACACAGCCGCTCATCGAGCTACGCGACCGCGTCATCGAAGAGCTCTCCAAAAAAGACGCCGGCAAAAATCTCGCCCCCGTGGACCGCGATCCCGTCCCCGCCGAGTTCCGCGACCTCGTGAAGCGCTACTACAAAGAACTCGGTGCCGGGAAGTAATCCGTGTATGATGTCGAGCTCCGCAGTCGCAATAGCGTCGTGGAGTGCGTGCGGCAAGCCTTAGCGCGACGCCGCTGTCGCGTGCCGGACGGTGCTCAATGGCCTGAGTGCACTCTTCATGCGATCGACAGCGGTGTCGTCGATGCAAGGTGCCCTTGCATCTCTGCCACCGCATTGATTCGCTTCGCTCCGGTTCCACGACGCTGTCGCGATTTTTGGAAGCCCATTCTTCAGGCAACATCATTCCGCCGACGCACCCAATGCCCCGCACTCACTGCAAGCAGCCCTGAATGAAGGCACGGATGTCTGCGTGCATCTTTTTCAGGTCCGGCAAGTTCGTGTACATCATGTGACCGGAGTCGTATTCGGCCAGATGGATGTTTTTGCGAAGGCTGGTAGGGATAGCTAGGTGGCGCAGGCTGTGAATCATGTTATCCGGCGGTGTGACGAGGTCCGCCCAGCCCATCAGCGCCAGCACTTGCAGGTGCGGATTGCCCTTCATGGCCTTGGAGAGATCGCGGTTCACGCTGGTGTAACTGTTGCCATCGCCGTGGTTCCAGCCGGGCTGCGGTTTCAGCGCTTCATAGGGCTGATCGCGCTCAAATTTCAGCACATCACGCAGGTAAGCATTCATGCTGGCGGCAGCGATGCCACCGACGACGTTCATGAAGGGATCAATCTCGGGGTGATTCTCGGCGATGTCTGCATCCTGGCCCGTGACGCGTGCATCGTAGGCACCCAGCACCAGTCCACGGTCACGCAGCAGATGCTCACGGAACAGACCGGCACTGATGAGCATGTCATGAGCGTCAATGAGCTTTTCCGGTAGGCCCGTGAGGCGTGCGAGCTTCTTCACCACCGTGGCACGCTCTGCGGCGGGTAAATCACGGGCCATGTGCAGTGCGTAAGCGTATTCACGGTAGGCAAAGGCGCGGGCCTCTGCCACGGCTTGATCACGCGTGCCATTTTGCAGATCTGGCGGGAGTTTGTGGTGATAGTGCGCCACCGCCGTCAGCGCGGGTAGCAGCACTTGATTGGGCAGATCGTTCAAGGTGGTGCCCATGAGCGTATCATAGTCCAGCAGGCCAGATACGATGATCAGGCCATTGAGATAGATGCGGTGCCTGCTAGCCAGATGTTCCGCGAGTCCACCGCCACGGATGCCGCCGTAGCTCTCACCCGCGATGAATTTCGGTGAGGGCCAGCGGCCCTCCCGCGTGATCCACAGGCGGATGAATTCTGCCACGGCCTGGATGTCCTCCCGCACCCCGAGGAACTCGCCTACTTTGCCGGGGTCCGTGGCTTGGCTGAAGCCGGTATTCACCGGGTCGATGAAGACGAGATCGGTTTCACTGAGGAGTGAGTATTCATTCGGCACGAGTCCGCCGGGTGGTCTGGGCGGCTGGAGACCATCAGGCGCTAATCCGACACGCTGTGGACCAAAAGCCCCGAGGTGAAGCCACACACTGCTGCTCCCAGGACCGCCATTGAAGCAAAAAGTGACTGGTCGCACCCGTGCATCCGCCCCTTCTGCCGTGTAGGCGGTGTAGAACATCTGCGCAGAGGGTTTCCCATCCGCTTTCAGCACCGGCAGCATGGCTGCGGTGGCCTTGTAGCGCACTTCCTTGCCACCGATGGTCACAGCACCGTGCGTGATGGAGGCATCCTTCGATTTCTCAGGGGCAGGGGTCGGCTTCGCGTCAGCCGCTGGTTTAGTGTCCTTTTTCTCGTGCTTTTCATCGGCAGCAGGTGCCACAGGCTTAGGAGTCTCCTTGGCGGCCTCCTGCGCATGCGAGTGGAGACATAGTGCGAGTGATAAAGCGGGTGCGAGAACACGTGAAATAGCCATAGAAAATCACGCTACTGGTTTGCTCCCGCAAAGTCGAGAGACGAATCAAATACCTAGCGAAAGAAGATGAAGCGGGGATGTCGATTAAACCCCAACCCACCTTGATCTCTGATGCTTTTCAATGTGGATGATTCGAGGAGGTGGGTTCGAGGAGGAATTACTTCACTAATCAAACTCATGAGATACTTCGACGGTCAAAGAGCCACTATTGTCTCCGAACCCATTCCCTGTTCCAGCTCCAGCCTCGTCGTTTGCAGTTAGCCATAGTTCACCTTTGAGGGCTTCTGGTATACTTGACAGGCCTCCCACAGCAAAAGGGGCACTACCACCGCCATTGTTTACTCCCCCGACCTTGCCTATCAACGAACCCTCTGGTGCACCAGGCAAGAGATAAGTCCCACCAGCAGAGTAGGCCGGATTACCTGCTGCTCCCACAGGACCCCAGTGTGGGTTCGTTCTCCATTCGCCATGCAAGAACTTTACGGTGACGCGGTCACCTTCTCGGATGATGACACCAGTTGCATTCCAGAAGCCCTCGGGACGGGCCTTTACTTCGCAGATGACAGTAGTTTTCATATCGTTTGGTTTGTGTGTTTCTGGTTTTGCGGGTTGAGGGGAATCTGGGTGGTCTGGGACCATCGGCCCAAGGCAGTTTTTGCTCGCTTATAAGCAGCGTTCCAGACGGGGAGGGGATAGACGGCGAGGAAGCGCTCCATGCCGTTGACGACAGAGTCGTAGGCCTGAGGGTAGCGTTTGACCGTCTCCTCGATCATGGCTTTGACCAGAGCGGCGTGCTTTTCATCCTCGGTGGAGTGGAAGGTGAGGTATTCCTTGGCTTTGTCGGGGAAGCCCTTCTTGGCCAGGATTGCCATGACTCGCTTCGAGACGATGGGGGTGAGGCCTTCAAACGGATACAAGGCTCCGAGATACGCGAAGGGATCCCTCAGTTTTGTGATCATCCACCACACGGCAGAGACGGAAAATGAGGCCGTGCTTATCGTGTGTCCGTGCTGTGCATATTCCGCACTCCCTCCGAGTGCTACGTAGTCACGCAGAGCCATTTCACCGTGGTCGAACTCTTCTGCCTGATGGCGTAGCAGTGCCTTGATCATGCGCACTGGCATTGAGCGGGGCATCTGGCCGATGCTGGCGATGGCGGCCTCAATGACGTGCTGCTGATAGGAAACGATTTCCAGATAGACCTCTCGTAGAAAGGCACACACGAACTCTGGCTTGGCCTTTGGGCTAATGAGTTCCTTCCAGAAAACAGTGGCTTCGATTTCAGTGAGCAGCAGCTCAATGCGTGCATCCAGGACCGAGGTAATACTGGGGCGTGCTTTGGCTGGTCCTCTAGCAGTAGGATTCTTGGTGTGTGTCATAAGGTTAGGCGGCGCGGGTTTGGGTTGGACTGGGGTGATGGGCTTGGATGGCGGGTTGCAGAAGCTGCTGAGCGGTGTGGTGGGGGCAGAGCTGGCGGCAGGCGCGTGCGAAGGGGGAGCGCACACTTTCCAGGTGCTGCAGATCCGAGAGCAGCAGCACCAGCGGCAGCACGTCACCGTATTCGGGGTGATGGATTCGGCTGCGATAGCGGCGGTAGCCTAGTCCCTCGAAGAGCGATTCCAGATGTGGATTGCAGTCGATGAAGTCGATTTGAATGCCCTCCTTGAGACCAAACCGATAGATCTCTAGGGCCAATCTGAGGCCGAGGAAACTGCATCGCAGACTGGGGGCCACCATAAACTTGGAGGTGATGCTGACGCGCGGCAGCGGGTAGTCCCCCAGGCACTCCAACCCATACAATTGGCGATAGATTCCAAAGTCGGATTCTCCACCAAAGTTTATCCTGCCGGTGCCCACCACACGGCCCTGCTCATCTTCTGCGATGAACAGGTGAGCCGTGTCATCCAGCGGCTCGATGATGGTGCGTTCATCATGGTTGGCATGATGCTGCGGACGCTGCATCTCTTCTACATACACCTCATATCGGAAACGATAGAGGCGATGGAAGTCGCGCTGAGAGACGGCCTTGCGGACAGTGATCGGCATGGGTAGTGGGAGTGTTCACGCCTTACTGTGCTGTCTGCCGATGGATGTTGCCGACCGAATCAAAAAGTTTTAGCGAACTGCGTTTCAGATCACCAGAGGCACTTCCTCGGCACTGCGTTGATGGAGAGTGATCCAGGTCTCCATGAGTGGGGACAAGTGCTCGGCTAGTTCGTGAAAGTGCTTCTGATCAGCGGAGTCGAAACCGGCGTTGTGGGCCTTGTTGATCAGTTGGACGACGGCGAGCACGTTGCCAGCCCGGCCAAGCAAGGGCATGCACAGGATGTTTCTGGTGCGATAGCCGGTGCGCTGATCCACCTCACGATGGAAGGCGGGTTCAGCATAGGCGTCTGGCACGATCATGGGCAGGCCGGTGGCGGCGACGCGCCCGGCGATGCCTTTTCCCACGGAGATACGAATCTCGACTGGCTGACCATCTCCCCCGACAGATGTGAGCGACCAGAGTTCTTGGTTGGGTGCATCCAACAAAAAAACGGTGCCTCGGTCCGCACTAAGGATGCGGCTAATCTTGGTGCCGAGCACTTCCAACAGTGTCCCCAGGAACTCCCGCAGGGAGGTGTGTGAGAGCAGTGACATGGCATCCAGCATATCGGCCATCTGCTCGGAGAGACGCTGGAGGAGAGCGGTAAAGTCATGCACGGGCAGTTGGCTGACTTGGGCGGTTAACTCGTCCTTCCGACTGTATCGCATGAGAGCAGCGATTGTATTGCGGCTGCTGGTGAGGAACTCCTGTGAGAAGGAGGCGAGACGCCCTTCCTCCAAGCTGAGGATGCGGTCTGCGATGTCGAGGATGCGCTGATCGTGTGACGATGAGGATGGGAATGCCCTGCTGCTTGGCCAGTGTGCGCAGGAGTTCTACCACCTCTCGGCCACTGGTCTTGTCCAGCGCAGCGGTGGGCTCATCGGCTAGCACGAGACGGGGCTTGGCGGCCAGAGCGCGGGCAATGGCCACGCGCTGGCGTTGCCCGCCGGAGAGTGATGCGGGCAGGTGATGCCGGCGATGCTCCAGGCCGACGACTCGCAGCATTTCGGTTGCTCGTGCGTTTGCCTCGCTGCGGCACCACTCGGGCTGATGAGAGAGGGCCATCACCACATTCTGCTGGGCAGTGAGGGCTGGCAGCAGGTTGTGCGCCTGGAAGACAAAACCTATCTGTCGTCTCACTGCCATGAGTGTGGCTGGCGTGGCCCCATGCAGCTCCGTGCCCAGCACACGCAGCGAACCTGTCTGCACGGAGCGCAAGGCACCGATGAGGGAGAGTAAGGTGGTCTTCCCCGATCCGCTGGGGCCAGTCATGAAGACGATCTCACCGGCGGCGATCTCGACATTCACCTCATGGAGAACTGGGGTGCGCAGCTCGCCGGAACCATAGGCATGACCCACACCTGAACCGACGATGACGGAGGGGACATTCATGTTCAGAAAACCTCCGCAGGGTCAGCCCGATGAACTTGTCGCAATGCCAGCAGCGCAGAGATCACGCTCATCAGTAGGGACAGTCCGAGCACTGTCGCGGCACGCGCCCCCGTCATGGCCATGGGCACGCCAGTGGACTGCACTGCGGCGTGGTAAATGACGAGAGCAGCGAGGAAACCAGGCACAAACCCGAGCACGGAGAGGAACAGGGCCTGATCGATGACCACGCGACTCAGGGCTGCGCTGGACCAGCCCATGGCCTTGAGCGTGGCATACTCGGAGAGATGATGAGACACATCGGTGTAGAGGATCTGATACACTGTGACCGCCCCGACAATGAAGCCCACGACGGTGCCTAACAAGAAGACGAAACCAATCGGTGTGGCACGTGCCCAGAAGTCCGTCTCTAGCTGAACGAACTCGCTGCGCGTCAGAACCTGGGTGTCTGCTGGCAGCACTGCGGCGAGGCGGGCCTGCACTGCTGGCACATCTGCGCCGGGACGCAGCTTGATGACACCCGCGTCCATGCGGAACGAATCAAGCTCTGGGAACAGCCGCGCGTAGTTACGTGTGCTGACGATGACGTTCCCATCTGCCACGAAGGAGCTGCCTAACTGTGTCAGGCCCACCACCTCGAAGTCCTGCTTCTGCAACTCCACTAGCAGCTCCCGCCCACTGCGCACCTCCTCGGCTACAGGACCGTATTCGGCTCGTGATCCGGTATCAAACACCAGGGTCCGTGGCAGTTGCAAGACGGACTGATGGTGCCTGATGTCTGGCAACTGCAACGCCTCCGTGTTGGGATCAAAGCCAATGACCAGGATGCTGCGTAGTCGTTGGGTCCATGGGTTCTTCCAACCAGCAAGGGTCCAGCGAATGGGGGCCACGGCTACGACCTCCTCCATGGCCAGTGCTTGCTGCAAGCGGCGCTCAGGTAGGCCTTCGGTGGATAGCATCGCTTCATAAAGCGGACTAATGAGCACCAGTTCTCCGCCGAGATTCCGATGCAGCAGGGTGGCGCTGACAAACAGGGCGTCCTTGAAGCCCAGTTGCATGAGCATCAGCGTGACAGCGAAGGCGATGCCGGCGACTGCCGCGAGCAGCTTCTTCTTTTCATGGGCCAGCTGTCGCCAACCGAGGGGCTGATAGAAGGCCATAGATCAATCCGGTGCTTGGATCACTACGTCACATTCCAGGTGGGTGAGGCCTGTCACGGGTGTGGGATCATCCAACCGAACGGTGACCTCAACGACGCGCCCATCGGAGCGTGCGGCGGGGTCGGCATTCAGGGCGTCCCGACGCTTCACCCGCAGGCCAATGTCGATGACCTTCCCAGTCAAAGGGTTGGCCAACGCGCGACTCGTCACCTTCGCTGAGGCACCGATCTTGATGAAGCGAATGTCCGTCTCATCGACTTCGGCCAGGACATTCCGCAAGTCTGATCCTGCGAACTCCAGCAGCGGGGTGGTGGCGATTTCTCCGGCGTGAAGGAGGGTCTTGAGCACTCGACCGTCGCGGGGCGCGATCACGTAACCGAGAGTCATCTCAGTCTCCGCGCGTCGCACGGCTGCCATGGCCGCCTCGACTGCGGACGTGGTCGTTTTAATCTCCATGTTCAGAGAACTTTCCAAGGCACTTTGAGTGCGCTGCATCTGCTGATGGACGGACTTCTTGATTCTCACTTCGGATTCCCAGCGATCCAAATGGGTCTTTGCCACGGCGGCCTGCGTATGGAGTTGTTCGTTGCGGTGGAGTTCGAGCGCGGCGTAGTCGTGATCTTCCTGGGCACGAGCAGTCGCTGCTGCTGCGGCTTCCACCTCTCCAGCCGTGAGCCGCGCCTGGGCCTGTGATTGACGACTGAGGGCAAGTTTGTGCTCCGCCTGCGCAGTTTCCAGAGCTGCTTGGAATCGCGCGGCGGAATCCAGGGTAGCCAGCCGTTGACCCTTCTTCACATGATCGCCGCTTTTCACATGCAGATCCGTGACGATTTGAGGGGCGCTGAACGCATAAGATGCAGCGATCTTGACCACGCCGCCCTCAGGTTCAATGCGACCCATAGCTGAGACCGCGCGGGCCTCTGCCAGCGCACTGACCTCAAGGGCACAAAGCAACCACAGAGCACCCCATCGCAGCCAAACAGGAATCCTTTTCATGAGGTGGTGTTGAGAGGCTCGGGTGTTTTCTGGGTGGCCAATAGCCAGTCTGTTGTGTCCCTCAGTTTACCGGCGAGCACCTGGCATAGGTTGTAGAGGAAGAGGATGGCCGTTTCCGGCAGAGCTTTCATCGCTCGCTGGAGGAACTCTCGTGAGATCACGAGGACTTTGGCATTCGTGATGGCCTGCACACTGGCGTTGCGTCGCGCTTTGGAAACGAGGGCGAGTTCTCCGAAGATCTGACCACTGCCCAATCTCGCGATTTCCTTCTGTCCGCCTTCTATCTGGCTGCAAGTGAGACTCAAGACGCCCTCCAGCACGAGGAACATTTCATGCCCTGCCTCATTCTCTTGGATGATCAAGTCTCCCGCTCGCAGTTGCAGCACAGTTCCAGCTTGTAACAGACTCTGAGTCTGCTGGGGAGTGAAGCCGTTAAGCAACATCATATCTCCCTCCTGCATCCGTGCAGACCATTGCCGCATGAGTTCATCTACCTCGACTGTGTGTCGGACTGAAGACGTTCTGGCTTCAGGGAAGGTAAGGTCAAACCACTCAGCCGCTTTCATGGACGGCGTGTGGGCACGGCAGACACGTAGAAATGGAGAGCGCACCCTATGAAGGTGCTCAGCGTCTTCATTCAGCATGACCATGGGTGTGACGTAACCTTGTGCCGTGCCGGAGATATTCTCTTTGTAGCGCAGAAAGCCAAGTCGCTCATAGATCTCCACCAGCCGAGGGCGACACCAGCAGAAGCTGAAACGGATGCCATGCCGCCAACCATCCTCATAGCAGCGGGTGAGTAAACGTATCATCACGGTGGAGCCGCGATGCTCAGGTGCCACCACGAGGCGGAAAATGAAGGCGCAGGCCGAAGGAGGACAATGATCGATAAAGCGATGTAGCCCGAATCTCTCCCTCGTGACCTCATCGATCATGATGTCTCCAAAGTGCAACCGACACGTAGCGATCACCTTTCCATCACACTCCGCGTAGTAGAGCGTGGCGTGATCGTCTGCCGCATCCCGCAGATGATGGCGGGCTGTGTCGGCGTGCTGGTAGTGCCATCCCAGTTCCTCCACATAACAGGCATACCTCAGCTCATAGATGGCCTGCTTTTCTTCCAATGAAGTGGCAATGCGTATCTCCATGTGAGTCTTATTCTCCCGAAGTAGTCAGTTCTTCCAGGTTCAGGTAGCGACCGTCCTCATGGCGTTCGATGGTCGAAGAAGGATTGAAGTGCTCACATGTGAGGTCGTCGAGTCCCATTGCCCACTGGGCCATACGCAGGTAGATGATGCTGCCCACGTTAGCGCCTTCCACCAGTTCCACGATGTCTAGTGGATCAAGTGGGGCCTGCTCCAGCGCGTCGATGATCTGATCCCCATGCGGTAGCAGCTCATGAAAGTGAATGGTGAGGAAACGTGTATTCGACTTGGTTAAGAAGGGGGCGCTGTCCAGCAAGTGATGACCTAACGCTCCTGCACCCGAACCCAAGTTCTCCAGCACGCACGTCGCTCCCAATCGCACAAAGGGTCGATGCTCTACAATTTGATCGAAGTATGCCCACCACATGCTCACATCCAGCGGGCAGGGTAGCGGCTGCTCCCCCATCCTCTGCAGATCCACTTCTGCCACTTTGTAGTGAGGCTCTTCCTCCAGACCGAAGCGGAATAGGAACTCCCTCAAGAGGTTCTTGTGCGCGAGTCTTGGGTGCGCAGCCACCTTGAGAAAGTGCCGCTGCACCCCTTTGGTGAGGTGATACTGGAAGGACAAGTAGCGGATGTATTGATCACGCTTCAATCCCCCCTGATCCTGAATGCACTGCAGTTTGGAGCGAAAGACGGTTTTAGCCTTTTCGACGACTTGGAGAACGGGAGCGAGCTTCATGCACTCCCTGCTGCGCTATTGAGTGCAAAATGTTACCGGTGGGATGAAAAAAATACAATTGATGTTCTTAGGGCATCCTTCCGCAGAAAGTTTGTGTCACATTGGCTGAAACAATTGCGTGCAAATGGCGCAGTTATTGTAGTAGAACTACTAATGGTCCTTTTCTGATGGCTTCTGAACTCCCACGCTCCTGTCCTGTTTGTCATTCGGGTATTCCTACCGGATTCCCAGAGGGGCTTTGTCCCAAGTGCCTGCTGGGAGCGCAGGCTGCGCCGAAATCTCCCGTGCCTTTAGATGCTGATTTGGACAAGACAGTGCCTGTTGCTGCACCATCGCCATCGCAAGGGGGGCGTCCCCCAGGTATTCCCAGTGTGGAGATGCTGCGGCGGATGTTCCCAGACTTGGAGATCCTAGAAGTACTTGGTGTGGGCGGCATGGGTGCGGTTTACAAGGCGCGGCAGCCGAGGCTGAACCGATACGTGGCACTGAAGATCATGGTGGCCGCCCCAGGGCATGAGGTGGCTTTTGCGCTGCGTTTTGAGCGTGAGGCGCAGGTGCTCGCCCAGCTCAGCCATCCGCACATCGTCATTCTATATGACTTCGGTGAACTGGGACCGGAGCGCACGGGCGCAGACCCGCTCTACTACTTCCTCATGGAGTATGTGGACGGCACGGATCTGGGGCGTCTCATCAAATCGAACGAGCTACGCTCTACGCAAGCCCTCGCCATCGTGCCGCAAATCTGTGAGGCTCTGCAATACGCTCATGATCAGGGCATCACTCACCGCGACATTAAGCCCGCGAACATCCTGCTCGACAAGAAGGGCACGGTCAAAATCGCCGACTTCGGTCTTGCCAAGATGGTCGGTAGCGGTGCAGCCGATGCGATGATGACGGGCCTGACGCAGACAGGCACGGCAATGGGCACTCCGCATTACATGGCTCCAGAGCAGTGGGAGCACCCCGATCAGGTGGACCACCGCGCGGACATCTACGCCCTCGGCGTGGTCTTTTATGAAATGCTCACCGGCGAGCGCCCGGCAGGTGTCTTTGAGCTGCCCTCGAAGAAATCCACTCCGCCCGTGGATAAGAAGCTCGATAGCGTAGTGATGCGTGCGATGGAGAAGGATCCCGGCCGCCGCTATCAGCACGCCGGGCAGATCGGTGATGAGGTGAGCCGCATCTCTGGGGCCAACAGCGGGAAGCACAAGCCCAGAGACGGTGAAACGGAAACCGCCCCCCGGAATCTCAAGCCCGTGCTCGTCCTGGGTGCTGCTGCCTCTCTCGCTCTAGGCGGTTGGGCACTGTGGCCGGAGGAGGAGAAACTAAGCACCAAGTCTTCGCCTTCTGCCTCCGCGGCCACCTCTTCTGTCAGGCCTGGCCGTCTCCGTGCCGCCGGGGTAACATGGCGGGGGCAGCCACATAATCTCACGAAGTTCGCACCCTATACAGACTTTGTCGATGTGACCGGTGGTGGAGACTCCTGGGTGGCCTTGCGCGAGAACGGTGAGACCGTCTCGCTGGACGGTGGCTCTGACCGCAAAGGCATCAAGCGCATCGTTAGAGCGGTAAGCATCTCTGACGACTTTGCCTTTATCGACCATGCCGGCCAGCTCCTTTTCCGCGCTGGGCGTGAGCATGAGCTGCCCCCTGGATTGAAGAAAATGGTCGTGGTGGATGCGATCCTCGGATCCGAGCATGGTGTAGCTTTGACGGAGTCGGGCGTGGCGGTGCCCTTTGGCAGACGTTACCGTGAAGTCGTGGGTGATCCCGCTGAATCCGCCCGTTGGGGCACACCAGAATGGCCGCAGCCGCCGGAACAAGCACTGCAAAAGGTGAAGGCTGTGGCTGCTACCACCACCCACGCGGCCACCCTGCATCATGATGGCACGGTATCCGTCTGGGGTTGGGAAGGTCTGGTAAAATGGACTGCCGATCCCAGGCAGAAACCCATTCGGCAGGTGGCTTCTGCCTTGGACAGTTTGTGGATGCTCGACGAGGCCGATCAAGTCTGGACATTATCCTTGCCTAGAAATCCGTCACCCCAACAGCCCGTCGGCTCGCTGGGAAAACCCCGCTTGATGGAATCACACCGGGCTCTGCGCATCGGCAATCGCTGTTGGATGCGTGCTACGGGGGGCTGGTGCGCGGAGGATTCTGATTCCAGGTGGATTCTACAACAGAATTCTCTTGGGCCTGATACGGTCTTTTCCCTCATCACCGGAGGCTTTTCAGAAAAGGGGCAGGCCTCCCTGCTGTGGATCGAGCCGGTGAATAAGGCCACGACTGCGGTGGCGGCGGCAACGCCTTTCACCGACCGCGAGGCAGCGGAGTGGGGGCTGAAATATATAGAGGGTATTAATACCAAAGCAGGCGGTGTTCCGTTTGGTGTAAAAGTGCGCGTGGGCAACGGGCCGGAGAAGTTGGTGAAGAACGTGGTGGAGTTGCCAAAGGAAGCCTTCTCTGTGACCGCGATCTATTGTGAGCCGCCCGATGAGCAAAATGGAGATGCCACCATCCAGGGCCGTCTCGCCGATGCTGACGTGCTGCGCTTCGCGGGTCTCAAAGCCGTGAAAGAGCTGCGTCTATTCGGGAAGCTCACCGGACGCTCCCTGGCGGCAGTGATGCGCATACCGGCCTTGGAAGTTCTCTCTATTTCCGCCGACTCCCTCGTGCCTGCCGATCTCGACGCGCTCAAAGACGCCCGCCTTTCCGAGCTGGGCTTCTTTAATCTCAGGGCGCGCGATGCGGGAGCGCTCCAAGTGCTGAGTTCACTGCAGAGCCTGCGCACTCTGATCTTCAATGGCGCGGCGGACCCGGCGCTGGTGGCCGCGCTGCCATCCATACCGAAGCTGGAGCGCCTGCGCCTCATGTTCAGCCCGGCACTGACCGACGAGGCAATCTCCCCGCTCGCCACCAAATTCCCGGCGCTCACCGAGGTCAACTTGGCCCGGTCCCGGAACCTGCATGGCACGACACTCGAATCATTGAAGAGCCTGACCAAGCTGGGGCTGATCGACCTGATCGACACAAAGGTGGACGACGCGGCGCTGGCCACCCTGAGCGGAACGCAAATCCCCCGGCTCAAGCTGGCCTACACCCGCATCACGGATGCCAGCCTGCCTGTGCTCACCAGCCTCCCGCTACTGGAGCTGGACCTCTCTGACACGATGATCACCGACGCCGGGCTGGCAAAGCTGGTGCTGATCAAGACTCTGAGACGACTCGTGCTTAACATCTACCGCAACGCCGGCTTCTCGGCAGAGGGCATCGCCGCCTTCCAGAAGCTGCGCCCGGATGTGGAGGTGCCCAGCATCAGGTATGCGCCGGGTGGGATAAAGCCCGCCACGCCCAAGGGTAAGGCCAATCCTTTCCCCCTACCACGTCCGCAGCGTTCGGCGAAAGGTGGCAAAGTGTCCGCCTGGCATTACCGGGATGGGCCGATCTCCCGGCCGAATGGTGTCCTGGCTGTGCCGCCCGGTTTGGATGATGTGGTGGCGCTGGAACTCGGCCACATGTTTGGCTACGGGCCTGCGGAAGTCCGGCCCACTCTGCAACACGCACTGGCACTCCGTGCTGATGGAAAGGTCATCGGCTGGGGGCGGGACGAGTTTGGGGAGTCGAAGACGCCTCCAGATATGAGGCCAGCGATCGCCATCGCCGCAGGGCAGCGCTTCTCGCTGGCCTTGCATGAGGATGGCACCGTCACGGGGTGGGGAGACGGTCAGAGTTTCATTTGGAATGCGGCCTTATCATGGAGTGATATAGTGGCGATCGCCGCAGGGAGAGGGCATGTCCTCGGGTTGACATCAAAAGGACGTGTCCTAGCCACTGGCGAGAATACTGAACGTCAGACTGACGTTCCTGCGGAGGTACAGGGCCGGGTGATCCGCATCGTCGCGCGGCAAAACACCAACCTTGTGCTGCTGGATGACGGCACCGTGCGGGTGTGGGGCGATGTGAAAAAGGTGGACGTGGACTCGGCCAACCAAGCGCGTGGCGTGGCAGCTATCTTCCTCTCCAGGGAGCGGGTCTTCACAACAGATGCATCCGGCAGGTTGACGGCGCATTTCCTGGCGGGAGACGTGATGTCACCGCCAGAATCCATTCTTGAGCTGCAAGGGGTCTCTCAGATCAGCACAGCTACGGCGGATGACCCAATTGTGGGCGTGTATTCAGATGCCACCCACCGCTGGCACTTCTGGGGTACCAATGAATGGGCATTGCCCGAGGTGCAGAAGCATCTGGAAGCTGCGGGCAACCCAAAGTGGTTGGCTATTCCCTCGCCGCAGCACATGCTTGGCATCAGCACGGCTGTGCAGATCGCGAAGTGAGTCGATTCAAATTTTGGTCTTGGCAGCGTCTCACCGTTCGGTTAAACCATCAGCCGCATGGACGCAGGAAACAGTCGGCTCAAGCCATTCCCCACCACCCAATGGAGCCTCATCGTCCGGGCAGCGGCTGCTGATCCTGCGGAGCGCGACAAGGCTCTGGCGGAGATATGCACGCTCTACTGGCCGCCCGTGTACGCTTTCATCCGCTCGCGCGGTCATGCGCCACACGATGCGGAGGACCTGACCCAGGCGCTCTTCGCCGTGCTGCTGGAGCGCAACGACTTCGCCAAGGCCGACTCCACCCACGGCAAGCTGCGCTCCTACCTGCTCGCCGCCGCCAAGAACCATCTCAGCAGCGAGCACCGCAAGGAGCACCGTCTCAAGCGCGGTGGCGACGCGGTCATGCTCTCCTTTGATGCCGTGGATGCCGAGGCGCGCTGCCTGATCCCCGAACCGATGGATGACATGACGCCGGACAAGGTCTTCGAGCGCCAGTGGGCCATCACCATCATGGAAACCGTCGTAAGCCAGCTCGCCGCCCGTTACGCCGAGAAGGAGCAGACCGATCTCTTCACCGCGCTCAAGCCCTTCATCAATGCGGACGACGCAGCCGCTCCGCAGAGCGAAATCGCACGCAAGCTTGGAATGACGGATCAGGCATTCCGAGTGGCCGTCCATCGATTGCGCCAACGCTACGCCGAGGTACTACGCCAGACAGTGAAATCTACTCTAGGCTCTGGCGAGGATGTGGAGGCAGAGATCGCACGCATGATGAGCGCATTTGGCTGACAGTCGGTCATCCCTCATACCACCAGCTCCAGAGCAACCTGGGAGGAATGCTTCACACTGGGACTGTTTTTTGCCCGCTTTTCAGAAAATTGATCTCTCTGCTGAAGGAAATGTCCGTGGGCTTTTCTTGACAGCAGCGATCTTTCTTCGTGAAGCTCTTCGGGATGAACCGCTAAACCTACTACGGCCAGGCATCTGGAGTCACCATCAGAGCAGGAGCGAAACGGACCGCTTGATCGTCGTGTAAGATCTGGAGCACGAGTGCAAATTGGATATCGCTGGCGTGGTCATCCATCGACTTTCGAACATGCGGTTGAGGTTGTCGCAAAGAAGCTCTACTGGGTGGCATGCCCCTGACAATGGAGGGTGATGTTCTTACTTCATGGAGCAAGTGTCACCTGCACACGGCCAAAACACTTCAGAGTGATCGTGGCGTCATAAGTCTCTTCGTAGATCACACGCTCCCAGGTTGCGTCGATGGGGATAGCGATGGGGGTATCCGTCAACGGTGTCCAGGAGGCGGGATTGGTCAGCTCTCCAGATTTCTGTGGCGTGTAGATCAGATTGCTGTTCTTCCGGCGTAGGAACTCATAGCGGAAGATGCTATTGATGCCGTTTGGATGCACGGTGATAGCCGGCAGGCCACTGGTGCCATTGAGAGACATCGTTGTGGCATCCGGGCCGCCTAAGTTCATATTGAAGGCATATTTGAGCAGGTTCTCCACGCCGTCGTTGTGGGGTGTTGCGTCAAAAGTCGCGTCCGCGCCACTCAGTCCTGCTGCAGCTACGGCCGTGGCGAAGGACTGCCCACCTGGCAAATCTCCGATTTGAATGGGAACAGTTTGGGAGAAGGTGGATGTGTTAATCAAAGTCAAATAATAGGTGTGGCCAGCCAACCAAGGCCAACTCCCCAGAATTTGATCGAGTTGGTTTCCTGGTGTCGTTTCCAGATAATGAACATTAGTTCCCGTCGCCAAGGGAATAGTTCCATTTTCAATTCGCAACTCCACCCCCGCAGGTCGGGAAATCGAATGTTTCCACCTCATCGCGTCAGCAGGGACTCGCACCAGATAGGTCACGTGCCCACCCGCCGGAATGGACGGAGTGTCACTGCCCCCCATAAATGGTAATTCCGGCAACACGCCCACACTTTCACTTGCCGTGGCCGAGGTGATGGAAAACCTAGAGTCGTCTTTGGCTCTGAAACCGGCAAAGTAAGTATGGCCGGGGCGCAGAGGCGGAAGAATGAAATCATAGCTACCCGCATAATCGTAACCTGCGTCAGAATAGGGGCCCTGATTTTTGCTGTCGTCATAGGCATTGAGGATATCAAATTGCGAATTGGAGCTTCGATCATCATGTCCCGGCGGAACAGTGTCGCGTAAATGCATGACCACATCACCCATCTGCTGGCCGAAGCTCAGGGTCCAGCTCAGTGGCGCATCCTCTGGAACAGTGAAGCGGTAATAGCGCCAGTCCCCGCCAGCCTGGACCTGCGAGGTAAGATTACCTCCGACCAGCGCGAGGTCGGCGACCACGCCCGTCGAAACGAGCAAGCGGTAGCGCGCATGGCTGCTTTGTGCCTTCACGCCCAGATACCAGCGCCCAGAACGCAATTGCTTCTCTGTGCGTCCATTGAGCGGCACCCAGTTACCGTATTCAGTTCCACCACCATCAAGTTCCCGGTCAACCAAAGTTCCTCCGGTACTGCCATTGCGCTGGTGGGAGAGTGTGGGCACTCCATCTTCGCGGATGTAGAGTTGCGGATCACCGTTTGGAGCTTCGAGCACGGTGCGCATCAGCCCCAAGTTCCCGCCGGGCACATCCACCGCGTAGAAATGCCATTCGTCTTCGCCGATGTCCACGTCCGCTGAGTCACCAAACTGCGTGTTGAAGGTCAGCGGCATCTGCCACGGTGCCACATTGCGCCGCGTGATATTAGAGCTGGTGATCTGATACTCGGTGAAGCCGCCACCGATCACCTCGACATACCAGCGGGTTCCCGGCGTGAGATACGGCGGCACCAGGATCGCGCTGCGGTTGGTCACGGTGATGGCGTTGGTGCCAGGCTGGTTGAGATCTGGAAAAATGCGCAACGTGGGATTGCCGAGTAGCGCATTAACATCGAGCCGCCATCCAATGACGTTATTGCTCGATAGGACCATCGGCACATCCACGGCATAAAGCGTGCTCTCTCCGTCGAGGAGCGAGCGCGTGTCGGTGTGGCTTTGACCGTTCCCGTTGAGGCTCTCCGTAAAGTTCAGTGTGCGCAGCACCTTCTGCCGGATCACCAGATCACCAGTCGCAGGATCAAGCGGGCTGGCTGCCCGGAGGCTGATGGTGTAAATACCAGGCGTTGGGTTGTTCAGTGTATAGACACCGGCACCTTCCGCCACCGGGGAGACTCCGCCCTCGAAACCATAATTGTCAGTAGGGGAGGCCTTTGGAGGCCTCAGGATGGCGGAACCTTGTTTGATGGCATACAGGAGATTGCCCACTCGGTTCTCCAATAGGAGGTCAAACGCTACAGTGCCTGCGGGCACATCAAAGGAATAATGCCTCACTTCGCCGCCTGCCAGACTCACGGCGCTGGTCACACCCGCGGTGCTAATCGGCCCCAGTGACGTGACAGGCATCGCACCCAAACTGGTAATCACGCCTGAGACCACTCCTGTGCCGATCTGTCCATTGACGGGCCCAGCGCCCTCGCTGATCACGGCAAAGTAATAGTCGCCAGGAGTGATGGTGCTCTGACCCGATGTCGGGAAGAGGTGATACCATTCCTCGCCTACCTTCTTCAGCTTGATACCACCGCCATCTCCTACCCCACTAGGCAAGTAAGCATTGTTGGGGATGCCGCCCAAGCGGCCCGCCAGCATCATGTCGCCCTGCGTAGGCTGGAGCCGCACTTGCCAGGAAGGCTGGCCCGGCGGCACAGTTACTTTGAAATAGGCAGCCTCACGCGGTGGAATCCCGGGGGCGCTGGCTGATCCGCCAGCGAACGCCACAGTGTCTGCAACCTCAATTTCAAGACCGCTGCCCGCCTCGCCAATGCCACGACTTTGCAGCGTATAACTCGTTGCGGATGCCCCATCGGCACGCACTCCGATGCAATAGGTTCCCGGCTCCAGTGGCCGGCCCATCGCCGCCACCATGCGACGATCCTGATAAGATGAACCGTCCGACTGCAACGAATAGCCGGTCCAATCCAATCCTGCGTGGAGGTAATGGCCTGAGGGCCATTGCGAGTCCGAGAGCGACACAACGCTGGCGAAGTTGTCGCCCGGCATTAGATCGCGCCTCACCTCCAGCGTGGCACTTCCAGAGAGATTTTTCAGCCAGAGGTCCCAGCCCAATACGCCAGAGGGCACTGTCACGCGGAAGTATCTCCAAGTGGTCGGCTCTTGGTCGCTCACAACCGTGGAGGAGCCGTCAAAGGAGATATCTGAGACCGGCAGCGCTTTGAACACGATATTGGCAGAGGCTGCTGGATAGCCTCCCGTGTCCGGCCCTGCTCTCATGCTCATGGTGTAAGTGCCTGCTGGTGGATTGGGCAGCGTATAGATGCCGGTACCCATCACCCCGCCCCATTCTCCACCTTCGAATCCATAAACATCGCCGGAGCTTTGCATGAAAGGCACCGGTAAACTGCTCCCCCGAATAAGCGCATAACCCGGGTTCCCTTCTCGGTTGGTGAGTCGAATCTCAAAAGCAGGCGTTCCTGCCTCGATATCGAATTGATAAAGCTTCACCTGCCCGCCCACTAGGCTTACGGCCGTCGTTGTCGGGGTCGTGCTCGCTGTGCCGAGGGATGTCACGGGAATGGGTCCGAGGCTCTGAAAGAGTGCCGATGATGTGCCCGTGCCGACTGTCGAGCCGTTGGCTGGGGCTGTGCCCTCGCTGATGATCGCAAAATTATAGTCGCCGCTAGGTATCGTGGTGCCCGTCGTTGGAAACAGATGAAACAAATCATCGCCTTGTTTCAGTGCGGTTATGCCCGCTCTTTCGATGGACCCGCTCTCAAAACCACGCTGACCCGCGTAGCTGTTCGGGATCGCGCCCCTGGCCAGCGCGAACATCATCTCACCCGCGCTCGGCGTCAGCTTTACCTGCCACGATGGTTGCCCGGCAGGGACTGTGACCTTCACATAGGCAGCCTCGCGAGGCGCTAGATTGGTGACGGTCGTGCTTCCGCCGTTGAAGGCCACCGTACCAGCCAGTTCGACGTTCATGCCGCTGCCCGGCTGGCCGATGCCCCGGCTTTGCAAGTTGTAACTCGCGCTGCTGCCGCTCAATCGCACCGCCACATAATAAGTGCCAGGTTCCAGCGGTCGTCCCATGGATGCCACCATGCGCTGCTGCTCCACAGAGCGTGAGCTTGGCGGATCATAGCTTCGGTGCGTCCAGTCCGCGCTCACCGGCCACTCTGCTCCTGGCGACCAGGTGCTTCCATACGGCAGGCTTGAACTACCTGAGCCTTGGGGCAGCGTATCCCGGGCCACCATGAGTTCCGGATCACCGCCCGTCACGTTCTTGATCCACACATCCCAGCCCAGCAGGTTGGCGCTGGTTGGCACCGTGGTTTGGAAAAGTCGCCAAGTTCCAGCCTCCTGGTTCGTGACCGAGATCGACCCGCCATTGAAAGCCAGCGGCTCTACGGGTAGCGTGCGGAAGACCAGATTCGCCGTGGAGTTTCCTGCAATGCTGTGCGCACCGCGTATCGCCACGGTGTACGTGGTAGCCGCCACCGGGAAATTCAAAATGCGCGTGTAGATGCTGCCAGACTGACCTGATCCGTTCCAACTGGCCCCTCCTTCGTAGCCGTACGAATCTCCGACATAAAACGAATACGGAGATGGGATGGCCGCACCCTCCAGGAGCGTGAATCCGGGCTGACCGGTAACATTGCTCAGTTTCACCTCCAAACCCGCCGCGCCTGCGGGCACGGCGAATTGATACATTGTCACCTCACCCGGAGCCACGCTCACCGCCGTGCTGACGGGCGTGGTGCTGGCATTGCCCAGATTCGCGACTGGCATCACACCGACACTTTGAAAGACAGCGCTTGCCGTTCCTGTCTCGCCCACCGCTGCAAAGTAATAGTCGCCATCGGGGATCGTTGTCTCCCCAATACCCGGGAAAAGGTGGTAAAACTCATGTCCCGTCCTCTGCATCACGATGCCGCATTTGCCGCTAAGTCCCGCATCGCTGTTGGGCAGCACACCCTTCAGCACCACCAGCATCATCTCCCCGCTGGAGGGCGTTAGCTTCACCTGCCAGGATGCCGCCCCGGCAGGCACGCTCACCTTGAAATACGCCGGCTCACGGCTGACGAGATTCGTCAGCGGCGCACTGCCACCAGCAAAGGTCACATCCGGCAGAGTTTGGATAGCACGCCCGCTCCCATTGCGGCCGATCGCTCGGCTTTGGATCGTATAGCCATTGGCTCCAGAACCCTGCGCCAGCACACCGACATAATATGTCCCCGGCTGCAAGGGCCGCCCCATCGAGACCACAATCCTTTCCGCGCTGCCGCCCGTCCAGTCCCGGCTTGCCGCCCATTGCTGACCGCTGCTCCACGACGAGTTGCTCGTGAGACCGCCGGATGTCCCGTTGCTCAGCGGCAGCACATCGCGCGCCACCACCAGTTGCGGGCTGCCCGCCGTGATGTTCGTCAGCCGCAGATCCCAGCCCAGCACATCCGCCGCCGCAGGCACGTCGATACGGAAGTACCTCCAGGTGTCCAAGGCATGCCCGCTCACCGCCTCCGCCGCGCCGTCAAAGGCCAGCCCCGGCGGCTCGATCTCCCGCCGCGTCAGCGTGAAAGCGCCCAGCGCCTGCAGCGGCGAATACACCCCGACATACCAGATGTCCGACTGATGCCCCGGACGCTGGAGCAGGCCGTTCGTGCTGCTGTGGTCCACATGCCCCTCAGTAAACCCCGTGCTTGAACTCTGCGCCGTGGCCCCCCAGCGGTAGCTCCACCGCCCTGGCACCGCATTGCGTCGCAGCGCGATCTCCGATCCGCCCACCTGATTGCTTAGTTGCAGTTCCCAGCCCAGCGTGCCCACCTGCGAGAGAATGTCCCGCACCTGATAGTACCGCCAGCCGGCGCGGTTCGTCAGGTCGTTCGTCACATCCGCAGCGTTCGCGCTATAAAACGGGATCGTCGTCACCTCGGGATGTCCCTGCTTCAGTGTCGCGGTGAAAGCACCCGCGCCATACACCGTGATGAACCACGTCCCGTCCGTCAGCGTCTGCGGCACCAGCGTGACACTGTCCGTCACCGCACCCACCGCCTCAGAAAAGGCCGTATTGTAGAATTCATTCGGCACCCCACTCACCACGGAGCCGGAGCTGTCCGAGTTCAAGGTTCCCACCGCCACCTGCGCATCCCCAGAGCTCGGCGTCACCGCCACATCCCAGGCCAGCGTGTTATTCTCCACCGTCACCCGGTAGCTGCGGTAGGGGGCGCTCGTGCGACCGCCCGTCGCCCCGGCAGGCGTCGTGTTCACCGCCACCCCCGCCTGGTCAAAGGTCAGCGTCTCCACCACCTGGATGCGCGAATCCAGGTTCACCACCTCGCCGGGATTACCGGAAACGCTCAGGAAATACGTCTCCATCCCGCTCCCCAGATACGGCGGTACCACCAGCATCTGCCGCTCTTGCAGCAGGTCATACACACCCGAGTAAGATGGAGCCACTGTCGGCTGATGCGGCACCTGTCCGCGCCGCAGCGCGACCGAGCGCGGCCCACCATTCAGCCACAGCGCCCAGGCAGGTGCCCCCGCTGGCACCGCTTGGCGAAAAAATCGCACCCCCTCCGGTGGTAGCGTCCGTGACCCGCCCGAGCCAGTCACCTCCTCTCCAATGTCATACACATTGTCACTGTCCGTGTCCGTGAATGGTAATGGCCCCAAGTTCTCCACGTAGATCTCCCCGCTCGTCAGGCTCCAACTCCCCGCGCTCGTCACCTCCACCAGTCCGTACCAGACATCATTCTCCACATACTGCTCCGGCCGCAGCACCAGTCCATCCGATCCCGCCAAGTTGGAGCGATGATCGTAGTTTGACGTCGTGGGAAAGTCCGACTTGCGCAGATACAGATTCGCCTCCCCCGCCGCCACTCGCAGGCTCGTGCGCCACCCGCCCTGCACCGTCGGCTGCGTCTGGATGCGGAAATAGTAGCTCCCCGCCGCCGTCACCAGCGAGTGATACGTGCTCGTCC
Organism: Verrucomicrobiaceae bacterium; assembly: GCA_016713035.1. Classification (NCBI taxonomy): domain Bacteria; kingdom Pseudomonadati; phylum Verrucomicrobiota; class Verrucomicrobiia; order Verrucomicrobiales; family Verrucomicrobiaceae; species Verrucomicrobiaceae bacterium. Next base: position 1,354,194 of record JADJPW010000001.1, read on the forward strand.
CCAGGTCTGTCTGCCCGTCATCCCAGTCCAGCCTCACTAGGTCATCATCGATCACCGTCACTGTTGCACTGCTATCCGTGATGATCGTGTTAGGGGCGCTGGTCAGGCTTACCAAAAAATACTCATCCAGCTCGGGCACCGTATTGTTGATCAGTGTCACCGGTATGTTGCCGCTCAGTTGTCCCGCCGGAATGGTCAGCGTTCCGCTGGCGTGCGTGTAGTCCGATCCGCTTGAGGCGCTCCCGGAGCTGGTGGACCAGTCGATCATCGTATCCGCCGATGTCGCCTGATTTAGCGTCACCACCACCTGCGCTGTGCCATCGTTCTCGTTCACAGTCAGATCACTCACCGCCGCCTGTGGTGCGCCGTAGCCAGTGATCGGAATATCAAAGGGATTCTCGTCTGTGTCATTGCTCGCGATGTGCAGCGTGGCACTGCGAGGGCCTGTGGCCGCAGGCGCATAGCTCACTGTGAAACCCGCGCTGCCATTCACCCGTGGCAGCGTGGAGGGCACCCCGGACGAGTTTAACTCAAAGTCCGCTGAGTTCGTCCCGCTGATGGTCACAATCAGGTCGTCAAGATCAGCATAACCGAGGCTTTGGATGGTGAATGGTTTCGTAACTGATGGAGACCCCGGCTCTAGAAGTCCGAAATCAACCGTCGTCACACCATCCACCAGATTGGTTCCCGCAGGCTGCTGGATACCGATCTCTGGCGTGGCTGGAATGCCGGTGCCGGTAAGCGTGATGCCGAATGGGTTCTCATCGGAATCACTGCTCGAGACCAGAATAGTGGTTGTCCTAGTGCCCAGAGCAGTGGGCGTGAACGACACACGAAAAGTCGTGGATGAGCCGGGTGAAATTGTTCCGGATGGCAACTGCAAGCGGCTGAAATCCACGACATCACCGCCGCTGATGCTGAAATTCACTCCCGTCAGCGATGCTCCTCCGGTATTGCGGATCGTGAAAGTGTAAGCCGCATCCGAAGTCAACTCGGCGCTCCCAAGACTCACGTCGGACACTCCATCCGTCAGACCATTCCCAGCATACTCCACCACGATCTCCGGCACGGTGCCAGTGCCGTTGAGTGTAATGTCGAAGGGGTTTTCATCCAGGTCATTGCTTGCGATCCGAAGCAGCGCCGTGCGTGGACCTATAGCGGATGGCGTAAACTGTACAGTCAAGGCCGTGCTTTGTCCGAGCTGCAATAAGTTCGCGGGCTGTTCGATCACGCTAAAGTCACTGGCGTTGTTGCCGCTCACAGTGGCCGAAAGTCCGAAGAGGTTCCCTGAGCCTGTATTCAGCACCACAAAATTAAGCGCAACACTACTACCAACCAGACTGCCCCCAAAATTGCTGCTCGAAATTCCATCAGTGAGATTTGTTCCGACGGGTTGCTCAACAGCGATCTCTGGAGTGGTGCCAGTGCCATTCAGAATGATGTCGAAGGGATTCTCATCCGAATCATTGCTCGCGACCCTCATGGTAGTCGCGCGTGCCCCCAAAGCGGTTGGAGCAAAGGAGACTGTGAAAGAGGCTGCCCCAGAAACTGCCAGACTTGACGGGGAAGGTGCCGTTACCACGAAGTCACCCGCATTCCCGCCATTAAATGTTACCGCGATAGTGGTCAACGCGTCATTTCCAGTATTGTTTATTGTGAATGTCCGCGTGGCGTTGTTTCCGATTTCGATACTACCAAAGCCCACTGCCGCAGCGCCGTCTGCAAGATTGGTTCCCACGGGATGTTCAACTCCAATCTCAGGTGCCAAGCCAATTCCATTGAGCGTGATCTCAAAGGGGTTTTCATCAACGTCATTGCTTGGGATCCGCAGCGTAGTTGCGCGCGGTCCAAGCATGGGCGGGGCAAACGCAACGGTAAATGTGGTTGAAGCACCCGGAGCCACCGTTGCTGCCGGAGGTGAGGTGACGCTGAAGTCGGTGCTGTTGCCTCCACTGAAGCTGATGCTGCCGAGGTTCAAGTTGCCATCCCCAGTGTTGCGGACAGTGAAAGTTCGGGTGTCGCTGGTTACTGTCGCCACAGATCCAAAACTCACACTTGTGCTACCATCGACCAGCGAGGTGCCTGCCGGTTGTTCCACACCAATCTCAGGTGCATAGGCTGTGGTGAAGGAACCACCTGTCGTGCTTGCCGTGCCCCCGGAATTGGTGGCCGTGAGCCTATAGTAATAAACCATATTCACAGTCAAGCCGGTGAGGTTCGCGCTCACATTCTGAGGTACGCCACCATTGTTTGGTGACAAAGTGACGTTTACAATGCTGCCATAAGCAGTGGTGAGTCCATACTCGAATCGCGCCGTGGTCGCGGCATCATTGGGATTGGCGGCCCCATGAACAGTGGCACGAGTGCCATAAATGGAGGAGGCGGCACCTAGCGTGAGAATGGGTCTGGGCTGGCCGATATTGGCATTGGCGGCATAGTTTGAAACTTTGCCACCAGCTGTGTAAAATTGCCCTCCGGCGTAAAGATTGGTGCCGCTTATCACTAGTGAATGGACCGCGCCATTCACTCCCGCCCCCAAGACGGACCAAATACCTCCGCTCCACTTTGCGACGTAACGGGCATCATTGACTCCACTGGCGCTCGTGAAGTTCCCTCCAACATAAACATTATCATTGCTCACGGCCAACGCATTCACTACGCCATCGGTCCCAACATAATTGCCTGAGCCGTTAAGTCCCTGCCAAGTCCCTCCTCCTGTCGACGTGGTCCACTTTGCAACTCGATTCACTGTAACGCCACCTGCACTGGTGAAACTTCCCCCAACGTAAAGACTCCCGCCGCTGGAGACCAGTGCCCGCACAGAGCCACTGCTCACACCTGCGCCGAGAGCGGACCAAGTGCTGCCGTTCCACAGAGCGACGCGGTTGGCCTGCTGTCCGCCCGCCGTTGTGAAATCTCCTCCGGCATAAAGATCAGTGCCGTTTACGGCCAGGGCATAAACCCAATAGCCCACTCCTCCACCGGGTTCTGACCAGGTGCTGCCGTTCCATCTGGCAATATAATCGGCTCCGAATCCTCCAGCATTGGTGAATGCCCCTCCTGCGTAGAGATTGCTGCTGCTCCCAACAAGCGCATAGACCGTGTTATTCATCCCTGTGCTCAGTGCCGACCACGAACTACCATTCCACTTGGCAACGCGATTTGCCAAAACTCCCCCGGCGCTGCTGAATTCCCCCCCGGCGTAAACCTCACTACCACTAATTACCAACGCATGTACAGTGCCGTTTACCCCCGTGCCGAGAGCTGACCATGAACTTCCATTCCACCGTGCGACGCGATTAACCTCTTGTCCGCCTGCTGTGGTAAAAGTCCCGCCAGCGTAAAGTGTGCTGCCGCTCAAGGCCAGCGAATTGATGTAACCGTTCATTGTTAACCCGACTATTTCCCAGCGGCTGCCCGGGAAATTATTCCATTGTGCGAGGCGATATGCCGGCCCTGTGGGAGTGTAGGTGAAATCTCCACCGGCATGGACTTTGCCACCGAACACGGCAAGTGCATACACCGTTCCCCCACTCAACTCATGAATACCTCCCCAGCTAGCCCCATCCCACTTGGCAATACCACGATTGGGTGAAGTGAACGTACCTCCCACATAAAGAGAGCCGCCAGTATACACTAACGAATGCACGGTATTACTTACCCCGGACTCCAGCGCAGACCAAGTCGTGCCATCCCAGCGGGCAACTCGATTCGCATCCAGCCCGCCTGCTGTGTTGAAACTTCCGCCGACAAAGAGAATGCTGTTTTGAAGTGCGAATGCATTTACTGAGCCGTTCATTCCAGAGCCTAGGGCCGACCAAACACTGCCGTCCCATTTTGCAACGCGATTGGTTGTCACCCCGCCTGTACTGGTAAAATCTCCTCCAGCGTAGAGAGTGGTACCGCTGACAATCAACGCGCGGACTATGTTGTTTGTTCCAGAGACAAGCGCGGACCACGCACTGCCATTCCACTTTGCAATGCGATTATATGCGGTCCCATCTAAAATGGTGAAATCTCCTGCAACGTAAAGATCGCTGCCACTTACAGTCAAAGCGCGAACTGTGTTGTTTGCTCCAGAACCAAATGCTGACCATGCACTGCCGTTCCATTTTGCAATGCGACTGGCCGCCACCCCGCCCGCCGTCGTGAAATCTCCTCCTGCGTAAATGGTGCCGCCGCTAACGGCAAGCGCACGAACCGTGGTGTTCATCCCAGAACCAAGAGCCGACCATGCACTGCCGTTCCATTTCGCGATGCGATTGGCCGCCAGACTGCCGATGAATGTGAAGTCTCCGCCTATATAAAGGCTGCTGCCTGCGTCCACCGTGAGAGCATAAACGGTGCCGTTTGCGCCTTGGATGTCGGGATTCAAGCTCGTCCAATCCGCATCACTGAATGTCGGATCAATGCGGATGGGATATATGGCGACAGAGTCATCCACCGTGATGTGCAGGCGATTTGGCGCTGGCACTTCCATTCGGGCTGTGAGTTCCTTTCCTTTCGCGTCGGTCACTCGCAGCCTGTTGTAAGCCAGTTCGCGGCGAGTGGCATCAACAGTCAGATTAGCTCCATCCCGCGCGGTCTGCGCTTGCGCACCAGTGACCTCGAGCGCAACCCGAAGCGCGCCCGCAATCGCCGGACGCTCCAGGATGATGAAGTCCTGCCGCACGCCATCCGCACTCACGCTATATTCCTCCACCAGCCCAGGACGAAGCCAGGCCACCACTTCCTGAGTGGCGCGGACGGTCCCATGATCCGCAAGACGGCGTGGAGCGTCTTTGCTTCCTTCTCCCCCTATCTCAAGAGCCTTGATGCGGAAACGGTTCGGCTTCCCCGCATCCTCGTCAGAAGTGGACATCAGCCACAAACCCTCACGCGTGGCCTCCGCCTCCAAGTCCTGCATGACGGCTTTCAGGCTGGCCCCATCCTTTGTCGGAGTGATGCTGATGCCATCCCCCGCATACTGCTTCTGCGCCTCCGCGCCGAGCTGATCCATGCGAATTGGCTGCATCTGTGGCTGCGTCGGCACCTCTGGCTCGCCAGCGGCGGCATGGGGCATTGCGATCAGCAGCAAAACAGCGGCGGTTAGGAGGCGCGATTTCATGCCAGAGTATCTGTGCTTTTTCCCACGCGACGTAATCAGGCAGCACAAATAAACAACCAACCAATCACTGACAATGATAGCCACAATTACACCAAAAGATGCCAGACAGGTGGTTAAATTGATTGTTGAAGATTTAATCCCCTCACCCAAGAGCGCGTCACCTTTATTTACCTCGCCCACCTTGCCGTAGCTATTGTCTCCCCAGGCCCACAGCATGCCATCCGAAAGGATGCCAGCGATGTGAGAGGCCATCGCCGCCATGGAGATCTTCACAAACCGCTGCGCTGCATCCACCACCAAGAACGTGCGATACACCACCGCCGCAGGATCGTAGGTGCCATTGCCCGGCTGGCTAGCCTTCACTGTCACCGCTCCCGCTACACCCGTCAGCGTCAAAGCGCTACCTGACACGGCCGCCACACCTCCCGCGCTGGCCAGCGCGTAACTGATCGGCAGCCCGCTGGATGCCGCCGCTACCAGGGCAAAGGGAGCATCCGTGGACAGCTTGTCAGGAATGGCAGGAAAGTCGATCGTTTGCGGACTTCCGGCCTGAAGCGACAGAGCCTGTAAAACGAGCGCCAGACCCAGGAGGAAGACAGTATGAATGGATGTGTTCATGGCAGCATCTGCGCTTTTCCAAGACAGATGTTACCCGCTTTTTCCGCCCCCCCGCTTTTTCTCCATCGGGGGGGGCATATCCGATGACCAAAGTCTCAAGCACGCTGGTAGAAGAGAATGCCTTGGAACTAGCTGGGGTGGAGGAGCGGAATGTCCTTGAGCGCTCGGATGATTTCGCGATTTCTAATCGAAAACCCCGTGGTGCCTGAGACAGGACTCGAACCTGCACTGATTTCTCAACCAGATCCTAAGTCTGGCGCGTCTACCAATTCCGCCACTCAGGCATGCATGAGCTTCGGCCGGCGGAGAATCCGCGATGCGGCCCTGCGTGCAACGCTTTTTCTGCACATCATCACAAATGTCGCAGGAACCAGTCCGCACAGGTGGCGTAGAGCGGAAAATCTGTCACCAACACGTCATGATGATCCGCTCCGGGCACTTCAATCCACTTTTTCTCCAATGTTGATGGCAGCGCGGCAAAAAGAGCACGCCCCTGATCCACGGAAATCACTCCATCTGCGTTACCGTGAGCCATCAATACTGGACACCGAAGTCGCGATGCCAAAACGCAGGAATCCACTTCGGTCAGAGCATGCTGCGTATGCCGCTGAAAGTCCTGAGCCAAGCCAGTGAACCAGATTTACCGAGGCTGCTCCCCACCCGCTCCTGCGCTTGGTTTTCTAATGTCTTCCCCAAAGAATCGAAGGTGGATACGAGTACGACAGCCTTCCATGCCGATGGGCTAGAAGCAGCCGATCGCACACAGACTGCGCCGCCCATCGAAATGCCCCAAAGAAAGGCATTCGCTTCATGAAAACGGAATTTCTTCTCTGCATCACGCAGCGCCAACGCGGGTATTTCTGCTTCACGGATGCCGTAGGTGGCGATCAGACCTGGATGGTCACCATGGGCGGGTAGATCAGGCATCACACAGCGCAGACCTACTGCACAGAATCGTTCAGCTAAGGGCAGGAGGTCTTCTTTTCGCCCGCGCCTGCCGTGGATGAGCACCACCGTGCCCACGCACTGCCCAGCAGGTCGCAGGGCGTGACCGCGTGATTGGAGCTGTCCACGCAGGACTTCTCCGCGCCTGCCGACTCGCTCCGATGGGGCACCAAATAGGCAAGGCGTGCCGTCAGGTAAAGTCCACGCCGTTAGGTGCATGCCGTGACCGACCGGGTCACTCAGAATATCCAGATGATAGAGCTGCAACGGCCTACGAGGCGGCGAGATGACCTCCGAACAAGCCATTTGGCAGGCCAATAACCAAAGAATCGGAAGTCCCAGCAAGAAGCAAGCGGCGGTGATTTTGAAGAAAGTTTTTCTCACGTCACAAGATCGTCTCACACTATCGCAAGGGCTAATGAACACCATGTGAAATCCAGTTTCACAAATCAGGAAGCAGGCGTTAGTTCGCGTAAGAAGACTCCCATGAAAAATGATCGTTCCATCCTCTTTGCCATCACGGCGGCGCTGCTGCTAGCGAGCTGCTCGCAGGCTTACAAGGAGCGTGGTTGGGCATCTTACATCGCAGATCAATATGCGGGGAAACGCACCACCTCTGGCGAGCCCTACAATCCCTACGGCTGGACAGCAGCCCATCATACGCTGCCTTTTGGCACCATGGTGAAGGTGAAGAACAACTTCAATGGCCGTGCGGTGAACCTCGTCGTCAATGACCGCTTCCCAAGCTACCCCGGACGCATCATCAATGTCTCCCGAGCTGCGGCAGAGTACCTAGGCATCGCACCTTCGCAGATGGCGGATGTCACCGTCAGTGCCAAGAAGCTGCCCGCAGGTGCTGCGCCGATGCCACAGGCCAGTTACAGCGCTCCACCAGCACCAGCGAGCTATGCCCCAGCCCCACCGCAGCAGCAGCAGCCAAATTTTAGCACTCCGCCTCCACCACCGATGATGCAGCCGCCGCCCATGATGCCACCGCCGCAACCTCCGGTGCACTGATTCCGACAGATCACGTATCCGGCTTCCACGACATGTAGCCGCGGTGGATGTGCTGGATGTTTTGAAAACCGAGCTCCTTCAGCTTCGCGGCGGCTTTGCGGCTACGAAAGCCACCTGCACAATAGACCAGGACGGGCTTCGCGCTGTCCAGCGCGGATACTTTACTCTCAAAGGCTGCATCTCCGATGGAGATGTTCACCGCTTTCGGCAGTGCACCGCCTGCGAACTCGCTGGCGGAACGTACATCGAGCACCTGAGTCTCTGGATGCTCGCGGAGCCAGACATTGGCTTCGATGGCGTTGATGTTTCTGCAACCATCCGTGAAGAGGCTCCGGTCCCAACTGCCTTCATAAAGGTACCATCCAGCGACGGCGACGATCAGGATGATGAAGGGCCAAAGCATACGACGCATGGAGCTTACTTTGCCGGAGTGATGATGAGCGTGACCTTGGTTTCCTCCGCAGGGATGTTGGCGGGCATGCTGATCCACAGGTCGTCACGGTGATTGCCTGCGGCGGGGGAATTGATGACGGCACCGGGATCGACATAGACGGAGATGAAATTCCCCGTGGCCTCCGCGACGAAGCCTCGCTCGTCGATCTGTGAGCCATTGAAGACCCATTCACTGAGATCAGGCGGGACGCGGCGCTTGTCGATGTCCTGGATGAAATCAGACAGCGGCACACGCTTCACGGCATCGCCCTCCTTCCACTCACAATGGATGGCGAGACGGTTCGCACGCGGGGTGGCGGGCACGGTGTCTTCCTTCCAGGGGCGTTCCTCCTGGGCGGGGAGTTTTTCCAGGATGCCCTGCGTGGCGGGTTGGTAATTGGCCAACAATAAGGCGAGTTGGAGGTGAATAGGCCGTGCAGTGGTCTGCAGGATGGTCTCGTGGACTTTTTCTCCCGCTTCATGGCAGAGAGCGTATTCGATGGGGAGTTTTTGGTGGAGGATGTTGCAGGGCACACGCAGCTCGCGGGTGGCCACGGTGATCTGGATGCCTCCGAGGTCAAAGACGCCGGGCGAGGTCTGCTTGATGAGCTTTTTGGCCTCTTCGATCTGTGCCTGGGCATCGACTTTCTGCTCGGGGGCAGTTTGTGCGAGCAAGGAGGTCAAACCGAGGGCGGCGAGGAAAAGAGGCAGGAGGCGCATGATGGAGCGAGACGGATGACTAGCGGGCTTTCTTGGCTTTTTTGATTTCGAGGGGCTTTTTCACTTCCTCGGCTGGAGCAGACTGCGCGGAGCTAGGAGGCGCGGCGGTGGTTTTTTCGGCTTTTTCGCTTTTTGGAGCCTCTTTGGCACCAGCGGCGTCAGGGGCAGCTTCACCCTTGGTATTTGGGATGATGTTGGCGGTGATGGCGCGGGCTTTGCCGAGGTATTTTTGGCCAGCGGGATGATGTCGGCCTTTTTGATGCCAGAGATGTCGCTGACGAAGCTGCGAGCCCAATCCAGGCGCTGTGGATGCTCCTGGGAGGCACGCAGGACGGTACTGGACCAGTAGCGATTATCGCGGCGAGTCTGCTCGATCTGCGCTGTCATGGGCTTGAGCGCACGCTCGAACTCATCATCACTGATTTCACCAGTAGCCAGATCATTGGCGATCTGGATGCTGAGCTTGGCGAGCTTTTCCACCTGCTCAGGCTTGCACTCGATCATCACTACGACGTGGCCGTAGCCGGTGAAAGTATCGCTGGCTAAGTGGTAGCAAGCGGGGCTGTAGGTATCTGCCAGCTCCTCACGGATTTTCACGCGGAGGCGATCATCGAGGATGGCCCCCAGGAGCATGAGGCGGCGGGTGCGCTGGATGTCGCTGAACATATCTGTCGTAGGCCAGTAGATGGTGGCGATGGCCTTCGGTATCTCCGTATCAAAGTGGAAGTCTTTGCTGTCTGCGGGTGCAGGCATGGTGATCTGGCGCTGCTTTTCATACGTGGGCTTTTTGTCCGAGCGCTTCGGCATGGTGCCGAAGGTCCATGCGACATCTTCGACGGCTTTTTCGAAGTCGGTGTCGCCGAGCACGGTGACCTCCATAAAGCCCTCGGTGAGCTCTGGCGTGAGCCAAGCGCGGACTTCCTCGAGATTCCGTGCAGTGAGCTCCTCCTTCGCTGGGAAGCCCCAGCGTGAGTCACCACCGTGCATGAATGCCATCACTTTGTCATTCATCACGCCTTCAGCGGTGTGCTGGAGCTGCGTGTAGAGCGGATCGATGCCCTTGGCGAACTGGCGATGCGCCTCCTCGCGATAACCAGGACGGATCAGGTAGGCAGCGAGGAGCTGGCACTGAGCACGCAGATCGGCAGGGGTGGTGCGGCCTGCGAGTAGGAAGGCCTCATCGCCGATGCTGAAATCCGCGCTCACGGTCTGCCCTGCAAAGATGCGGCGCAGCTCATCCACACTATGGCGCTCCAATCCACCGGCCTGGAAAGTCGATCCGGCATAGACCAGCAGCCCAGGCTTTGCCGCAGGCACGGTGAGCTTCCCACCGCCGAAATTCACCAGCACGCGTAGAGTGCCTTTTTCAAACTCCGTGTGCTTGAAGTTCAGTCGCACGCCATTTTCAAAGACGGCCTGCTGCACTTCGAGATCTTTGGCCTCTTTTTTGGAGACGATCTTTCCTGGGGGGCCAAAGTCCGTGTAGAAGAAGGCGATCTTCTCTTCTTTTGCAGGCGGAGTGACTTCCTTGGCGTGGCTTTCATTATAGACGGCGATGATTTGCTTCGCGGCATCGCCATCCAGCTTCAGATTCCCTCCGACGAAGACTTGGATGTCCTCGCCCTTCCACTCTGCTTTCAAGGCGGCATGGCAATCCTCTTTGCTCACGGTCTGGATCGTCTTGGCCACGCGGGCCAGATCGTCACGCGGATGTGTGATGACTCGACCAGCCGCGAGCTGGCTGACCATCACGCTGGCCAGATCACGTGACTTACGGCTTTCTGCCTGGTCAGCGCGGAGCTTTGCCCCCTGGAGAGTCTGCGCCTTGGCTTCATCAAATTCAGTGTCGGTAAAACCATGCTCGATAGCGCGGCGGATTTCTGTTTCGATGAGGGCGAGTGCGGCCTTCCAGTTCTTCGGGTCACATTGCGCCTGGATGCCGACGGTGCGGACAAAGTCGAACTGCTCGTAGCTATAACTCTCTGCGCCCATGATCGGTGCACCCTCCGCCTTCGCCAGCTTGGAGAGGCGCTGATTGATCATCGCATCGGCCAGATTGCTCACCAGCTTCTTGCGGCGATCTGCCGTGGTATCCGGCTCCTTCGCAGCGGGGACGAGGCGTTCGATAGAAAGAGTCAGCGCCTGCGCCTCCATCTCCGTGTGCATTGTGGCGATGAGGCCATGCCCACTGCTGATTTTGCCCAGGGATGGATCTTCCGCACGTTTGGCGGGTGCCTTGGCATCACCGAAGTGCTTCGCGATCTCTTTAGCCACCGCAGCAGCATCTGGGAAATCCCCCACCGCCACCAGTGTGGCACGATCTGGCGTGTACCACTTTTTGTAGAAGTCCACAAAGCGTTGCCGCCCCATCGTCTTCAGCGTTTGTTCGATGCCGATGGGCAGGCGCTTCGGCAGTAGCGAGTCTGGCAGCGCAAAGCGGTAGCCCGCCAGCATGGTGCGGTAGTCGATGCTATCCCGGCTGAGCTTTTCGCTGAGGATGATGCCGCGCTCTTTATTGATCTCCTCTTCACCCAGCAGCATGCCATCGAGATTGTCGCGGAAGAGCTTCAGGCCCTCATCGAGGTATTTGGTATCCACCTTGGGCAGCTCCAGCATGTACACCGTCTCTTTGAAGGAAGTGTGCGCATTCGTATCCGCACCGACTCCCATGCCCAGGCGCTGGAAGAAGTCCACCATCTCGCCGCCCTTGAAGTGCTTCGAGCCATTGAAGGCCATGTGCTCCAAAAAGTGCGCCATGCCCTGCTGGTCATCCTCTTCCATGAGAGAGCCCACATCCATGTAGATGCGCAGGCTAGCGCGGCCCGGAGGCTCCGCATTCGGCAGCACGAGGTAGCGCAGACCATTTTCCAGCGTGCCAAAAGTGATCTTGGCATCCGGTTTCAAATCAGAGCCCTCATGCGGCCAAGTAGCAGCCAGGAGCGCGTGTGTCAGGAGCAGGGAGGTGGCAAAAAGCGTGCGGAACATCATAAGCACCCAGATTCAAGCCGGGAAACCCTCATTCGGAAAATGGAATTCCGCGAAATCACGCGGGCTGTCTGATGGTACAGCCAACCGAAGCGCACCCGGCAGGGATCGAACCTGCGACCGACGGATTAGAAAAGCGAAATTGGACGATTGCGCCTGATAGGGGCTGATTGCCCCTGAGATGGCCCACGTTCGCAAGTCTGAAAAACAATAATCCAGCACCCGCTTTGACACGCTCAGTCCATATCAGGCATGAACATCTAAACCGTTTCAATTTCGTCCAAAAAATGACCACCGATAAAAACAACGGATTTCCCGCACAAGTCAGGTATGCAAAGTCGGATGCACGCTACTGGCGGACTCGCATTTATCGCAACTCCTACACCTACAAAGGCCAGCTCCGCGAGAGTCTTCACTGGTGCATGAAGATCGAGCACGCGGGACGGCGGGAGACGCTGAACCTACGCACGGGGAATCAGGCGGCAGCGGCGCAGAAGGCAGCGGACATCTACCGCACCCTTATGAGCCTGGGATGGGATGCCGTTTTGGAGAAGTGCAAACCAAAGCCTGTCCAGGCTCCGAAGGCGGCCACTGTGGGCGAGTTCATCACGGCGGCCTTTGCTGTCTCCACGGCGCGGCCTGTGACGCTCTGGGAATATGCCGGGGCTCTACGGCAGATTGTGGCCGATGTGGCAGGCGTGAGGCGTGATGATCGCACCAAATGGGGAGGCCGCAGTGGCGGTGCAAAGGCTTGGCGTGACAAGGTGGACGTGCTGCCGCTTTCCTGCCTCACGCCGGATGCGGTGCATGCATGGAGACTCGCCACGCTGAAAAAGGTAGGTGCAAACATGGCTGCGCAGCGGGCCGCGAAGGTGACGATCAATAGCGTGATCCGTAAGGCGGCCTGCCTCTTTGCCCGGAAAGTGCTCCGCCATCTTGACCGCGCTTTGATCCTCCCGGCCAATCCCTTTTCAGAGGTGGAGTTTTTCGAGCGGCAGAGTATGCGCTATGAATCGAAAATCGACACGGGCGCATTGATCGCAGCGGCGCGTGAGGAGCTGGGGGGCGATGCTACGAAACTGGAGCTGTGGAAAGCTTTTGTGCTGCTGATGTTCGCGGGCCTGCGCAGGAATGAAGTGGATAAGCTGCGCTGGGCATCGGTGGACTTCGCCGCTGGTGTGCTGCGGATTGAGGAGCACGAGCACTTTTCGCCGAAGTGCGAGACGAGCAAAGGAGCCGTAGAGTTGGATGCGGAAGTGATCGCCATGATGCGCGGATGGCGTGCGAAGGAACCCGGCCTGTATGTGCTGCGCTCCCGTGTGGCCCCGTTGACGGATGCGAACCAGCGCCATTACCGTGCAAACCGCACCTTCGCTGCGCTTACCCGCTGGCTTCGTGAGCATGGCGTCACGGCTGACAAGGCGCTGCATGAGCTGCGGAAAGAGGCTGGTTCCGTGGTAGCGGATAAGCACGGTATCTTTGCGGCCTCGCGCTTCCTTCGTCACTCAGACATCAAGCTGACGAGTGCTCACTACGTCGATAAAAAAAGCCGCGTCACAGTGGGCTTGGGCGGCCTGCTCACGCTTTCGCCGGCGAATGATGAGCCAGCATCGAACATCACTCCTTTTCCCGCGCCGGTGCATCTGGCCAGATCACACGAACCCGAACGCAAAACCGCATGAGAACAACTCAATATGTATTCCCGGATTGGATGGTGGCAGAGCACGAGGCTGCGCATGCAGTGATGCGTTGGATTCGCATGTTTCATCTTCCGGCAACCAGTGTGATGCTCACAGAAACGGGCGGGCTTTGCGAAGGCACCGGGAGACCTGCAAACCCCGACGATGCACTGTTAGTTCTTCTGGCTGGACCCGCTTGGGAGGTGGAGCGTGGTTATCTACCTGACGACGGTTGTGTCACATGGGAAGCGGAGAATTATGACGATTTGGACAGTGCCCTAAAGATTCTAGAGCGTTGCCCGCGCCTACGCCTCCGAATGAAGGATGACGGCGATATGGTTTGCGATGATGCCATGACCTCGCTTCAGAGGTGGTTGCTGGAAGCGAGGCAGTTATTGCTTCCTCATCGTGAGGTTATCGAGCGGATTGGGTTTCGACTTGAGGGATGGCGCGTTCTATCAGCTCGCTCTGTCGGGAGCATGTTGCGAGAACACAATAAACGGATGGCCGGATCACACGAACCCGAACGCAAAACCGCATGAAATCGAAAACCATTAAACTGTCCGGCCTGGGGTGCTTTCGTGTGGAGAAAGTAGCGGAGGCTCCATTTCTGCTACCACAAACATCGCGCTGCCTTGAGCGTTATTGGCGCAAAGTGATAGCTCCGAGTCCTTTCATCCACTCGGACAAGGAAAACATGGTTGTAGTGGCCTTTAACCGCCGGATGAAAGCGATTGGCTGGCATCTTGTCTCCATCGGCGACGTGTGCGGTGTGTATTGCGGTGCTCGTGAAGTCATGCGCCCGTTGATTCTTTGCGCCGCTTCTTCGTTCGTGCTGATGCACAATCACCCGAGTGGCGATCCGTCGCCAAGTCAGCCTGATAGAGAGGTGACGAAAAACATGCGTAGCGTGGCAAAGATTATGGGGATAGGCTTCATGGATCACATTATTCTAGGTGATGGTTCCAGGCGCTATTTCTCCTTTCATGATCATGGCTTGATGGATGTTGACGAGCTTGCTGGAAAGCCACTGCCGCGACCAGCGGTGCCTTGGGCTGTCGAGGTTCGTGGTGTTGGAAAAATCCTGATGAATCCTACTTTTATCGCAACGTCGGAGTGAGCTGGCTACCGTCCTGGCTGGAAGGGGTGACGTTACCCTGATAACCGTAGCGTTATCAGGAGCACGTTTGACACGGCGGGGCTGGTGTAGCCCATGAATCCGCATACACCACCCCCACCATCTGAAACCGTCGCTGAAACCCGCTCGCTAACCTATCAGCAAGCCTCCGCCCGTTTGGGCATCTCTACAATGACGCTCCGCCGATGGCGTGCGGAGGGCCGTTTTAAAGTGCGGGTTTTCTCTCCTACCCTTATTCGCATTCCGCTTGAGGAGATCGAGCGCATGGAAAGTGAGGCGCTGGTATGAGTGCGGAGTCGCCATTGCTTCCCGGTGAGCCTCCACCGGTAAAGGCATTCGAGGCGTTCAAGTTATCCCGCCCGGATGTGAAGCCCGCGCTTATCAAGGCGGCCCGCGCCATCAAGGCCGCGTTCCTTGTCGAGTGCGACATTCACACGGCCTATGGCCTCGCTGCGGAACTCTACGGCCTAAAGTGCTGCCGCTCTTGGCTTCCCGCCTTTGCCCGCGAGATCGAGGCCGAAACAGAGCTGCGGTTTAGCACACGTCCCAGCGCCTTTGATGGAATGGAGGCGCTGCTGTGAGTGCGACCCTTGCCGACATCCTACAAGATGCCCGTGCCTTCGCTGCCGCGTGTGAGGAGCTGGCAGAGCATCTGGAGGCTACGGCGACCCGGATCAAAGCGCCTGGCTTGGAATCGCAGGAAATGGCCTTTCTGCGTGTCTTGCCGCTGATGTGCGCCTTTGCCTCCCCGGAGGCGATGGCGGCCTTTGCGGCGCATCTGCGGGGCCTTGCGGCCCGGCTAGATGCCTTGCCCGCCTCTGCCGATGACCTGGCTAAGGTGATGACCGCGCCCGCTGCCGAGTTTGAGGCATTCGAGGCGCTGCTTTTCAATGATCGCCACATGGCGATCATTCCGGGGGAGGAACGCAGACGCCTGCACTCTGGTGGCAACCAGAAAAAAGAGACTCCCCCTACCGGAAATCCGGGAGGGGTGGACCAAAAGGAGGGCGCAGCATGACACGGCTCGAACTCGCCAAGCAACGGCTGACGATTCCAGACCTCGCCGCGCTGCGAGGCTGGCAATGGGAGCCGGGGCGTTCGTGCCGTGTGCCGTATCGGGCTGATAAATCGCCCTCTGGCAGTGTGTATGCGGATGGCCTCTTGATGTTCGACCATGCCACCGGCGAGACGCTGGATGCACCGGCCATCCTCGCGAAGGTGGAAGGGCTTTCACCTCAAGACGCCTGCCGCCTGTTTATCGAGCTGGCACGCATCCGCCCCGAGGAATGCGACGACGACCGCCACCGCGCCCGCATGCCTGCGCAGCGACCTCCAGAGACTCTACCGCCTTTGTCAGCCAAGCCGGAGCTTCCCGCGCTGCATGCGCCGCGTGACGGGCATCTGAGAGCGATTGCGCGGATTCGCGGCCTTGACCTGGCTGCGCTGGAAATGGCCGTTTCCCGTGGCCTGCTGTGGGTGTGCCAGTGGCACGGCTTGGCTTGCTGGGCTGTGACGGATGTGGCCCGCTGGCTGTGCCAAGTGCGCAGGCTGGATGGAAAACCCTTCACGCGGCAAGACGGCTCCACGTTCAAGGCATGGACGCTGCCAAAGTGCTGCGCTCGCTGGCCGCTGGGCATCGGTGAAGCTGTGGAGCTTTCGGCGGGTGGCTCCGGATATCCAGAGCCACCCCAGCTCATCGCCATCTGCGAGGGCGGGCCGGATATGCTCGCCGTGCTGCACCTGGCTCATGCGCTGGGCTGTGCGGATCGTGTCGCGCCGGTGGCGATGCTGGGGGCCTCCACGCGGATCGTGGCGGATGCACTGCCGCTCTTTGCGGGGAAGCGTGTGCGTATCTTTCCCCATGCAGACGCCGCGCATGAAGACGGCAAAGCGCCCGGCCTTGAAGCCGCCGCCCGCTGGCAGGATCAACTGACCGCCGCCGGGGCTGATGTGGATGTTTTCGACCTGGCAGGCATCCCCGGAGCGGATGGCGTGCTGTGCAAAGACCTGAACGACCTCGCCCGCGTGCCGGTGGCGTCACTGGATGACGATGTGGCCGCGCTGTTTGAACCTTGAACCCTTTCCCGCCTGTGAGTGACACCAAAAAAACCGCGCCCGCCGATGATGGCGGCGACTACATCACCGATGCACCGCCCCCGCCTGCACCGCTGAAGAAACCGCGCTCCCGAGTAGGCCGCGTGGTGAAGACCGCGAAGAATCAGCCCGCCCGTTTCGAGGATAAGGCCGCGCCTGGTGCTCCGCCTCGTAAGCGTCCCGCCAGTACCAAGCCTGGCACGCCAGCCGCGCCCGCTGCTGCACCTGCACCGCCGCCCTTCGATCCAGCACCCATCGTGGAGCAAGTAGGGCTCTATTGGCTGAACGGAAAAAGCTATTGGTGTCCATCTCCATCAAGTGTCTGGCTGGAATACACCGAAGCCCACGCCGGAAAGGAATTGCGTGCCTGTGGAGTCTCCGCACAGCGGCCCGAAGGCGGAGGGCTGTCACAAGTGGAGCTGGCCTTGCGTCACGTCCGGCAAGCCCGCGTGCTCGATCTGGTGATGAATCTCGCTGGCCTCGCCGCCGGTGTGCATGATCTGGATGGCCGCCGCATTCTGGCGCGTGAATCGCCGCGCCTCATCACGCCCGTTGCCGGTGATTTCCCCGTGATCGAGGCCATGCTCTACGGCCTGCTTGGAAAGGAGCAAACACCGCGCTTCGTGGCCTGGCTCAAGAACGGCCTGGAATGCCTCGCCTCCGGCATCCCGCGCCCCGGCCTCGTGCTCATCATTGTGGGACCGGCGGGCGCTGGGAAATCGCTGCTACAGCATCACATCATCACGCCGCTACTCGGCAGCAGGCATGCAAACCCTTCCGGCTTCATGTTTGAAAAGAGCGACTTCAATTCGGAGCTTTTCGGCTGTGAGCATCTGCTGATGGAAGACCCCGCCACCTCGACTCGCACAGAGGCCCGACAGTTCTTTGGCGAGCGATTGAAGGCCATCGCCGCGAATGTGACGCACCGTTGCCACCCGAAGGGACGCGAGGCTATCACGCTTCGCCCGTTCTGGCGCTTGAGTTTGAGCCTGAACGATGACCCGGACAAGCTGCGCATCCTGCCGAATCTGAACGCGCCAGACCTCGCGGACAAGGTTCTACTGCTTCGCATGCTGAAAGCCGTCCTGCCCATGCCCACGGCCACGAATGAGCAAAAGGACGCATTTGCCGCCGCCATCGTGGCGGAGCTTCCCGCCTTCGCCGCTTATCTGCTGAATGTGCAAGTGGCCGCGAAGCACTTCGATACTCGTTTCGGCTGTCGCGCCTGGCTGAACCCTGAGATTGCCGCCATGCTCTACGATGATTCACCGGCGGGCCGCTTGCTGGAGCTGATCAACCTCGCCGTTTTTGATGACGACGAATCGAAGGGCAAGGCATGGGAAGGCGGTGCTGATGAGTTGGAAGAGGTTCTTGTTTCGCCCGCCTCGCCGATTGAGCGAGAGGCCGTGCGGTTCTGCAATCACAACAACGTTGCCCGCTTGCTCGCCCGCCTGGCAGAGGACATGCCGGAGCGTGTGACGAAGCATCGCACCATGCACCGCCGCCTGTGGAAGATCACGCCGCCGCCGGTGGAGACTGTGGAGTAGTATCCAACTGTCCTTTGCAGCGCCTCCAATTTGAAGGCGAGCCATGCTCAGGCCGTATCACTCAGAGTGATACCGCTCCCTTGGCTTGCCTCCCGTTTCCGTGGGCCGCCGTGCTGAATGATCGCCACGTGGCGGTCATTCAAGCCTTGGCTTGCCTCCCGTTTCCGTGGGCCGCCGTGCGGTGTCTCCGGAAATCCAGAGACACCCAACCCTTGGCTTGCCTCCCGTTTCCGTGGGCCGCCGTGCCTTTTGTTTCCCTTCGCGCTTCCCCTCATTTGCCACACTCGCCGGGGTGTCAGGACGGTAGCGGCCTTGATCTGAACGGGCTTGGAAGGAATGACGGCAGTGACATCATGGGTGGAAAGGTGGTGTCATGCTGGAAGCCTTGTATTTCCTTGGCTGTAGGACGGCATGACGCATATGACGCTTCTTTTTCATTTCATGGGAAAATAGTGTCACTGCTTTTACCCCACCCCACCGGGATAAGAAATCTCTTGCCCCTCCCTGACACCTGGAACGGGCAACCCGTCCCTTTACCTCTGCCTGGGATGTGGAGGGAAAAACTTTTTGTCCCCGGTTTTGTCCCCTGCCTACTGCACCGCCGGGAGATTGAGCGGGGCCGCCGCGCCCGGCTGGCCTGCCGCCTTGCTCACTTTACCAGCTTGCCAGACAGCGGCCCAGAGTGGCCGCGTGGGGAAACGGGGCGGCTTCACGCCCGGCATTCTCGCCCTGGCTCTTTTGTCGGCCTGCCACCAGCGGCGCAAGGCGGGCCGCTGTGGGAAGCCGGGGTTTTGACCTGGCTGCGGGCTGTGTCGCCGACTTCATGCGTTGCCGCGTTTTTCGGGCAAGACATCAAAACAAGCGTCATATGCGTCATGCCCGTCATTTGCTGGGCTTTCCCCTGGTGAAGCCCGGCGGCAGGCATGACGGCTCTGGGCCGGGATGTGTCATGGGTGCTTGATGATGTGTCACGCCTGCCCCGGTGCCTCGATCTGCGGGCTGGGTGCTGAATCGGGGCCGGGAGTGTATTCGGGAAATCGTTTGGCCGAAAAACGCCGGTTTTGCCCACGAAGGGAGGCCGCCGGATGCCTCGAAATGGTGTATCCATAAAATCATTTGATTATTTGAATACACTCAGCACTGTGGAACACATGAAGCCCGCCGCCGCTCCCGTCCCCCGTCGCCATCCTCGTTCGCGTCTCCACCGCCAAACAGGAAACCACCCGCCAAGTCTCCGAACTCCGCGCCCTGGCTGACTCGAAGGGCTGGCAGGTTGTGGCCGTGTGCGAGGAAGAAGGCGTTTCAGGCCGGGCCGATGAAAGCGAACGTCACGGCCTGCATGCAGTCGAGGAACTGGCCCGCGCCGGGAAGATCAAGAAAGTGCTGGTGCATGAAGTGTCCCGCCTTGCCCGCCGTAACTCCATCGTTCACCGTTTTGTCGAGACGCTGGAAGAGCTGAACGTGTCCCTTTACTGGCATAGTCAGGCCGTGGAAACCCTTCTGCCATCTGGCAAGCGTAACCCTGCTGCTTCGGTGATGCTGGCCTTACTCGCTGAGATGGCCCGCAGTGAGACGGAAACACTCCGCGAGCGTATCAATAGTGGACTCGCGGAGGCCCGCCGAAAGGGCGTAAAGCTGGGCAGGCCATCCGGCACAATCCTTTCCAGTGACGATCTGCTCACGAAGCACCGCGACGTGGTGAAGGCACTAAAAGCAGGCCAGAGCGTGCGCAATGCCGCCAAGATCACCGGTAAAGGCCCATCCACCGTCCAGCGAGTGAAAGCCGCTCTGGCCGCCTGAAAGTGTCCAAGAGGTGTCCAAATGGGGGCCAAATGAAGATTTTTTTCAGAGGGCCGAAAATCGCTGGAACCCTTGATTTTACAAGGGCGCACCCGGCAGGGATCGAACCTGCGACCGACGGATTAGAAATCCGCTGCTCTATCCACTGAGCTACGGGCGCTTTTACTTGGGAATCACGACGGCAAGCGATGCTTTTCCTTGCGTTTTATACACTGCTGTTATACACTCACGGACAACAACCCTCCGCAGGCCGTGAGCACAGCCCCGAAAACTTGGTTCCCCACAAAGTATCAGCATCTCTACCGTCATAAATCAGGCACCTACTATGCCCGGATTTTGATTGGCGGCAAGAAAACGTGGCGCAGCCTCAAAACTGCCGTTCTCAGTGTTGCCAAAGAGGAGTGGGACAAGCTCATTGAAGACGCAGCCAACCAGAAGGAAGTCAGCCAAGAAGGCATTGTCGCCGAGCGGATGACCGGAGCGCAGGCCATCGAGATTCGGAAGCGTCAGCTTGAAAATGACGCCTCCATCAAGAAGAACACCCGCCGTTACTGGAATGAAATCATTGCCTCACTGGAGCGCACCTGGCCCGAATTCGTGACGGCGGAACTTCGCCGCGTTACCGAGGAGCATTGCCAACGCTGGGCCGGAAAACACAAGGAGGCGATGTCGCCAACCCGCTTCAACAATTCTCTGAGCCTCATCCGCCACTTGTTCGAGATTGCAATCAAGCGAGGTGCTCGCCGCACCAATCCTGCAAACTCTCTGAAACGTGCGAAGGTGCGGACGAAAGACCTTTCAAGCCGTTTACCAGCACGCCAGAAATTTGCGGAATGGGTCAAGGAGATGCGACGGCCAAATGCGCGCTTCTCTGGCCCATGTGCTGACTTCGTTGAATTCCTCGCTTACAGCGGTGTCAGGAAAGGGGAGGCTGAGTGGATTCAATGGAAGGACTGTGACTTCGCTCGTGGCGAAATTTTGGTGAGGGGTGAACCCGAAGAAGGAACCAAAAACAGCGAATTCAGGCGAATCCCGATGATTTCTGCTTGCCGTGAACTTTTGATGCGCCTGAAAGCCAAGCGCCCCAATGTCCAGCCGACCGACGGAGTGATGAGGGTGCAGGAAGCCCAAAAAGCTATGGATCGCGCCGCTAGTGTTGTCGGAATGGAGCGCATTACTCACCACGACCTTCGCCACCTTTTCGCGACGGTTTGCATCGAGTCAGGCGTTGATATACCGACTGTCGCGAAGTGGCTTGGTCACAAGGACGGGGGAGCGCTTGCGATGAAGGTTTACGGCCACTTGCGGAACGAACACTCTCTTGCTGCGGCAACCCGCGTGTCTTTCGCTGCTTGATGGCTTCTGCCCAATTCTTGGCACTAGGGGAGGGCTTGTTGCCGTTCGTGCTCTGTGTAACTGCCTTGCTCTTTTTGACTTTCGCACCAGCTCCGACGTAGCGCCCCGCCTCTTTGAGAAGGCGGTCCACCTCGCTCTTGGGGATGAGCGTCCGTCCCAAATCCGTCACTGCCTGCACCTTCCCAGCGTAGAGCTGCCGATACGCCCAAGTGCGCTCCTTGCCAAAGACGGAGGCGAATTCAGAGGGCGTGTAGGTCACTTTTTCCATGTTGTCAGAAGTCTATCAGCAGTGTGAAATCTCGCAGCAAATTGCTTGAATTGCATCACGCCATCCTTAACATGTTCGCATGAACAGAAAAATCTACCATGTAACAAAAGGGCAAGATGGAGAGTGGAAGGGTAAAGCCGTGGGTGCGGCACGAGCCTCCGTCTCTGGTGATCGGAAAGAAGATGTAGTTCGCAGAACTGCTGAAATCGCAAAGGCTCAACCTTTGGGCCAAGTTGTGATCCACAAGGAGAACGGTGTCATCCAGAGCGAGCGCACTTATGGAGACGATCCCGGCAGATACAAGAGCTAGGAATTAGTAGCTCACTTTGAAAGTGGGTGAGTCTTCCGGCTTCGTTTTGCGCCTGTCATAGAGCCGTGTCGTCGAAATGCTGGCGTGTCCCAACCACTCCTGAACTTTGGCAATGTCAGCCTGATGGTCGAGGGCATTCGTCGCAGCCGTGGCCCGCAGCCCGTGAACACAAACTGCCTTTGGTTCAAGACCGAGTTGCCTTGCGTATTTTTTCACCACATCTTTGTAGATGCCGTGCCCCGTCAGTGCGTTCTCAAGACTGCCAGCAGGATTCTTCACTGGTCGAAAAAGCGCGTGTGTGCCGTCATCGCCATGACCAGACCGCTCCAAATACTCACTGATGAGTTGCGAGCTGTGAGGATGCACCGGTATGAACCGAATCTTGCCTCCCTTCCCATGCACGCGAAAATGAATCACCCCCCGACGTGATTGCACATCACCCACGGTCAAAGAACAGACTTCGGCGCGGCGAAGTCCATGAAAGAGCAGAATGGAGAGAATTGCACGATCTCGAATCCCTTTGAGCGTATCCGAAGGGGGAGCCTCCAAAATCGCTTTTGCTTGTTCGTCGCCAAGCGCAGGAGACTTGCCTTCGTTCGCTCCCAGATTCAGGGCGCTTCACTCCATCGGCCGGGTTGAAGGCAACCGCGTTGCGCTCGCACAGGTAATCAAACAAAGACGCCACGGCTGAAAGTTTGCGCCGCACCGTTGCCGCCTCCAAAGCCCGATTCTCAAGCTGCCGCCTCCACGCAATGAGATGTGATCGCTTCACGAGGCGAAATTCTTCCGCCTGTCGAATGCCGGCGAACGCCATGAACTCATGCACATCGTTCCGGTATGCTCGCCGAGTGTTCTCGTTTTCAATGTTCGCAAACCATTCGACTTCGGGTGGCACATCTGCCAGTGCTTGAAACTCCGCTGCCGTCAGCATCCGACTTTCGGAACCCACGACCAAACCACTTGAACCATCCTTCACATAAACCCCTCTGTATCAGCGCATTGTAGTAGTGATAAAATACATTATCAATACTTATGGGGGACGGTTGTTGCAGATGCACCGCAAATCCGTTCGAGTGGCGTTTTTACATCACTTGGCAGCCAAAATGACTATAAACTATATACTTGTGTCCGATTCTTTGTAAAACGAAGGAACGTCTTGTCGATGCGGCGAAACCGAAAACGCTCTTTGGCATTTGGAACAACAGCAGGCACGATACCAGGAATTGAACATGTCCAACCCGTTTTTCGAGCACCCAATCCTCAATTCCCCATACGAACGCCCGCAGCAGCACTGGGAGCTGGACGATTCCGGGCAGCCGACGCAAAAAATCATCGCGAACCGAAGACGAGCGGAGTTCATCACGCCGATTCCCAAACCGAAGAAGCGCAAGCGCACTGCCCAGCAAGAGATCGTCTTCGACGAGGGGAAAGGACTCTCCACCAAGCAGCAGCAATACGACGCTACATCCATCATCAACCAAGTCCGAAACCATGTGGACTCGTGGCGGCTGTTGCCCGAGCCAAGTCAATGGCAGGTAACGCCGGAAACCGCCCGGCTACTTCAACACTGGCGTCATCACAATTTCAGCGGCGTGCGCCCATTTTTCTGCCAAGTCGAGGCTGTCGAAGTTGCAATCTGGCTGACTGAGGTGGCTCCCCATTCCAAGAGCGGCAAGGCAATCCTCGACCATCTCGCCGCAGCGAACAAAGATGCGAACCCTGAGCTGATGCGCTTTGCTCTCAAACTCGCCACTGGTGCAGGAAAAACGACTGTGATGGCGATGCTCATCGCATGGCAGACCATCAACGCGGCGCGGCGACCGACGAGCAAGAATTTCACGCGGGGATTTCTAGTTTGCGCCCCAGGCTTGACCATCAAAGACCGTTTGCGTGTGCTCCAGCCGAATGATCCTGACAGCTACTACGCAAGCCGTGAACTCGTTCCGGGCGACATGCTTGACGATGTGAATCGCGCGAAAATCGTCATCACAAATTATCACGCATTCAAGCTCCGCGAGCGCATCGAGCTTTCAGCAGGAGGACGTTCTCTGCTCAAAGGCAAGAACGGCGAAGACCTCAATACAGTCGAAACCGAAGGCCAGATGATTCAGCGTGTGATGCCTGACTTGATGGGGCTGAAAAACATTATCGTCTTGGAACGACGAAGCCCATCACTGCTACCGCGAGAAGCCCAAGGACGAAGACGATGAAGACCTAAAAGGTGAGGAGAAAAAGGAAGCGGAAAAGAACAGCGAAGCTGCACGGCTTTGGATCTCCGGCCTTGAAGCTGTGAATCGGAAACTCGGCATTTCCCGCGTGATGGATTTGTCTGCTACTCCGTTTTTCCTCAGTGGTTCCGGCTACGCAGAGGGCACTTTGTTTCCCTGGACGATGAGTGACTTTTCGCTCATGGATGCCATTGAATGCGGCATCGTGAAGCTGCCCCGCGTTCCTGTCGCCGAGAACATACCAGGCGATGAAATGCCAATGTCCCGCAATCTCTGGGAAAACATTCGGAAGGACATGCCGAAAAAAGGGCGTGGCACGTCCGGAGGACTTGGACCCTCTCAAACTTCCCGACTCGACTCCAAACAGCCCTTCAAGCTCTCTACGGCCATTACGAGAAGACATTCAAGCTTTTGGCAGGACAACGGCATTCGCGTTCCACCATGCTTCATCATCGTCTGTCAGAACACGGCGATTTCAAAGTTGGTTTACGATTTTATTAGCGGCTTCCATCGCACGAACGAAGACGGCACTACAACCCTCGAAAACGGACGGCTGGCTCTCTTCCGCAATTTCGATGAGACGACCGGCAATCCCCTCCCGCGTCCGAATACATTGCTCATCGACAGCGAACAGCTTGAAGCAGGCGATGCTCTCGACGCCAATTTCCGCAGCATGGCAGAGGATGAGATTGACCGTTTTCGCCGCGAGATTACCGAGCGCACAGGAGACCAACGCAAAGCAGACAGCATTACCGACCAAGAGTTGCTTCGTGAAGTGATGAACACCGTTGGCAAACACGGCCAACTTGGCGGTTCCATTCGCTGCGTTGTCTCCGTGTCCATGCTCACCGAAGGTTGGGATGCGAACACCGTCACTCACGTTCTTGGCATCCGTGCGTTTGGCACGCAGCTTCTCTGCGAACAGGTCATCGGGCGAGCCTTGCGCCGCCAGTCCTACGACCTCAATGAAGAAGGTCTTTTCAATGTTGAATACGCCGATGTCTTCGGCATTCCATTCGACTTCACTGCGAAGCCTGTCATCTCCACTCCACAGCCGCCGCGCGAAACCATTCAGGTTAAGGCCGTCCGTCCTGAACGTGATGCGCTCGAAATCCGTTTCCCTCGCGTGGAAGGCTATCGCGTGGAACTGCCAGAGGAACGCTTGACCGCTGAATTTACCGACGACTCGATTCTTGAACTCAGCCCCGACATTGTCGGTCCGTCCGTCACGCGGAATTCCGGCATCATCGGCGAAGGTGTTGACCTCGGCCTGAAACATCTTGGCGACATGCGCCCTTCGACATTGCTCTTCCATGTCACGCAGCGCTTGCTTTACACAAAATGGCGCGACCCAGGAGAGGAACCGAAGCTTCATCTCTTTGGACAGCTCAAGCGCATCGCAAAGCAATGGCTAGACACCTGCCTTGTGTGCAAAGGCGAAACCTATCCGGCTTTGCTCATGTATCAGGAATTGGCGGATATGGCGTGCAATCGCATCACGGCAGGAATCACACGCGCTTTCGTTGGTGAGCGCCCAATCAAAGCCTTGCTTGACCCATACAACCCAGAAGGCTCCACGAGGCATGTCCGGTTCAACACATCGAAGCCGGACCGCTGGGAAACCAGCTCTTCACACTGCCATATCAACTGGATTGTTCTGGATAGTGATTGGGAAGGCGAATTCTGCCGAGTTGCGGAGGCGCACGCAAAAGTGCGGGCCTATGTGAAGAATCACAACCTCGGCCTTGAGGTGCCCTATCGCTACGGTTCCACAACACGGAAGTATCTGCCCGACTTCATCGTGCTGATTGATGATGGTCATGGTCCCGACGACCTCTTGCGTCTCATCGTTGAAATCAAAGGCTACCGGCGTGAGGATGCAAAGGAGAAAAAGAGCACGATGGAAACCTATTGGATTCCGGGCGTGAACCACCTCAAAACTTTCGGGCGTTGGGCATTCGCCGAGTTCACGGAAGTTTACCAAATCGAGTCCGACTTTGCTGCCAAAGTCGCGAGCAACTTTAACAAGATGATCGAGTCCGCCACAACCGCGACTACGACCAAGGAAAACTAGCATGGCAAAGAAACCGACTACCACCAAGTCTGTCGAAACTCTCACGCACGACGAAGCGAAGAGGAAGAACATTCCTACCGCAGAGTTTCAGTCTGTCCTCAAACAAGAGGAGCAGCATCCGGTGCGCGTTGCCTATGACAGACGCAACCGTGATCTTGATCCGCAGCTTGTCTGGCGCGGCAAGGATGAGCAGGACTGGAGCGACCTCGTTGTCCATGCGCCCCCGCTCTACATTCAGGAGAAGGTTCATCCGAAAGCTTTGATTGATGATCTGTTGCGCGAGACGAAAGAGCGTGAACACGAAGCGGGACTCACCACCGCCGACCTCTTCGCCGACTTCAACGGCATCCCGAAGGGCGCGGACAAAACCGAATTCTATGCCCACGACCAGAACTGGTCCAACCGCATGATCCTGGGCGACTCGCTCCAGGTCATGGCCAGCCTGGCCGAGCGCGAGGGCCTGCGCGGGCGCGTGCAGTGCATCTACTTCGACCCGCCCTACGGCATCAAGTTCAACAGCAACTTCCAGTGGTCCACCACCAGCCGCGACGTGAAGGACGGCAAGGCCGACCACATCACCCGCGAGCCCGAGCAGGTCAAAGCCTTCCGCGACACCTGGCGCGACGGCATCCACAGCTACCTCACCTACCTGCGGGACCGGCTCACCGTCGCCCGCGATCTCCTCACCGATTCCGGCTCCATCTTCGTGCAGATCGGCGATGAAAATGTCCACCGCGTCCGGGCGGTGATGGATGAGGTGTTTGGGGAGGACAACTTCATCTCAGTAATCGCTTTTCAGAAAACTGGAGGATTCTCCAGCAGCAATTTGGACAACGTGCTCGACTTCATTGTCTGCTACTCGAAACAGAAGGAGCGTTTCAAATTCCGGCAACTATTTGGGTCTAAAGAGAGTTCAAAGAGCGGGGTCAAGAACTACTCGACCCTCGAACTTGAACTTGGCGTCACTCGCCCGCTTTCACGCGAGGAGCTAAATGATCCGTCAACAATTCCGGCTGGTTTGCGCCATTACGGCGTTCACGCAATCACAAGTTCTGGTTCAGGAAATGAACCTCAACCATTTCATTTCAATGGGAGCCAGTGGGAGCCGAAAAAGAACGAGCACTGGAAGGCACAGTATCCAGAAGGAATGAAGCGGCTTGCTGAAGGCTGGGAGAGTCAAAGCGACGCCAAAGCGGATTGGCTACAAACGCTACTTCGATGACTTCGCGGCGTTCCAATTTCAAACCTATGGAACGACACTCGCGGAGAGATGGACATCGTTTATGTAGTTCAGACAAGCACTCGCATAGTCGAACGCTGCCTCCTCATGGCCACCGACCCCGGCGACCTCGTGCTCGACCCGACCTGCGGTTCCGGCACCACCGCCACCGTCGCCGAGCAATGGGGCCGCCGCTGGATCACGATTGACACCTCGCGCGTGGCGCTGGCGCTGGCCCGTGCCCGCATCATGGGCGCGCGTTATCCCTTTTTACCTGCTGGCCGATTCCCGCGAGGGCCAGCTCAAGGAAGCCGAAGTCACCCGCACCGCGCCGAGTTCGCAGCCCGTGCAGGGGAACATCCGCCACGGCTTCGTCTATGAGCGCGTGCCGCACATCACGCTCAAGTCCATCGCCAACAACGCGGAGATCGATGTCATCTGGGACCAGTGGCAGGCGAAGCTGGAGCCGCTGCGCGAGAAGCTGAACGCCGCGCTCAAGACGATCTGGCAGGAGTGGGAGATTCCGCGCGATGCCGACGCCAAGTGGGCGGACGCTGCGAAGAAGCTGCACGCCGACTGGTGGCAGGCGCGCATCGCCCGGCAGAAGGAGATTGACAAATCCATCGCCGCCAAGGCCGAGTTTGAATTTCTCTACGACAAGCCCTACGAAAACAAGAAGAGCGTTCGCGTTGCCGGTCCTTTCACCGTTGAAAGTCTTTCGCCTCACCGCGTCCTTGGCGTGGATGAAAATGACGAGTTGGTTGATACCCTGAAGGAAGACAGCGCCGAATACGGAGCGAAACAGTCCTTTCCCCAGATGATCCTTGAGAACCTGAAAGCCGCCGGTGTCCAGCAGGCGCACAAGGAGGACAAGATTGTCTTCACTGCCCTCAATCCTTGGCCGGGCGAACTCGTATGCGCCGAAGGCAGCTACATGGAAGGAAGCGCAGAAAAACGCGCCGCGATCTTTATTGGCCCTGAGTTTGGAACCGTGCAGCGTCAAGATCTCGTGCTTGCCGCACGAGAGGCCGGAGATGCTGATTTCGATGTTTTGATTGCCTGCGCCTTCAACTACGAAGCGCACACGACCGAGTTCAACAAGCTGGGAAGAATCCCTGTGCTGAAGGCTCGCATGAATGCCGACCTTCACATGTCCGATGACCTCAAAAACACCGGCAAGGGCAACCTCTTCGTCATCTTTGGTGAACCCGACATCACCATCCTGCCGGAGAAAGATGGGAAGGTCCGAGTGAAGGTGAACGGCGTTGACGTGTTCCATCCCAACACTGGTGAAGTTCGCAGCGACGGCGCAGACGGCATTGCTTGCTGGTTCATTGACACGGACTACAACGAAGAGAGCTTCTTCGTGCGCCACGCCTATTTCCTTGGTGCCAACGACCCCTACAACTCCCTGAAAACGACGCTGAAGGCTGAGATTGATTACGAAGCCTGGGCGACGCTGAACAGCGACACTTCACGTCCTTTCGAGAAACCAAAAAAAGGCCGCATCGCGGTGAAGGTCATCAATCACCTCGGAGACGAAGTGATGAAGGTATTCAAGGTATAGCATCATGGAATTCAGAATCGCCGACACTTTCACTGACAGCCTCGCCCGATTGACGGGCGATGAGCAGAAGGCCGTGAAGACGACGGCATTCGATTTGCAGCTCAATCCCGTCAACTCTGGCATGAGCTTTCACAAGCTCGACAAAGCAAAGGACAAGAATTTCTGGTCCGTGCGAGTCAACCGCGACATCCGCCTCATAGTTCACAAGAGCGCAGCGAATCTGCTCTTGTGCTACGTTGACCATCACGACAAAGCATATAGCTGGGCGGAACGCCGCAAGCTGGAGACGCACCCGAAGACCGGCGCGGCTCAGCTCGTGGAGATACGCGAGACGGTTCAGGACATCATCGTTCCCAACTACGTTCAGCTTGAGCTTCCCGCCGCGCCGAAAGCCCGCAAGATTCTGTTCAGCCACATTTCGGATGATGAGCTTCTTGGTTACGGTGTCCCTCCTGAATGGCTTGCCGATGTCCGCCAAGCAGATGAAGACAGTCTGCTAGCGCTGGCTGACCGTCTGCCAAGTGAAGCAGCCGAAGCGCTTCTGGAGCTGGCAACAGGCGGTAAACCCCGTGTGCCGCAGCCCGTGCCGGCCACGACAGACCCATTCGAGCATCCCGACGCGCAGCGCCGCTTCCGCGTAATGTCGAATGTGGAAGAACTGGAACGCGCCCTCGAATTTCCGTGGGACAAGTGGTCCGTCTTCCTGCATCCCGACCAACGCCAGTCCGTTGAGCGCAACTACAACGGCCCGGCCCGCGTCTCGGGCTCCGCTGGAACTGGCAAGACAATTGTCGCCGTGCATCGAGCTGTGCATCTCGCCAAGCAGAACCCAAACACCAGGGTATTGTTGACGACCTTTTCTCACATCCTCGCCAACTCGCTCCGGCTCAAACTCCGCAGGCTCATCAGCAACGAGCCTCGCCTTGCCGAAAGGCTCGAAGTCCATTCCATCAACACGATAGGAACCCGCCTCTACAAGTCGCACTTTGGTGCAGCAAATCTTGCCACCCGTGAGGACATCTCACAGTGCATCGCTGCCGCCTCGAAAGAAGTCGGCGGACACAAGTTCAGCAATCAGTTCCTTTTCACGGAATGGGAACAGATCGTGGATGCCTGGCAATTGAACTCATGGGAATCTTACCGCGACGTGACACGTCTTGGTCGCAAGACACGCCTCCCTGAAGCACAACGCGCCGTGCTCTGGCAAATCTTTGAGCGCACCCGCGCCAGCCTTTCCAGCCGCAAGCTCATCACTCATGCCGAGATGTTCACCAAACTCGCCGGAGCGATCCAGAAGGACAAGAACCCGCCATTTGAGTTTGCAGTGGTGGACGAGGCGCAGGACATCGGCATTGCCCACCTGCGGTTCCTTGCCGCCATCGGCGAGCGCCGACCGGATGCCCTGTTTTTCGCCGGTGATCTTGGGCAGCGCATCTTCCAGCAGCCCTTCTCATGGCTCGCCTTGGGCGTGGACATTCGCGGGCGCTCCCGCAACCTCCGTGTCAACTATCGCACTTCCCACCAAATTCGCACCCAGGCCGACCGGCTGCTTGGTCCCGAAGTCTCGGATGTTGATGGCAACACCGAGCAGCGCGGCGACACGGTTTCCGTGTTCAACGGCCCGCCTCCTGCCATTCAGGTCTTCAATTCCAACGAGGAGGAAATCAATGCCGTTGCCGAGTGGCTTTCAGCCCGCACCAAGGAGGGTGTCGCGCCGCACGAGTTCGGCGTGTTTGTTCGTTCCGACGCCGAAATTCCACGCGCCCGCGAGGCGGTGAAGCAGGCCGGACTTGAACACAAGATTCTGGACGAGAATGTCGAGACCACGACCGGCTTTGCTTCCATCTGCACCATGCACCTCGCCAAAGGTCTTGAGTTCCGCGCCGTGGCAGTCATGGCCTGCGACGATGAAGTTCTGCCATTACAGGAGCGCATCGAATCCGTCGCCGACGACGCCGATTTGGAGGAGGTTTACAACACCGAGCGCCATTTGCTCTATGTCGCCTGCACTCGCGCACGCGACCAGCTTCTCATTACCGGCATCGCGCCGGCTTCGGAGTTTCTTGAAGATTTGCGAGTATGATCGCTTCCTCCCATGTCCGTTAGCAGCTCCCTCAACGGGAGGAGACACAGCCTACGGCGCGAATTGACCCCGGCCCTCATTCTTGGATGTAGCCTAGATTCTTGAGTCGGTTGACGAGAGCCTGAGTGCTCACACCATATTTGCGGGCGAGACCATGCAGGAAATCATCATCCAAAAGATCGACATACTCTTCGTTCTCCAAATCCTTTTTCAGAAATTCTCTCGGCATAAGTAGTGACGCCGCGAAGAAATTGGCTTCTTGCTCTGCTTCATCTGTTCCCTGACTCGACACGTCATTTCTCAGTCGAACGCGGAATTCATGATCGACATGTAGCTGCTCCTGATCATGGAGAAGCAAATGGCCGAGTTCATGCGAAATTGTGAAGTTCTGCCGCGCTGCGGAATGGCGTGTATTGACACCGATAACAGATTGCGCTTTGTCGCGATATAGAAAGCCTGACAAGTCACCTTCGAGCGCATCGACAAAGATTCGCGCGCCTTTAGCCTTGGCTATCCGTGAAACCCCAACTGGAGCCTCAACGATATTGCTCTCAGCAAGCAAGGCTTCGACCATTGCTTCAATTCTTCTTTTACGAATTGCCATTTGATCCTCCTGTTTTGATGCCAATGCCGCTTTCAATGAACGCTAGTTCCTTGTCTCCACGCAATTGCATTCCGACCATCGCCTTCACATCGACTGGTTCTGTTGCGGCAATAGCACGCGGAAGCAATTCCAACACGTCAACCTTCAATTGCTCGACGATATCACAGAACGTATGCAGAGGAGGATGCTGCCGACCGCTTTCAATGTTGGTGAGTGAAGTGCGAGTCAGGCCGATCAGTTTGGCTAAAGCATCTTGAGAGAGCTTGTGCCGTTTACGACATTTTCGGATATTTTGTCCGAGCCTATGATAAAACATCGCTTGCTGTGGTGCATTCTTCATTTCTCATCCATGCCAGAAGGATAACTGGACTTCTCTCCAATGTCAACAGTAAAAACATGTTTGCGGTGCAAACATACAAATAAAGATTGCATCGGCAACTTTATATGCTAGAATCGTCCTCGAAATGGCAGCAGAATGCTCCAACCCAAGGAAGGAAATAATTTATGGCAGACGCCCAGATTACATGTATCACCAAAACAAATCCGCAGAGTCCCCACGAGCACATCACTCATGTTGGAAATCCGGCCGCTGGATGGAAATGGACCCGCGAAGCGGTCATTTATCAGCATTGACGACAAGACCAATACTTTTTCGTCATTGATCCTCACAATGGCAAGCGCTCAAACGTCGGTGTCGTGCGCCCGACTGGCAGGCCCGCATATTTGCGCACCCACGCAGATGGAGACTGGAACGACAATCTGCTTTCCCTCAATCAATGTCCGCTGTGATACATTTCAGAGGAACGTGTGACTGCTCAGGTCCACTCAGGGCGATTGCGAACGAGCTAACCCGACGGATTATTTGAAAATGGCTAAGGAGGTTAGCAGAAAAATCAATCCGAAGGTCGAGCGTGAGCTGTGGGGCCGCGCCGCCGCCCGTTGCCAGTTCAGCGATTGCAACCGCCTTCTCTACAAGTCTCCAGTAACGCAGGAAAAGGTGAATGTGGCCGAAATGGCTCACATCTACTCTTTCTCCGAAGACGGTCCGCGCGGTTGGGGCCCCTTCAAACTCAAACCAAAGGGCTTGAATGACATCCGAAATCTCATGCTGGTCTGTCATGATTGCCACAAGACCATTGACCAGGACAAAGGCGGCAAGCGCTACTCAGCCGCGCTACTCAAACAGTGGAAAGAGGAGCACGAGACAAGAATCCGAGTAGTGACCGGAATCTTCCCCAGCAAAAAATCGCACGTCGTTCTTTACGGTGCGCGAATCGGCTCAGAGCTTTCCCCGCTTCAAAACGACGCCGCCATTCAAGCCATGTTCCCGAACTGGAACCCCGCCGATGAGAGGTCCGTCAATCTCTCAATGACTTCTGCCCTCGATGATAGCACACCTGAGTTTTGGAGTGCCGAGGCAGCGCCTCTGAGAACAGAATTTGCTCAGCAAATCCGAACCCGAGTTGAGGATGCAAAACCAAACCACTTTTCGATTTTCACGCTTGCCCCCAGCCGTTGCTAATCCTGCTTGGCTCCTTGTTCACTGAAAAGGTGCCCGCGAATGTTTTCCAACTTCACAGAGAACCAAAAACATGGGAGTGGCAGCCTCACCCCGAGAACTGCAACTTCATCATCAATCAGCCGGCCAGCACGTCCGGCCAGCCCGTTCTCATCATTTCCCTGAGCGCCCGCATCGCTCACGACAGAATCACAAATGTTCTGCAAGGAGAGCATTCAATCTGGGAGTTGACAATTGCAGACCCCCACAACGATTTTCTGAAATCAGAAGCACAGTTGGCAATGTTTCGCGAAGCAACGCGAAAGCTCATGGTGGCTATCAAATCAGCCCACCCTTCCGCGACTGAATTACCAATTTTCCCCGCCATGCCCGTCGCCTGTGCTGTCGAGCTTGGCCGCATCCGAATGCCTAAAGCAGAACTGCCTTGGGTGCTCTTCGACCAAAATAACAAGCACAACGGATTCATCAAAACCTTAACCATCGGACACAGCCATGAGTAACAGAAGCATCAACCACATCATCGCGGAAATCGCGAAGACCCTCGAAATTCCACCATCAGCCTATGACAAAGCGGAAGCCCGTTACAAAGACCTGGGCGAGTGGCTCAACAGGCCGGAATCACACTGCTATAAATTCAGTCCTCACATCTACCCACAAGGCTCATTCCGATTTGGGACGGTCGTAAGACCACTTCATGAAGACGCGGAATATGACCTCGATCTAGGCTCGCGATTGCGCACGGGCATCAGCAAAGCAATTCACACGCAAAAACAGCTCAAGTCCATCGTCGGCCTCGACCTTGAAGCTTACCGCAAGGCAAGACAGATTGAGAGCAAGTTGGAGGAAAAACATCGTTGCTGGCGTTTGCAATACGCTGACGAACTCAGTTTCCATTTGGACGCCGTGCCATCCATCCCCCAAGACCAACAGCAGCAAAGATTCCTCAAAGAGGCAATGGTTAAGGCAGGCTCGCTGGACACGCTTGCTCAAAGCGTGGCGAGCCACGCGGGTGCAATTACCGACAATCGCCATCCTGATTACGATAAAATCACCCCCAATTGGCGCATCAGTAATTCCGAGGGCTATGCCCTCTGGTTTGAATCGCGAATGAAACTCGCGCCGGAGCTGCTGCAAGAACACGCATTCATGGCAAAGGTCGCAGAGTTGACGATCTTCCTGCGCGCAAATGGAATTCGCCTCTTCAACAGTCCGTCAAGATTCTAAAGCGTCACCGCGACGTGATGTTTTCGGATGAACCTGATGGGCAGCCCATTTCAATTATCCTCACCACTCTCGCGGCGGCGGCATATCGCGGCGAGCAGGATGTTGCAACAGCGTTGGAAAGAATCCTGACGGACATGGGCAACTACGTCCTACCGAACAAGCCTCGTGTGCCCAACCCCGTCAACCCGTCAGAAGATTTTGCCGACAAGTGGTATGACCCCAAATACCGGCACCTCAATCTGGAGAAGAATTTTGGGGATTGGCTCCACCAAGCACGGGTGGATTTCAACATCCTACAAAACGCCCACGATACAAAGGTCATCCTTGAGCAAGCCTCATCCAAGTTTGCGACAAACCTCAATGAGGCAAACGTCCGTGATGCGCTCGGCATTTCTTCAGTCAATGTGGTGACAACGCCAAAGGTTCATTCCATTCAGGCACCCGCAAAACCTTGGATGGCCTGTTAGCTGATGGGAAGAAGAAACATCAATGGCCTATCTGAGTTTTTACATGATTACCCAAAGATGGCTTTGCGGCCATCTACGGGAACATCCACTTTGATTAAAGGCGATTTTAGCTTCGTGGCGAACCACGAAGCCGCCGGTGAAATCCAGGATTCCTTCGCTTTGCGTGTCGAGATCCCGCCCGCCTTTCCAAAAGACTTACCCAAAGTAACCTAGATCGGGGGACGCATTCCCAGGGATGACGACACCTTCCATGTGAACAAAACTGACGGCTCGCTCTGTCTCGGTTCGCCAATCGGGTTGCTAAAAAAACTTGCGCGCTCACCAACTCTCGTCGGCTTCGCAGAGCACTGCCTCATCCCGTATCTTTACGCCATTTCTCATAAACTGATCCATGGAGGACCGTTGCTTTTCGGCGAGTTGGCACATGGCAGCCCTGGAATGTTGGCGGACTACATCAACATTTTTAGGCTCAAAAATCCGTATCAGGTGCGCGAGGCTCTTCTGCTTTTAGGCATGAAAAAGCGTCGTGCGAACAAGCTTCCCTGCCCCTGTGGGTGCGGACTCCGCACAGGAAAGTGCAAATTCAATTGGACCTTGCGCGAGTTTCGACAAATGGCGGGCAGACGTTGGTTTCGGACCCAGCTTGAGGGCTGGAGTCTGCGCCCTCCGATTCAAAAAATAGACCCCAAAGATTTCAGCAAGGACAGGCGACTGCGGAGCAAAAGCTCGACTCCAATCTTGTAGCAGGCTTTCTTGAGAACCTGCTTGAGCAATAAAAGCTAGATTTATAGCTCAAAATATGAGATGATTGTGAGGTATAAACAGAGGAGCTTTACATCATGCCGCACATACCCACCTGGAATTGGCAACAGGAAGACTGGCCGCGATTTCGCTACGACAGCACGAAGCTGGACGCTCTGGAGGATGAATTCCTCCGGCAATCCGGCGTCTTCATAGGTGCCGTCAAGCACGTCTCCGACGACGACCGCCAGCAGCTCACCGTTGAACTCATGGGCGACGAAGCGTTCAACACGTCCGAGATCGAGGGCGAAATTTTGAACCGCGACAGCCTGCAATCATCCATCCGCCGCAACTTCGGCCTCACGACCGACAACCGCAAAATTCCACCCGCCGAGCAGGGCATCGCGCAGATGATGGTGGAGCTTTACCGCCAGTTCGACAAGCCGCTCTCAAACGAGTTGCTGTTTCACTGGCATCAACTGTTGATGAACGGACGCCGCGACATCAAAGACGTTGGTCGCTACCGCACTCACGAGAGCGCAATGCAGGTGGTGTCAGGGCCGCTCCATGCCCCGAAGGTCCATTTTGAAGCGCCACCTTCAAAATACATTCCTGCGGAAATGGAACGCTTCGTGCAGTGGTTCATCCGCACTGCCCCAGGCGGCAAATCGCCGCTTCCCATTTTGACCCGCGCAGGCATCGCGCATTTGTATTTCGTGTGCGTGCATCCCTTCGAGGATGGCAACGGGCGGGTTGGCAGCGCCGTCGCCGAAAAAGTCATATCCGAAGGGCTTGGGCAAGCCACATTGATTGCCCTCTCGCAGACCATCAACCGCGCTCGCAGGCACTACTACGAGACGCTTGAGTGCAGCAACAAGCACAATGAGATCACGGCTTGGCTGGTTTACTTCGCCAAGACAGTCATAGAAGCGCAGGCGCAGGCGCAGTGCATGGTGGATTTCATCATCGCCAAGACCAAGTTCTACGACCGCTTCCGCAGCCGGTTCAATGAACGCCAGGACAAGGTGATTGCGCGTATGATGCGTGAAGGGCCGGAGGGCTTCAAGGGGGGGCTCAGTGCCGAGAACTACATCCGAATCACCGGGACATCCCGTGCTACCGCAACCCGTGACCTGCAACACTTGGTGGAGATGAATGCGCTCGTTCGCACCGGCGCTTTGAAGAGCACCCGCTACCATCTTTACATCACTACCAAGCCGTAATTTTCCCCTCAGTCACCATCTGCGGCGACTCTGGCCGCTCATGTTCTCGGGGTGCGCACCGCGCTATCCAGCCGACGATGCAGCAGTGAGACGAGCGTCAACAAATCGAGGGCATCTGTTTCACTGATGTTCCATGAAATCTTCGCGCCGTGAGCTGTCACATTTCGGAAAGCACCAAACATCCCGATGAACAAATTCATCAAGCCAGACTGCTCGCTTTTTTCGGTGTCATTCTGCAACGAATTGAAGGCAAGAAATGGCATTCCAACTTGCCCAAGCGAAAATGCTTTCGAGGCAAGATCACCCCCATCTCCAGGTAAGCCGGTTTTCGCACGGATCTTCTCAGAAACACTTTTTGTGGCTTCCAGCACTGCATGGAAATAGTTTTGCTGGAGCAATTCGCTGCGACAAAATTTGAGCACGTCAGGATGCACCTGACGCCTCCGCAGTTCGCTTTGAAGTCTGTCAGCCCCTCTCCTCGGCTTCCGTTAACGTTTGCGCTGCCGAAACCGGGACAATTTCCCCGCGCTCATTGACCTGATACCCGCAGAATGCCAGCGGGGTGTTAAGCCGTGATCGAAATGTAGGGTAGTAATCTGGCATCGCATGATATAGCACCGGGTTCATTACCTTCTTGATGAAGGCGAACACGTTGTTCGCGCACCGATCCTGCCTCTGTTTCTCCCGCAGGGCTTCTAAAAGGCGATACCTCTTCGTGAGATTTGGAGATGGGTCTGGAATTCCACACTGTTGAAGATAACGACCGATTTCCGAGCCTGTCAGACCTCCACTCGTTTCCCCCAGCACTTCGCAGAGTGCTTCAAGATGTGTTTCGTCAAGACAAGGGACAGCAGCCATTTGGTTTCTCCCTTCACTCCATATACCGAATTCGAGTCTGCATGTCCACCACAGCGTCCGTGAGCAACAGTTTGTTCACTTTCACCCTCTCTGATTTCTTCAATATCACATTCAAAGGGAAATGTCTTTCCCTTCGCTTCTACTTCGTGCGGCGCTACCCATTCAAGCGGGGACACCCCGCAACGCCCGTCGCTCCGCACCGGCATTCCAGCCTTTCGGTGTCTGACTTGCCACCGTCTTACCTGTTCGGGTTCACTGGTCGGCATCGCTTCGTGATTCTGCGCAGCTCCTTGTTTTGACCACACCGCAGGGGATGGCTCGGTTATGGCGGAAACCGTCTGGCCGTCAACCCCCGGCCCGCTCCATTCGCTCTCGCTCCCGTGTTGGGGGCATGACCGCCAGCCTAATGGTCCCCGCCTTTGCACCGTCGCCCCCGCAGTGGGGTGTAAACACAAACAGGAGCAATATTATGACGCAGAAAACACTCACGAAAGAAGACCTCAGCCAGTTCACCGGCACCGAACAATGGTATCGCCACGGCATCGCACGAAACGTGCTCTACACCGACGGCGCGAAACACGTCGCCGAAAGCGGCGGAGCCTATTGGCTCCTCGATGAAATCGCTTTCGCTCAATCCATCGGCCAAGTTGCCGCAGAAGCATTCCAAGTCTGGAAACTGAAGGTCAATCCTGACCATTCTGCTACGCTCACCTGTGATGATGGCGATTCAAATATCCGCTTCATGAAGCACATCGAATTCACAGACTTTCCGCTCGAAGAGATCGCCTTCTACTTCACAGACAAGGTCATCATGCTGCCCAGCGAATACTAGCCAGGCAGCCTGCCCGCCCAAGGAAACTTGGGCGGGTTTTCTCTGCTAATTCCTGATTCTCTGATTTCAGCTTCACCCGTGGGGAAAGGACTTTCCCCCGCGCCTACTTCGTGGGGCGCTACCCTTTCTAACGGGAGGTGTCCCGTAACGCGCTCGCGAATCCGCTCCGCACTGCCACCACGAGCAATCCCGCCATTCGTCGGCTCAGTCGGGACAAGCCCTCCACTCACCGCCCAACGGCCAGCTTGCTCCCCGCCTTCCCCTTGGACCAAACCTCCGCCATGCAAGACAGCGACCACTTTGCCCCCCCTTCGCCCACCTTTCTTGTCGCCAGTCTTTGCATCGGCTGCGGTTCCGTCCGCTTTTGAAATGCCCGCCCTACAGGGCGGGGAAGCGCGTTTCTGCGCAGGCTTGAAATCAATTAAGCATCCGCAGGCGAAGCCTCGCCTGAGCCGCTTCCCCTCGCCATCACATCTCGCCAGTCAGATCAAGAATATAATGCCACGCCTCGTGATACTTCTTGGAGTGCTCTGTGAAATCGCCCTTCACGTTTGAATAGTAGGCAATAAATTTGTAGAGGGTTTTGGGGCCGCTCTTTGCCGGAATCAAATCCGTCGTCGGAATGATGAAGTAGGCAGACCTGTCAAACCAGTAAGCAATCACAAACTGAGCTGATTCACGCTCTGAAGCCGTCAGGGTGAAATGAAGCGTGTTCCGTCCCTCTCTTGTCTTGATGACATTCTGTCGTGTCTTCACTTCGATTTTTATCTGCTTGTTCAGACCAACCAACACCAGATCGCAGCCATGTTCTGCGTAGTTGCGATATACTCGCCAATTCGCGTTGCCGTGCAGTCTCATGCAAAGCTGAAGCAGTGCCGATGATTCTCCAATTTCTTGCAGGAGTGCTTTGAGGTTTTGTGTCAGTTCCATGCGATGTTTTTCATACTATTGGATTTTGTGATTGAAGACAATGGTGATGAAATCTGGTGGAGGGAAATGTCTTTCCCTCGCGCCTACTTCGTGCGGCGCTACCCATTCTAACGGGACGTTTCCCGTAACGCCCTCGCCTGCCGCGTGACGCCGTTCGTCACGCCTTCAGCAAGCCTTGAAGTGTCAAGGCGCGGCGAGCCAAACCACGTCACTACCTGCCACGATACTGAACACCGAAGAAAGCCGGACGCTGCGCTACAGCCTGACCCTCCGCTGCGCTACCGGCTTCTTCCGTGTGAATCTTCCCGCCTTGCGGCGGTGAATTACGCCGACCGCTTGTGCCTCGCTTGTCGGCTCTGATGCCTCCCGGACGTTCGTGCCGTCAAGGGCATCCAAAGGTTTCCCCAAATTGTCCTCTCTCGTGCCTCGCTGCGGGACTTCGGGGATGCCCCTCCTTCGGAGCCTCCCTGTGACTGCCGTCCCGTCCTACGGCGGTTTGGTCGTCATGTTTTGCGCGCGCCCGAGTGCTTTGCGCAAACCCGCAACAGGAGGAAACATACATGAAACCAGACATCTACGAACAGGTCACAGACCGCATCATCACGCAGCTTGAATCAGGGGTTGTCCCTTGGAAATCGCCAAACTTCTCGAAGGTTGGTTTTCCCCGCAACTTCGCAACCAACAGAGCCTATCAGGGCATTAACGTCTTTTTGCTTGGAAGCCTGCGCTTTACATCGCCTTTCTGCCTGTCCTTCATTCAGGCCAAGGTGCTTGGCGGATACAACCGCAAAGGTGAGCACGGTTCCCTTGTCGTGAAATACGGCACCTACACGAAGGAGGGACGAGCAGGCGGCAGTCGAGGAAGCAGAGACGCGCCGCTTTTTGAAGGCTTACACCGTGTTTCATGCTTCGCAGATCGAAGGCATCGAATTTCCGCAGCCCGATAATCTGCCCGGAGCTTTCCATCACGCAGAAGACCGACCGCGCCCGCGAGATCGTCGCAGCGATGCCCAACGCTCCCGCCATCCATGACGGGAACGCGGTTCCCTGCTATCGGCCCAAGACTGACAGCGTTCACATGCCTGAGCGCGGCTTTTTCGACAGTGAGGAAGCCTATTATTCCACCCTCTTTCACGAACTGAGTCACAGCACCGGTCACGCCTCACGCCTTGCCCGGAAGTCCCTGCTTGAGAACAAGGGCATTGATGCCGCAGGCGACACCGCTCGCAAAGTCTATGCAGAGGAAGAACTGGTTGCAGAAATGGGCGCCTCATTCCTGAACGCTCACGCCGGCATCATGGAGGACGAACTCAGCAACTCCGCAGCTTACCTGCAAAGCTGGATTGATGCCCTCAAAGGCAAGGACGCCAAAGGCTGGATTGTCCGCGCTGCATCACAGGCGCAGAAGGCAGCCAACTACATCTTGAACATTCAGCCGGAGGTTCTGCCATGAGCACCTTGCTTGCCCTCTCTGATGCCGAGCTGATCGAATCGGCAGACCTCACCGATGCGGAATTTGACGAGCTGGAAAACCAGCTCGCTATCCGCGTCGCGTGCCTTGGCTGGACTGGCGACCCCATGCGCCAGCCGCTCGAAACCGTCGCCGCGACCGTGCGCGGCATCATCTCTAAACGCACCCGCTAAAAGCGCAGACCATGAACTCACTTGTCAAAGTCACCCGGACCCCACGCCGGAGCCGTCAGAATCGAAGGCAAGCCCCGCGCCGCTTGGCGTGTTGCCGTGATCGAATCGCAGAACCGGAAACCACAAGGCAAGGTTTATCACTGCCTCAGCTACCGCCGCGCCGTCTCACTATCCTGCAATATGGCTCATGACCGGAAGTTGCATCTTCACCTTGAGGCATTGCCCCGATAGGGGCGTAAATCAGGGCAGCGTTGCCGTCAATCTGGCAGTCTCCCGACCTTCGGAGGGTGCGCCCTGCGCCCCCTGAAGGTCTCCCCCAATTTTCGGCTGTGACCGGTTCGCTTCGCTTCGGCTTGAAGGGACTTTGTTTTGCTTTGCCATCAGGCAGCGAGAGGCGCAGCCCAACATAAAAAGGAGACAGAGCCATGAACGACAACACCAACAATCAAGCCACTGATTATGAAACGCCCCTTTATTCAGGGCACGCAGAATCGATGGAATGCATCGAGCAAATGATCGACTTCACACCGGATATTGATTCCGAGTATGCGTTGCTGATGACTCGCGATTTGTTCCGCGGCGCACCCGACCTGCTAGACGCTGCAAAGTTTGCCATCCTAGAACTTCAAAAGATATGCGATGTGCATCCTTCACTTTCCGCAGTTTCCAAACGGCTCAACGCTGCGATTGCCGCAGCGACACCGCCGCGCCCTCTGATGGCGTAAGCAGCCACGCCGCCCGATCCAATGCCATGAACCAGAAGCGCCGCTCTCTTTCGCTCGCTCTGCGAATACTATTGGAAGTCCCCGCCCTGCCCGTCCCTGTAGTTGCCGCCTCTCGGCGGCTATTGACTTCGCGAAGCGAAGTCGGTCAATGCTTCCACTTCTCGATATAGACGAAGCGCGTCAGCGGCTTTGAAAGCGGCGCAAACATCTTTGCTTCAGTCTCGCCCAGCTTCATCTTGAACAAGCCGCCCCGTGTCGCAAAGAAAACGATTCCAGCCTCTTTAATTGGCAGCACACTCGCCCCAGCTCCACGCCTTGCGAAAGAGTAGGGTTCAGTGCTCACCCTCACCTCTTCCTGTCCATTTTTCTTGAGCCAGCTTCCGCGCTGATTCGTGTCCGGCACATCACGCGCCAGCAGCAGTGTCTCATCATCAATCCACTCGTAAGCTTGCGCCGGATTGGAAAGCGCTTCCACCTTGCCGCTCACCACGTCCGCCAGCACAACGCCTTTGAAGCTGCTGCAAAAGATGAACCTGCCGCTTGGCGATGGGTTGCTCATTTCTTGGCACTGAATCGGTAATTGCCCCAGTTGCCGAATCTCCTGCTTCTCGCGGTCATAGACGCCAAGCCCAACACCGGCAATCAAGTAGGCGCATGTATTCTGATTCATCCAGGCGAACTCAGTGACTTTCATTCTGGCCTCAAGACCGAAAGTCTTTGCCTCATCCTTCTCGACATCATAAGCGAAAAATTTCTGGCCTCCACGCTCGGTGATTCCGCCGACCAAAATTGCACCGTCCGGCGACCGCTGATTCTTCAAGCCAGTCAGAGGGATTCGCGTCGAAGTTGCTTCTCCGTCACCAGATCGACGCGAAGCAGTTGATTCATATTTCGCACAATCAGCATCTTGTCAGTTTTCAAGATGATGTTTTCCACGAAGAACTGCTCCATGAATGCTGCCGTTGAAGTGACCCTTTGCTCGTTTGCCAGTTTGAAGCCACGCAAATCAATTTCCGCTTTCCAGATGTCCTTGTCCTTCACGAACAACGCGGAATCCATCGTTTCGTTGACCGCCAAGCCGTAGCGGCCACTGAGGGCGGCATCCCTCTTGCCATCAAGATTGAACCGCACCAGCCCCTTGTCATAGCGGGCAATCAACTTGCTGTTCTCAGCATCAAGGAAGAGCTTCAAGGGCATCCCTTCCTTGAACCAGCTCTTGAGCATCAGCTTCCCCGAGTCGAGGTGATACAAGTCACCGTCGGCGACTAGCAAATTGCCCTCCATTGAAGGAATCGCGACGGCGACTTCCTCGATTTTCTTTTTCACATCGTCATTGGCAACGACCGCAGCTTTGTGTGTCCGAGAGCGCTGGAAATACCACCAGAAGCCAAACAATCCGGTGCTGACCACCAACACTCCCAAGACCAGCGCGATCTTCGGGAACTGCTTAATGAAGCGCCACTTAAACATGATGTGGTGAGTCTATTCTTGGGGAGTCTCGGTTGTCGCTTCTTCCACAAAGTCTTTCGGCCAGTTGATCTCTATGCCCTCCACGAAGCAGTCATTGCCCTTGTGGTCCTGCATTTCGGAATCGGCTTCCTTCACCCACGCAACGCGCTTCTGTTTGATGCCGGTGAAAAGAGGTTGAAGACCACGGCCTTTGATCGTTACAAGAAATCCGCCGAAAGCGAGGTCGATGCAGCCGCTCTCTGGATCATGATTGAACCAAATCAAATCGGTGTAGCTGAAGCATGTTTGCAGCCCGGTGCTGAATTGCAGTTCAAGGAAGTGTTCCTGCATCGACTCACCAACCAGAATCGAGAAGAACTTGTCTCCATCCGGTTGCAACGAGCCATCCGCAGGCTTGTCAGCCTTTTTGCGTTTCTGTTCAAGAATTTCGTCGATTCGGTCTTGTCCCATAAATTATCACTTCCTTGGTGCCGGTGGCGGCGGTGGAGGCAATTGCTGTGCCTGTATTTTGTGCTGCAATGCTGCCTGTTTCTGAGCAGCGGCACCAGCATCAATCGGTTTTTGCTTCGCGGCATGATCCGCAATTTGAGGTATGTTGTTTTGCTGCAACGGCTTGATTTGAGTGTTACCCATTTTGACCTGCCGCTGCGCACCCTGCCCCTGCTTGTGCTGCATTGACTGGTTCGCTTGCTGACCTTGAGTTTTGCCGGCCTGATGGTCTTTGCCCTGACCCTTGACCTTGTCCGCCACTTTGTTGAAGTGGCTCGTTGCCGACTGATACATGTTCGCCGCCCAGTTTTTTCGCGTGTTCGACTGTTGTGGCAACGCTTGCTGCTTGAGACTCGCCTCTTGCTGTTTCGAGTCAGCCCCGCCTTTGCGCGGTTCTTGAACCGGCTTGGCAGGCTGCTCGACCTTGCGATTTTCAGCGGGTTTATCTGGCTCCGCTTTGGCTTTGTCGGGCGCGGACAATACTTTGTCCTCAACTCCCTTCTTCGCTTCGTGAAGTGCGAGCATCTTCTCACGGAAAGGAGCAGAATGCAGATTGGTTTTCGGCAAGGTTCGCCCGCGCGGCTGCCCACCTTTATTCTTGCCCAACGGATGCCCCTTCGACCGGCTCTTGCCATCCGGCCCCGCGAGATTGCGCCGCATCTCGACATAGCCCTTCCAGTTTGCTCCCGTGCCCTTTTTGAGCGGATCTTGCTGGCG
The DNA here is from genome assembly GCA_016713035.1 of Verrucomicrobiaceae bacterium. Taxonomy (NCBI): domain Bacteria; kingdom Pseudomonadati; phylum Verrucomicrobiota; class Verrucomicrobiia; order Verrucomicrobiales; family Verrucomicrobiaceae; species Verrucomicrobiaceae bacterium. The sequence goes on from JADJPW010000001.1 coordinate 1,398,824, forward strand.
CTGCTTTGCCACCGTCTTCACCCAGGATTTGGATTCGTCCAAACCACGACGGCTCTGAATCGCATCGCGCCATTGTTTTGATCCATGTTCGGTGGTCATCGCGGCAATTTCTTTCTGATTCAGTTCTGCCAGCTCGACACCTGCCATGCGGGTTGACGAGTTTCCGACCGCCTCTTGAAGACCTCGGCGGTTGTCGGTGTAAATGTGAATGGTTTCCTTCCCACGGCTGCACGAGACATAAAACTGTTCTCTGGAACTGGCAACAAACGACGACTCACTTTGCGCGACCAGGACATGCCGGACGCTCTTGCTCTGGGAGGAGTGCGAAGTCTGACAATACCCGTGGGCAAAGTGTCCGTGATCTTTGTCGAGAACCGCCCCCGTGTTCAAGACAATCCTCCCCTTTTTGTCGAATTTCTCGACACTGAACAGATTGCCATTGTTCAGACGCTTACCGTCCGCGCTCTCGCCGTTTCGCGTGATGCGAATGCGGTCCCCCTTGCCCAGCGAAATCTCCCTCCGCTCAAACACTTGGAACTTCTGCGCATCCTTCATGGAGAGGATTTTGGCACTGCCTCCATCGCTTTCGACCTGCACCCCGCCATTGGCATCATGGCCGAGAACTCGCAGGATTTCACCGCGCTTCACCCCCTTGGCGTTTTGATGATACTGGACGACCTGCCCAGGAGCATAGTTTTCAGGAAGCGCCCTCGCCGCTTCCTCCCACTGCAAGTTCTGAAACTGGATGAACTGCCGCTCCGGCCCCAACAACTTGGCGTCCCGTTTCGCTCCCCGAATCGCATCTGTCACTTTCGCGCTCTCCGCATGGGTTGGAGACACCACCAGCGGGACATCCCCGCGCTTCGACAGCGCGAGGAAATCACTCGCAAGCTGCCGGTAACGATCCGCTTCATCGGCGATCTCGACAAAAGCTCCCAGCTTGTCCCGCCTCCTCAAGCCCGTTCGCAGTCTCCTTTGCTCAGAGCCTCAATCGCCTGTTTGTAATCCTCAAGCTCCTGCCTGCGAATCAGCGTCACTTCGGCGATCCGCAGTCCCGCATGTTGTTGAAGCAGCCGGAAGGCATCGCCACGGGCGACCGGCGCATGTTGCGCCGTGTCTCCAGTCAAAATCACCCGCGTTCCATTGCCGGCAATCTCCATGATCCGCCACATCTCGCGCACCCCAAGCAGCCCTGCTTCGTCAATCCAGATGACCTGCCCCCGAACCTGCTTTCGCATCTTCAAGTTTGTCAGCAGGTGAGCCACCGTTTCAGCACCTCAAAACCGGCTTCGCGCAGTGTCTCACGAGACGCAGACGCCGAGGGAGCGAAGGCGAAAACTTTACCCCTCGCCTCAATAGCGGCGACCGCCTCTTTCATCAGCGTTGTCTTGCCGACCCCAGCCCCTCCACGAAGCGCAATCACTTGGTCACGAGTCGTCAGGATATGCTTCACCGCCGCCCGCTGTTCATCTGAAAGCATCGCCCCCAGGTTCATCTTGCCGCGTCCGCCGAGCGGCATCGCTGAATTGCGACCCACACGGGCGAAGCTGATGAGTGCCACTTCCTCAGCCAGCACGTCAATTGTCGTGCAGAGATGTTCTTCCCCGACCAGCCGCCCGATCAGCGCCCTCTTTTCAAACTCAGATTTGATCGACTGCGGTGTCGTGTTGCCGATGCCATAGCGCATCGCCTCCGCGAGAATCCTCCCCCGCTCCACGACCGACTGTTTTTCAAACAGCTTGGCGAGGGCGTAATCCACCGCTTCGGAAGCCGTCACCCTCGCCCCGCGAGGCTGATCCTTGTCATAGCAAACCTTCGAGATGGTGACTTTTTCCTCATCGGTTAGCCGGACGCTCCAAGCCGCCATGAGGTCCGTGAAGGTCAGACCGTGCCGCTTGCCCTCACGAGTCAGCGCCCCCAACGTCTCCTTTTCTTTCGGGTCCGTGATGCCTTTTTCATGCGCCAGCCGCTCGATTTGAGCGGTGCGCCTTGAAAACTTGGCAAGCACACTGGCAGGCATCCCCTTGATTTCCCAGCCCTGCTTTGTCCGCTGGATGGAATATCCTTGCGCCGCAAGCGCCACCGCCAGACGGGAATGAAACGCCGCTTCGCTGTAGGGTGCGTTCCGTTTGATGTCGCGAAACTTCGCCGCCTTCCAGCGCTTCTCCTCCCCGTCGAAAGTGGCATTGAAAGGCGAAGCAGTGGACGATGCAAATGCGGGTCTGAATCCCCCCGACCGGACGCGCCGTGAAGTGAACGAACTCCGCCCACGCCAGATTCCCCGTCACCCGATTGCTCGACTCCCCGCGCTTTCGCACCCGCGTCGCTGTGCTCTCTTCGATCTCCACCATTGTTTCCTGAACCGCCTGCCGGAACGCTTTCAGGACGCCTTTGTCCAACGTCATCGCATACAGAACCGAGAGACTTTTTGGCGCGTGAAAGTTGAGGTCGTAGCCGACGATTCTGTCCGACTTGGTATGGGGCGTCAGCCTCCCGCCATCTACCGGATGCCGGTTCTCAACCAGTGCGGCAAACGCATCACTGGTGACGTTTCCTGACAGCCCCATCCGTTCGGCGGCTTTGCCATGCCAGTTGCCCACTACCTCCTGTTTCTCGGTGTAGTAGTCCTCACGTTTGAGACCTTCCGTGTAGTATTGGCGGGCAGCAGCCGCACTTTTGTGAGCCACTACCCTGAGCATAAAATGATTGTATCACAGTTTGGGACGGCACCCAAGTTTCGTCGGGACATGGGCAAATCTTGCCTGCTTGCCAGCAAAAAAGCCAGCTTTCAATCATCCTTGCCAGCGAGCAAACAGCCATGCAAGCCATCGAGCTTGCGGACATGCGAGCAAGTCAGTTTCCAAGCAGTCTTGCCGCCTTGCGTGCCGTCTTTCTTGCGTGCGAGCTAGCTTGCTAGCAACATTGCAATATGACATTCAGACATCTGCCCTATGCAGTGCATAGGGACGGTTTTTGCTCGCCTGCGAGCCGCCTACCGGCTAGCCTTTAGCCACCTCAGCAGACCGCCCCACATGGAAGATTATTCCCTCACCAAGCCCACTCCACAGCCCCAAAAAGGAGGCGGTCACTCCGCTGCGAGAGACTGGCCGGATGATGAAGAGGCAATTCTGGAGCTGGGCAAGGGGAGGGAGCCGCGACCTGAAAACTTCTGGTGTCTGAAGGACGCCTTTGAGGGAGTGCAGATTTTCGGGGGAACCGGTTCCGGCAAATCATCGGGGAGCGGGCGGGCGCTCGCCCGAAGTTTCTTGGAATCGAATCTGGGAGGACTGGTTTTGACCGCCAAGCTCGATGAAGTGCTCACTTGGAAGCAGATGGCGAAGGCGACCAAGCGTGAGTCAGATTTGCTCATTGTCGAGCCAGGCGCTCCCCACCAGTTCAACTTCCTGCGCTACGAATTGAAGCGCCCAGGAACGGGGGCAGGGCACACCGAAAATCTGGTGAACCTGTTTTGCAGCGTGCTCGAAGCCGCCGAGCGAAAACAAGGACAAAGCAGCGGAGGCGGGAACGACGCATATTGGCAGCGCACCCTGAAACAACTCCTGCGCAACTCCATCGACCTCGCCATCCTTGCTCTTGATGATGTGAGCCTGCCATCCCTCTACCGCATCATCACCACCGCCCCAGAAGCGCCCAAGAGGCAACCGCAAAAGACTGGCAGGACAGCTCGGTTTGCTTCGCCCTGATCGAAGCCGCCGAAGCCAAGGCAGAGCAGAAGAAGCGAAAATCCGACTTCGAGCTGACCCGCGATTACTGGCTCAAGGAGTATCCGAACCTCGCGCCCGAAACCAGATCCGTCATTGTTTCGACCTTCACCAGCATGGCGGATTGTTTCATGCGTGGCCTGCTTCGCGACCTGTTCTGCTCTGAATTGACCTTCGGCCCAGAAGATACATTCAACGGCAAGATCATCATTCTGAATCTGCCGGTGAAGGAGTTCAACGAGTTGGGGCAGTTTGCCCAGGTGCTTTTCAAATTCGTTTGGCAGAGGGCGGTGGAACGGCGAATTCCCCCCGGCATCGGCCGAGCCGAATCTCACGCGACGATCCGCCCCGTTTTCCTCTGGGCGGACGAGTCGCAGTTTTTTGTGAATTCCTACGATGCACTGTTCCAAAGCACAGCTCGCAGTTCGCGAGCCTGCACAGTTTATCTGACCCAGAATCTCCCCAGCTACTTTTCTGCCTTCGGCGGCCAGAACTCCCGATCCGACGCCGAGAGCTTTCTTGGCAACCTCCAGACCAAGATTTTCCACGCCAACGGCGACCCAACCACGAACAACTGGTCCGCCGAATCCATCGGCAAGACCCAACAGGCAAGCTTTTACGGCGGCCTTTCAGAAGCCATGGCAAAGGCTGGCGGCGGCTCGAACAATGCCGGAGGCAGTCTCATTCTTCAATACTTGGTGCAACCCCAAGAGTTCACCATGCTGCGAACTGGAGGACCGGAATGCGATTTTCAAGTCGATTCGATCATCTTCCAAGGGGGCAGGCGATGGCTCGTCACCGTGAAAGAAAAGGACGTAACCAAGAACTTCATCCGCCACGTCTTCCCACAGAATTATGAAGGATAGGCAAATCCACACAGCAGGCGCGCAGCCAAGGATTCCCATCGTCAGCCCGGTGCTTCACTGGCTCGCAATCCCTGCGATTGTCTATTTTCGCTCTGGATTCGGCTTTTCCTTTCTCAGCCCCAAAAGCGTCTTCCTTGCCTTCTCGTGGGCCACCATCCTTTTCGCGATATACGCATGGGCGGAGGAGGGCGCTTGGCAGTCCTATTGGGCGCTCAGTTGTTTTGGCATCGGTGCTGTCATTCTCTATGTCACCCATCTGATTATCGCATTCACACGAGAAACGAGGGTGACAGGAAAACACGATTTTTATTCCGGCACGTCCCACATTCTCAGGCTCCCCGGATTGAAACAATTTCGCGGCGTCACTCGAATCGCAGTCGCAATCCAATTGTGGATTGAGCCGTTCATCGTGCTTGTCATGGCGACGATTCTTCGGGGCTTTTTCGCAGAGCGATTACTCTCCAAATGGCTCCTTTTTGTCGCCATTGCGATGTGGTGCAAAGAGTTCATCAACTACTGGTATCAGGCTCCGTCATCGCAAGAAACAGGAGGACGTGTTCTCCGATGCCGAGGAGACGATGGAAGGCAGACCTTCAGCAACGCAGTTCGCCGCACCCAGCGGCAAGGGACGCAAACCTCGTGAGAAGCGCCAGCGTGCCAACGGAGCAGGCGGGCAGGGCGACGATGAAAAACGCTTTGCAGAAGTTCTGCGACTGATGCCGCCATACAGCTTGCAGCAGGCCGAGCAGAATTATCGGGCACTGATGAAGACCTGCCATCCCGATCCGAACGACGAATCAGTCGAGAACAACCAGAGGGCGGCAGAATTGAATGATGCGATTGAGTTTTTTCGCCGAGACTCAGGCAGCTAGCTTGCGCTTGGCACTCTCGATTTTGATTTCATCAACGGGATGCCCCACAGACCGCCAGGCATCCATGAGCTTGAATCTGTAGTGTGTTTCGACCCACTCGCCGATGAACTTCGTCGGCGCTTGATAGGTGAGGGTGGTTCCGTCGAGTCCTTTCAATCGTAACTTCGCAAGCCACGAGTTGACGACCGCTTCGCCGAGATGTTTCCGCATCACTTCGAGCACGATTTCCCAAGCCTCCTCAAGAGGCGTCTTTTCAATCAGCGCAATCTGCTCAGGTTGAGGTTTCTCGGTTTTCGATTCGATCACTTCGCGTTTCGCAGTGCGCTCCATCAAAAGCATGTCGTCACCGCTGGTTGATTTTGTCTGTTCAAGTCGCAGTCCAGGCAATTCGTTTTTCTTCACCAGCTTCCTGAGTGCGCTGGCGTAATGCTTGTATTCCTGTTGTGACGCTGACTTCCGATACAGGCTCTTGAACGTCTCTTTCCACATGCCGTTCACACCGCCGGTTGCTTTTCTCGCGTAGAGGTAAAGCCAGCGCTCCACGCTGCCAGGAATATCAAAATACCGTTTGTCGAGCGTGAGCACATGGAAATCCTGCACGCTTTCAAAAGCCATTCTGCAAGAACCACTTCTACACCTCGAATCTCTCCGTTCTCTTCGGTGATTTCCCATTCTGAAATCCACGAAAACTGTCTGATGCGGTTGCGCGTGCGTTTGCCGGACTCAGAGCGAATCGTTGTCTGAATGCTGGTCATCTTGAGTCTGTGCAGCGCATCCTTGAGACGCTGATATTGTCCGCCGCCAGGTTCGCGATTGATCCATGCGAGGAACTGATATGGGGTGAAGTGAATCCTTCGAGAAGGTTCCAGCCCCATGCGTTTCGCGTCAATCCATTGCGAAACAGCAAAGATGAGCAAGTCTTGATCGTGGATTGTGGCGATGCCGTGTTCAGCGCTTCCACTGATGCGGACCGTCTCGGTCTGTCCGGTTTTCGCATCCACATACTCATGTTGAATCGGCTCTGTGCGCCCAGCAGTTAGGCTGAACCAGCAGCGTGCCATCAAATCAATCTGCTCTTTAGGGGCCACATCGGCAGAGGAAGCGGTGAACCGCGTGAGATCCTGATGCTCTTTAATTCCTCCCTCAATCTTCCTGCCCATGCCTTCGGCATAGCACACCTGATTTTATAAAACAATATCGTCAGAGCAGCGACCTTTTCACCCTTTTGGTATCGACTCAGGAATTAGCGGCAGGCAAATAACCCTTTGTATCGTCAAGGGAACGACCGCATCGACAGACCGCCGACCAGCCATCGTCAGACCAGCGACCACCATATCGACAGACCAGCGACCGTGCATCGTCAGAGCAGCGACCGGAACATGCTCCAAAGCCTGTCTCACTGGGCATCTTCGCTTCCTGAAACCTTACTTAAACCTTCTTTATTAAACATCTAAACACCGCTGGCAGGCAGCGAGCCATAAATGAGGCTCGCCTGCCATGCGGCTGAAAGTGTGGATTCACACACAACGCAGCCGATTGATATGAGATTCTGCAAGGTTGCTTGCAAGCTAGCAAGCTAGTTGTGTTGCTAGAATGCCACCATCGCTCAGAAAAATGCAGCGCAGAACATCACGATGTTCGCATTTTTACCATGCTTTGAATCAACCCTCTATTCTCCAGTTCGGAGCAGGGATGATTTACGGACTCACAAATTCAAAAGGCGGTGTTGGCAAGACAACCATAGCGGTTCACTTGGCGGCATGGCTCGCCAAAAAGAAGCGCAATGTCATCTTCATTGACGCCGACCCGCAATCATCGGCCTCGCAGTGGATCAAAGAACTTGGACTTCCCATTCAACTTGAGCAGGTTGATTCGCCGGAAGCGATAATTCATCGGCTGGCGAAAATCGCCAGCGATGCAGATGATGTAGTCATCGACGGACCCGCAGGGCTTTCAGCCACAACACGAGCAATCATGCTTCGTGCAGACAAAGTTTTCTTCCCGTGTGGACCGTCCATTCTCGATCTCCGTGCTGCTTCCAAAGCTGTGCAGCTTTTTCGTGAAGCGCAGAAGACCCGCAAGGGCAAACCGTCTGGTGCTTTGATTCCCAACAAACTGCAAAAGCGTGGCCGCTTGAGTCGAGAAATGATGGAAGCCGCCAAGAAACTTGGCGTGCCTTTGCTCGCCGGGCTTTCGCTTCGTCAGAGTTTCGCGGATGCGGCAGGGCAGGCGAAGGTGGTCTCACAAATGGGCGCATCTTCACTTCTCGCGGCTCACGAGATGCAGCAGCTCGCGAAGGAGATGACCCGTGGTTAAACGACGCTCCCTTGATGACGCGCTCACTCCCGAAGAACAAGCGTTCATGGATAAGGGCTCGACTACGCCGTCCAAGGCAAAGCCAAAGACTCGTTCAAAGCCAGCGCCCAAACCAAAATCAACCACGACAAAAGAGGAACCCGTTATGGCACGACCAGCATTGAAAGACGACTTCACTCAAAAAATTGCGGCACCCATTTCACCAGCACCCATCTTGGCGGGGTTTTCCATGCCCGGAGTGGTGTCCTTGAACACCCGCATTGAACCTGAAATCAGCGCCGCGCTCTTGACGGCATCCATGCAGAGAAAGATTCAACGGCAACAACCTTTCACTCAGCAGGACATCGTAGCCGTAGCTTTGAGAGACTGGCTGAAAAAGCACGGCTACATGGCCTGATTGCCGTTTTTTAGCTCACAGGTTTTTATACCGTGTTTTATACACTTGCGTCCCAAAATCACGCAAAACAGCACAACTGACCGCAACACCGTGCAACGCTCCAAGCCTTGTGAATGCTTGATTTGCAACGCATTGCAACACACTGCAAATCCATGCAAACGGTTCATTTGCAATTAGAAATCCGCTGCTCTAGTCCACTGAGCTACGGGTGCCTGGGTTTCTCGGAAGAGAGGGGGTGATCTTAGGATGCCTGGGACGGATGAGCAAGGGCGCACTCATTCAGAGTGCAGGCCGCAGACTTGGCGGGCCATGCGGAGGATGTTCCCCAGGCGGGTGGTGTAGGGGCGGGCGGGGCGGAGGATGGGCCAGCTACGCTGCTGCGCCACGGGCTCCAGACGCCGCGTGGGGTGGATGACGATGGGATTGCCGGTGAACTCTAGCAATGGCAGGTCCGCGTGGCTGTCGCTGTAGCTCCAGCAGGCGGCGCGGTCGCGGTCGGTGAGCTCCATCACGCCGGGGACGTCTGCGACCATGGCGGTGATTTTGGCGTCGCGTTTGTTGTTCCCATACGGAAGGCGGGGCAGTAGGGGAAAGCGCTCATGCTTTGGGAAACGTGTCGCGACGCAGTGATCAAAGCCCAGCACGGTGGCGATCTCATGCGCGTAGAAGTCTGGACTGGCGGTATTGAGCACCAAAACGCGGCCCTGATGCCGGTGGCGGAGGATTTCTGCCCGCAGGTCGGGGTAGGTCCATTTTTCGATGCCGGTGGCGGCGAATTCGTGGGCGAGCCGCCGCAGGTCCTCGTCACGCATGCGCCAGAGGTAGGCATTGAAGGCCCGTTTGGCCGTCTCAGTGCTCACCAGCCCGCAGGCGCGGCCTAGGGCAAAAGGCAGAAACAGCAGATGCAGGCATACCCGCCATGGCCGCCGGTGCAGGACGTAGTTGCAAAACAACGCCTGCGTATCAAAAGGCAGCAGCGTGTGATCGAGGTCAAAAAAGGCAAACGAACGAGCCACGGGGTCAATAAGAGAAGATGAGGGACAGGATAGACAATAGCGCCAGAAAGGTGCAAGTCTGCCTCTATCCTCTATCTTCTTTCATCTCCTCTCTTCCCCCGTCTCCCCTACCCTTCCCCGTCCGCATGTCCGCTCGCTCTATCCCTACCCTACCTGACATCCACGGCCATTTCGGCAAATATGGTGGCATGTTCGTGCCTGAGACACTCATGGCCGCGCTGACGGAGCTGACGGAGCACTATGAAAGGGCGAAGGCCGATCCCGCTTTTCACAAAGAACTCGATGGGCTGCTGCATGAGTATGTGGGCAGGCCCACGCCGCTCTACTTTGCAGAGCGATGGACTGAGAAGCTCGGTGGGGCGAAAATCTACCTGAAGCGTGAGGACCTGCTCCACACAGGAGCGCATAAGATCAACAATGCGCTGGGCCAGATCCTGCTGGCACGCCGATTGGGCAAAAAACGCATCATCGCGGAAACAGGTGCCGGGCAGCATGGCGTGGCCACCGCGACGGTGTGTGCTCGGTTTGGCTTCGAGTGCGTGATTTACATGGGGAAGGTCGATATGGAGCGCCAGGCGCTGAATGTCGCCCGCATGCGCTTCCTGGGGGCAAAAGTCGTGGCTGTCACGGCGGGTCAGGCCACGCTGAAAGAGGCGGTGAATGAAGCGATGCGTGATTGGGTCACGAATGTGCGCTCCACGCACTACATCCTGGGCTCCGCGCTGGGCTCCCATCCTTTCCCGATGATGGTGCGTGATTTTCACCGCGTCATCGGCGTGGAGGCACGCCGCCAGATCCTGGAGCGTGAGGGCCGCCTGCCAGATCTACTCGTGGCCTGCGTGGGTGGCGGCAGCAACAGCATCGGCCTTTTCCATCCGTTTTTAAATGATGAGTCCGTGCGCATGACAGGCGTGGAGGCCGGTGGGGAGGGCATCCTGCCAGAGAAACACGCTGCACGCTTCCAGGGTGGCCGACTCGGTGTGCTCCAAGGCACCAAGACATGGCTGCTAGCCAATGCAGACGGACAGATCGAGCTCACGCACAGTGTCAGCGCCGGTCTGGATTACGCAGCGATCGGTCCTGAGCATGCCTACCTGCACGAGCAGGGCCGTGTGACGTATAACTACGCCACGGACTCCGAGGCGCTGACCGCCTTCCAGGAGCTCAGCTCCGTGGAGGGCATCATCCCTGCACTAGAGAGCTCCCACGCCATCGCCGAGGTGCGCAAAGTGGCCCCTGCGATGAAAAAGGACCAGATCATCCTCGTCAACCTCAGCGGTCGTGGTGACAAAGACGTGGCGCAGGCCGCACGGATGATCTTTGGCGAGGAATTGAAGTTCTAACACGCCATGAATCCGCGTGACCTGGTGCAAGACACGCTGCGCAAGCTCGCGGCACTCGGTGTGCGTGAGGTGTGCGTGGCCGCAGGGGCGCGGAATGCGCCACTGGTGGCTGCACTGGCGGAGAGTCGCAGTGTGCGGCTGTGGCACTTCTTTGAAGAGCGCTGTGCGGCCTTTTTTGCGCTGGGGCGTATCGGCGTCACGCGGAGGCCGGTGGCTGTCGTGACGACCAGCGGCACTGCGGCGGCGGAGCTGCTCCCAGCCTGCATCGAGGCCTATTATCAGGCGCAAAGGCTTGTTTTGGTCACGGCGGATCGCCCCGAGCGATTTCGCGGCAGTGGGGCTCCGCAAGCCATCGAGCAAGTAGGGCTCTTTGGCAGCTATGCGCGGACTTCAGACGACGCGGATCACGCTGAATGGTCAGACATGCCGCTGCATCTCAATGTCTGCCTGGATGAGCCACTGACCTGCGAAGCCGCAGGCATCGACTTTGAGTCGTCAAAGGACTACGAGGAGCGAAAGGACGCCGAAGCGACCGTAACCAGCGTGGATGCATCTCTGGTGCTCGCGGCAGGTCTGACAGCGAGTGACGCAGCGCACATCGCACCCGTTTTGGCAGCGAGTGGTCTGCCCATCGTCGCGGAGGCCACGGCGAATCTGCACCTCTTCCCGGAGTTGCACGAGCAACTCGTTTTCGGTGGCGAGAGAGCACTCCAGCAGCTCGATGCGCGGCGGGTGCTGCGCATTGGCGCGGTGCCGAGTTGGCGCTGGTGGCGTGATTTGGAGAATCGACCCGAAGTGCAGGTCACGAACCTATCGCGGGCTTTTTTCCCAGGATTGGCGCGGCGGGAGAATGTGACCACCCTGCGTTGGGGCACGGATATACGCTGCACGGCGCTCGGAGCACCTACACGGCCAGAGATACCACTCTTAGTGCCTTCGCCGGGCTCGGAGCTTGATTGGATGCTGCATCTACAACGGGCGATCCCAGCGAGAAGCCGTGTGTTTCTTGGCAATAGCCTACCCATCCGCGAATGGAACATGCTGCATCGCATACCGGCAGCAGCGGATACGCATTTTTTCGCCAATCGTGGAGCCAATGGCATCGACGGGCTCATTTCGACCTTCCTGGGCATCGCGGCGGATCATGTGGATGAATCGTGGATGATCGTGGGGGATCTCTCTGCGCTGTATGATCTAGCTGCGCCGTGGATTCTGGCCCAATTGCCCGCAAATCGCCGCATCCGCATTGTGATCATTCACAATGGTGGCGGGAAGATTTTCAGCCGCGTCGCCAGCCTGCGCGATCTACCGGATCGAGCCCGCCAAATCATCGAAAACCGGCATGAGACGAGTTTTGAGCCCTTCGCACAGCTATGGGGCATCCACTACCGCCGCGCCGAAAAAGCGGATGATCTCCACACCCTGCCCGATGCGCCCGTGGTGATCGAAATCCGCCCAGAGGCCGAAACGTGACCCATTAGCGATCTGCGGCGGTTTTTCGCAGGACGAGGAGGACATCGGCGTAGCTGTCGTCGAGCTTGCGGGGATCACTGAGGTCGTAGGTGAAGTCGTAGCATTCGACGAATTCGAGAGAGGGGACGCGGCGTAGGAGGCGGCGGAGCTGGGCGGCATCGTAGGTGCGGAACTCCCAGTGCGTCTCCTGGAGGTGCTGGCGGCCGGAGTCGGTGATCTGGAGGCGGGTGCGGAGTTTTTCGAGCCGCAGTTTGCGGTCGGCGGGCCAGGTGTGGGTGTTGCAGGTGACTTGGATGCGATCACGGCGGGCGACCCAGCGCTCGTGCTCTTCTTTACCGGCGTCGTAGTTGGTCAAATGCAGCCCCAGGAAGAATAGGCCGCCTGTGCGCAGGGCGTCTGCGACGCGTTGGAGGCACTCGGTGGCGTCTTTTTCCGTGTGCAGGTATTTGAAGGTGCTGACCAGGCAGTGCGCCATGTCGAAGCTGCCCCGGACTCCACGCGGTAGGGTGAAGCTCTGCATCCAGTCTTCCCAGAGTCGTGCTTTCAGGCCTGCGGAGGCGAGGCGTTCCTTGGCGAAGGCGATCATGTTCGCATTCCCATCGAAGCCGGCGACTTCCCAGCCGCGGCGGGCCATTTCGAGCGCTAGTCGGCCACTGCCGCAGGCGGGCTCGATGAGACGGCGGCCCTTTGCTGGTGATGCATGCTTTTGATAGGCACCTTCGAGGAAGTCTGCCTCTGCCACGGTGCCGTCATCAAAGATGATGTCGTAGTAGAGCGGCGTGTCGTACCAGTCGCGTTGTTCGGTAGGCATGGCGGGAGGGGTTTATTCCGCGTTCTGCACCTGCTCGCGGATTTTTTCGAGCTCGGTCTTTGCGGTGACGACATGGTGGGCGATGTCGGCATTGTTCGCCTTGGAGCCCATGGTGTTGAACTCGCGGAAAAACTCCTGAAGCAGGAAGTCGAGGCTGCGCCCAGCGGGCTCCTTGGAGTCGAGGTAGGCGCGGAACTGCTTCACATGGCTGGCGGCGCGGGAGAGCTCCTCAGAGATGTCGGTGCGATCTGCGAAAAGGGCGATTTCTTTGACGAGGCGCTCATCATCGAGCGGGAGCGGCACACCAGCCTCCTCCAGCCGCTGGCGCAGCACACGGCGCTGGTGCTCTGGCACGGTGGCGGCACGCTCACGGATGGAGGTGAGGATTTCCTCGATGTGCTGGAGTCGGGATTCGATGTCGTGACGCAGATGGGCACCCTCTGCCTCGCGCATGGCCATCATTTGCCTCAAGGCGATGCCGAGGGCCTCCTCGATGGCGGGCCAGGCGGTGTCGGCGCTGGTTTCGGTCTGCTGGAGCGATACGACGCCGGGCTGGCGGATGAGATCCTGCAGCGTGACCTCTGCTGGCAGCTCCAGTTTGAGCGCGAGAGAATGCAGCGCACGGTGATACTGCCGCGCTAGCGCTTCATCCACCTGCACGGCATTTTCACCGGTGGAGGCGGTGGATTCACTCCGCACGATGATATTCACACGGCCACGGGATACGGCAGCGGCTACGACACCACGCACGCTGCCCTCCAGCTCCGCGAGGTCTCGCGGCAGATTCACGGCGAGCTCCAGTTGCTTGCGGTTCACGCTGCCACACTCGACCATCCAGGTCACACCGTCACGGCGTGCCTCACCCCTGCCAAATCCAGTCATGCTTCTCATGGCCGCGCTGATAGAGCGGGAAAAAGCGGCAAGCAAGGCCCGTGCGGTGTCCAGGAGGTGGTTTTCTAGCCAAAGGGGGCCTTGCCAAGTGGGGTGCGAACACAGCCTTGACGCCCGTTCTGCGTGCCCGCATCATGCACCGTCGCTGAGTCAGTGAGAGGTAGCCTCCTGAGTAGCGACCCGTCCCCCCCCATGAATCGCATTCTGGTCATCTGTCTCTCCCTCCTGCTCGGGCTCGGCCTAGAGCACTCGCTCACGGCTCAGGTCGTTCTCAAGGCGCAGCCCGTCTCTGAGGATGAAGACGCCAATGGAGCCCCAAAACCGCCGCCGAAGGCCGCGCTACCGGTGGATCTCGATGCTTCCTGGAAAACTCAGCGTGAGGCACGCTCGCTCTCGCTTTCCGTGCCAGCGCCCCGTGGCCAGATCACGGACCGCAATGGCGTGCCCTATGCGCAGAACCGCGTGGCGAACTACCTAGCCATCATCCTGCCCTACATGGAGGGCGCACCAGACTCCAAGATCCTGGAATTCGCCCACCAAGTCATCTCCACCTCCAACAAAATCCTCGGTAAGCAATGGACGCTGACCAATGACCGCATCCTCACGCATTATAAAAACCGCCGCTGGCTGCCACTGGTCTTTTCCACCACCGCAGACGGCATCAGCGAAGAAATCACTCCTACGATGGAGAAGAAGATCGAGCCCTTTCTGAATGACAACCTCGTGCTCCAGGGCGTGTATCTGCGCCATTACCCACAGAATCAGCGTGCCTCCCACATCATCGGTTACACAGGCCGCACACGTAGCCTGCCTACGGGCCCCATCTCTGATGGCGACTCCATCTTTGAAGAGATGGAGGGCCGCTCCGACATCGAAAAGGCCTTCGATAGCGATTTAAAAGGCCAGCCGGGCATCGTGAACGTGCTCTTCAGCCAAGACGGTAAGCGCCTCGCAGAAGACGTACGCCGCTATCCCGTGCCAGGGCGCAATGTGGTGCTCACGATCGACTCCAGCTTTCAGATGTTCGCCGAGCAGGCACTGGCCAGCCATGCCAAGAACGGCGGTGCCATGGTCATCATGGATGTGCAAAACGGCGACATCCTCGCCATGGCATCTTACCCCTACTTTGACCTCAATAACTTCATCCCAGGCATCACCGAGCAGAAATGGAAAGAACTCCAGGAAGACCCGAAGAAGCCCCTTTTCGGCCGTGCCCTGCGTGGAGAATACCCACCCGCATCCACCTTTAAGGCAGCCACCGCACTGGGCATCCTCGATAGCGGGAAAGTGACCACCAAATCCTACTTTGGCTGCCCACCCTCGATGGTGATCGGCAATCGCACCTTCAAAAACCACAGCACCTCAGACTACGGCTCCATGACCGTCGTCAATGCGCTCAAATACTCCTGCAACACCTGGTTCTACGCCGCTGCCATCGAGGCAGGCGCAGACAGTGTGACAGGGATGTGCTCACGCCTCGGGTTCGGTGAGCGGACAGGACTACCCATCCCTGAGGCGGAGGGCTTTTTGCCCACCAACAGCATCATGATCCAGCGTCGCGGCAGTAAACTAGCCTCTGGCGACATCGCGAATACTGCCATCGGCCAGGGCCAAGTGCTCTCCAGCCCACTCCAGGTCGCACAGGCCATGGCGGGCATCGCCAATGGCACCTACCTACCTCAGGCACGGCTGGTCAAACAGGTGCAGGATTACAACGACAACGTCTTCATGGCCTACGATCCCAAACCCCGCAAAACCATCAACCTCAATCCCGTCCACCGCGACGCCGTCATCAAAGGCATGGTCGCAGTCGTCTCTGGCGATGGAGGCACAGGCACCGCAGCAGACATCAAACACGCTCAAATCGCAGGGAAAACCGGCACCGCACAATGGAAGCTCGATAAGGATCAAAACCTCGCCTGGTTCTCTGGCTTCCTACCCGCAAAGAACCCCAAATTCGCCTTCGCCGTCGTGTATGAAGGCCGCCCAGGAGAAAACATCAGTGGTGGCAAAATCGCTGCGCCCATCGTTCGCCAGGTCTTCAATAAAATCTTTGAGCAGACACCGAAAGACGACCCGCTGCTCCTCGCCATGAACAACAAACCAGCTGATGGCGAAAAGGCGGAAGGTGAAGAAAATGAGGATGAAGAAGAAGCGGATTCAGACCGCCCGAAACGCAAGCCCACCGAACGCGTCCGGCCCGCGCAGCCAGTGCAGGTCCGCCCAGCCGAACAGCCAAAGAAAAGCGGCATCGGCGGCTTCTTCCGCCGCCTGTTTGGCAAATAACACGCTCATGACTCTCCAGCTCTCCGTCCTCTGCGACTTCGCCTCCGACTATCAGGGGAAGCTCTGCGTCCTAGGTGCCTTTGACACACTCTGCGCCACCACCTTTCCCGTCGTCCATCCGCAATGCAGCATCGCTGTGAGGCTCACCTTTCAACCAGAAGATGCAGGGAGGCATGAGTTCCTCATCCGCTGCGTCGATCCCACTGGGGCCGATTGCATGCCAGCGATGCCTGCGCATGTCGATGTCAGCTTCAGCTCGGGATTCACGCCCTTCGTGTCGCGGAACATCGTCTTCACCCTCCAGCGGGTGAAATTTGATCGCCAAGGCCTCTACCGCTGGCTGATCCAGCACAAGGAACAAATGCTGGCAACGATCCCCCTGCGCGTCACTCAATATGACGGCTCGCGCGGTGCCACAGGGCCAGCGGGCTAGCATGGATTTCTTGCTCTCCGTGCGGGGGCTGGCACTTCGGTCTGTCTTCGTGTCATCATCGCCAAAAAATGATCTCAGCTCTCAATGGCGAGCACTGGGCACTTTTGCTCATGACAATGGAGTGAGAAGTCCAAGCCAGCGCTGACTCCCGCTCTCACGATGGGTGTGGGGTATACAAAAAACCGCCTCCGGCTTTTGAAGGCACGGAGGCGGTGTGGAGATGGATTCTCGATGGAGGAGACGCTTAGGCCGCTTCTTCTTGTGGAAGGACGGTTTCTGTCTCGTGGATGTCGAAGTTGCGGTTTTTGAGGAAACCGGTTCCGGCAGGGATGAGATGCCCCATAATGACGTTCTCTTTGAAGCCACGCAGCAGGTCGTTTTTGGCCAGTGTCGCGGCTTCGGTGAGGACGCGGGTGGTGTCCTGGAAGGAAGCAGCAGAGATGAAGGACTCGGTCTCGATCGAGGCCTTGGTGATACCGAGAAGCACGGGCTCGGCCTCAGCAGGCTTACCACCTTCGTCGGAGACGCGTGCATTTTCCTTCTCGAATTCGCCACGGTCGATCTGGTCGCCCCAGAGGAAGCTGGTATCGCCCGGATCGGTGACTTTCACTTTGCGCAGCATCTGGCGGATGATGATCTCGACGTGCTTGTCGTTGATTTCCACGCCCTGGGCACGGTACACTTCCTGGACTTCGTTGACGAGGTGCTCACGGAGGGCCTGCGGGCCAAGGATTTCCAGGAGGTCATGCGGGACGACAGGTCCATCGGTGAGCTGGTCACCTTTGCTGACGTGGTCGCCATTGGTGACGAGGATATGCTTGGAGCGAGGGATGAGATGCTCTTCCTGCTGGCCAGTGGTCGGGTCGGTGATGATGACGCGGCGTTTGCCACGGACAAGGCCACCGATTTCGATCATGCCGTCAATACGAGCGATTTCGCAGGCGTCCTTGGGCTTGCGAGCTTCAAAGAGCTCGGCCACACGGGGAAGACCACCGGTGATGTCCTTGGTCTTGGAGGCCTTACGAGGCGTCTTGGCGATGGTCGTACCGCCTTCGACTTTCTCGTTGTTTTTGACGTTGATGTGAGCGCCGGCTGGAATGGTGTAGCTGGCGAGGACTTCGTGCGTTTTCGGGTCGGAGATGACGATCTGCGGATGCAGGTCTTCTTTGTGCTCGATGACGACGATTTCTTCGTTGCCGGTGGATTCGTTCTTTTCCTTGGTGAAGGTAATTCCGGCGATCATGTCGCGGAATTCCACTTTACCGGCTTTTTCGGTGATGATCGGGATGCTGTAGGGGTCCCAGATGACGATCTGCTCGCCTTTTTTGATGTGGGCACCTTCGGGCTTGGCGATGATGGCACCGATGAGGAGCTTATGGCTCTCTAGTTCGCGGCCGTCTTCGTCGTGAATGGTGAGAGCACCATTTTTGGTGAGGGCGATCGAGTTGCCTTCGACAGTCTGCACGGTGCGGATGTCGGTGAGGCGCAGGATACCAGCGTTTTTGACGACGATGAAGGGCTGTTTGAAAGCACTCATAGCAGCACCACCCGTGTGGAAGGTACGCATGGTGAGCTGAGTTCCAGGCTCGCCGATGGACTGGGCAGCGACGATACCGACGGCTTCCCCGATGCGGGCGACCTTTTGAGTACCGAGGTGGAGACCATAGCACTTGGCACAGCAGCCGCGCTTGCTCTCGCAGGAGAGGACGGAGCGGATTTTCAGCTTCTCGACGCCGATCTTCATGAGGTGATTTGCCTCATTTTCCTGGACGAGCTGACCTGCCTTGATCACGACGCTCTTATCCACGGGGTCATGGATGGTTTCGCAGCTTGTGCGGCCATAGATGCGGGTCTTCAGATCGACGATTTCTTCATCACCCTGATAGATGGAGGACAAGGTAATGCCATTGGCAGTGCCGCAATCCTGCTCAGTGATGATGACGTCTTGGGAGACATCGACGAGCTTACGAGTCATGTAGCCCGAGTCAGCGGTCTTCAGCGCCGTGTCAGCGAGGCCCTTACGAGCACCGTGCGTGGAGATGAAGTATTCGAGCACGCTGAGGCCTTCACGGAAGTTCGAGATAATGGGGCGCTCAATGATCTCACCGGAGGGCTTGGCCATGAGGCCGCGCATGCCAGCGAGCTGCTTGATCTGGGTGCGGTTACCACGGGCACCGGAGGTGACCATGACGTAGAGCGGGTTGTGCTGCTTCTTACCGTCGTTGTACTCGAGGGTGCGGAAGAGCTCATTGGTGACCTGCTCACCGACCTGGGTCCAGATGTCGATGATCTTCTGATAACGCTCACCCTGGGTGATGATACCGCGGCGATGTTGCTTATCGACTTCTTCGATCTCTTTGTAGGCTTTTTCGACGCCGACTTTTTTGGCGTCTGGGATGACCATGTCGGTGATACCGATGGAGCAGCCAGATTTTGAGGCTTCACGGAAGCCGAGGGATTTCAGACGGTCGAGTGCGAGCACCGTGCCATGCTGGCCGACGGTCTGGAAGCAGCGCCAGATGATGTCGGAGATCTGTTTCTTGCCGACGTTGGTGTTGATGAAGCCGAGGCCTTCTGGCCAGATTTCATTGAAGCGTACGCGACCAGCGGTGGTTTCGATGACGGGCTTGGAGGGGTCTCCGTAAGCACGCTTTGGCTGATTGTAGTCTGGATTGCGATAGAGGATCTTATCGTTGACCAGCATGCCGCCTTCTGTGAGGGCGAATTCGACTTCTGCCGGGTCATTGAACATCGGAATGCGGTCTGGATGATCGCTCTTCTTTTTGTCATGGTTCGGCATCTCACGCAGGTAGGTGAGGAAGAAGCAGCCGAGGGGAATGTCCTGGCTGGGGTTCATGATGGGCTTCCCGGATGCAGGCGAGAACAGGTTGTTCGGAGCGAGCATGAGGAGGCGGGCCTCCATCTGTGCCTCTACGGAAAGAGGGACGTGCACAGCCATCTGGTCACCGTCGAAGTCAGCATTGTAAGCCGTACAAACGAGTGGGTGGACACGGATAGCCTCACCTTCGATAAGTTTCGGCTCGAAAGCCTGGATCGAGAGGCGGTGGAGTGTGGGAGCGCGGTTGAGGAAGACAGGGTGACCGCGGGTCACTTCGTCCAGGATGTCCCAGACTTCCGGCGTACGGCGCTCGATCATCTTCTTGGCACTGCGGACAGTGTGGACGAGGCCCATTTCCTTCAAGCGACGAATGATGAAGGGCTCGAATAGGACCAGCGCCATCTTCTTGGGCAGACCGCATTGGTGGAGGCTGAGTTCTGGACCGATCACGATAACGGAACGACCAGAGTAGTCCACGCGCTTGCCGAGTAGGTTCTGACGGAAGCGGCCAGACTTGCCTTTGAGCATGTCGGAGAGGGATTTGAGCGGGCGATTGCCTGCGCCAGTGACTGGGCGGCCGTGGCGACCGTTGTCAAAGAGGGCATCGACGGCCTCCTGGAGCATGCGCTTTTCATTGCGGATGATGACATCCGGTGTGCGGAGCTGGAGGAGGTTTTTGAGACGGTTGTTGCGGTTGATGACGCGACGATAGAGGTCGTTGAGGTCAGAGGTAGCGAAGCGGCCACCTTCGAGCGGAACGAGCGGACGGAGATCCGGCGGGATGACGGGGAGGACCTCCATGATCATCGCCTCTGGGCGGCTGTGTGCCTCGGCGAAGCCTTGGCAGAGCTTGAGACGCTTGGCGAGCTTCTTGCGTGTCTGCTTGGAGCGGGTTTTGCCCATCGCTTCCTGCAGTTCCTTGATGGCATCCGTCAGATTGATCTGAGCGAAGATGTCACGGATGGCCTGGGCTCCCATGCCGACGCGGAAGGCGTCTGCGCCGTATTGCTCTTCAGCCTCACGAAGCTCGACTTCACCGAGGAGCTGACCGCGCTGGAGCGGGGTGCCGCCTGGATCGACGACCATGTAGTCTTCGTAGTAGATGACGCGTTCCAGCGAGCGGGCGGTCATGTCGAGCATGAGGCCGATGCGGGAAGGCATGCACTTGTAGAACCAAATGTGCGTCACCGGGACGGCGAGCTCGATGTGGCCCATGCGCTCACGACGCACGCGGGAAAGAGTCACTTCGACACCGCAGCGGTCGCAGATGACGCCTTTGTGCTTGATGCGCTTGTATTTGCCGCAAGCACACTCCCAGTCACGGGTAGGTCCAAAAATACGCTCGCAGAACAAGCCGCCTTTTTCGGGCTTGAAGGTGCGGTAGTTGATGGTTTCCGGATTTTTGACTTCGCCGGAGGACCAGCCGCGGATGCGGTCTGGTGAGGCGATGCAGATCGACACGTAGTCGAATTCGCTCGCCGGTTTGGTTTCCCCGAAGATTTCTTTCAAGCTGGGTTCTGACATATTTTTGAAGGAGTAAGGTGGTTAGCTGGCTTGGTTCTCTTTCTTGTGGGAATACGGATTACATGCCTGCGGCGGTGGCGAAGCGCTCGAGACCTTCCAGTTCAGCGACGGGCTCTTCTGAGCCTGCACGCTTGTGGACTTTGATGTCGAGTCCGAGGGACTGCATTTCTTTGATGAGCACGTTGAACGACTCTGGTGTGCCAGCCTGGAGGGCGTGGTCTCCTTTGACGATCTGCTCGTAAATACGTGTGCGGCCCTGCACGTCATCGGATTTGACGGTGAGGAGCTCCTGCAGCGTGTAGGCGGCGCCGTAGGCTTCAAGTGCCCAGACCTCCATTTCACCGAAGCGCTGGCCGCCGTATTGCGCCTTACCACCCAGCGGCTGCTGTGTGACGAGCGAGTAGGGACCGACAGCACGGGCGTGAATCTTGTCGGCGACAAGGTGGCCCAGCTTCAGCATGTAGATGTAACCAACGACGGTGTCCTGTGCGTAGGGTTCGCCCGTGCGGCCGTCGTAGAGCCGGGATTTGCCGTTGAGGCCCATCCACTCGTAACCAGGCTGCTTTTTGGCGTCCTTGATGAAGTCCATGATCTTGGACTCGTGGATACCGTCGAAGACCGGCGTGGCAATCTTGAGGCCGAGGGCCTTGGCAGCGATGCCGAGGTGGGTTTCAAGCACCTGACCGACGTTCATGCGTGAAGGCACGCCGAGAGGGTTGAGGCAGATGTCCACCGGCACGCCGTTTTCGAGGAAGGGCATGTCTTCTTCTGGGACGATGGTGGCGACGACGCCTTTGTTACCGTGGCGGCCGGCCATCTTATCACCGACGGAGAGTTTACGTTTCGCGGCGACGAAAACACGGACTTGTTTGACCACGTTCGACTCGGTAGCCGTTTCGGTGCTCTCGATTTTATCGAGGTTACGCTCACGCTCGGTGTCAGCATCGCCGAATTTCTGCTCAAAGGTCTGAATGGCATCAAAGACCTTGTTGCGCATGGGCGAGGCATCCATTTCGATGCTGTCGTAGTTTTCTGCGACACGGCGCAGCATGGCTTTGGACACTTTTTTGCCCGCAGCGACGATGATTTCACCGGTCTGGCCGTTGACGATGTCATTGTCGAGCTTGTCCTCGCCGATGATTTCTTCCAAGCGGTCGGTGAGCTGATCGGAGAGCTCTTCTTTCTTCTGGCGATAATCTTCTTCGATCTGCTTGATCTGGCGCTTGTACTCAGCTGGGCTGAGTTTTTCCTTATCGGAGTCTTGACCGCTGGTGCGGTTCGCGACGCGGACATCCATGACGATACCGGCGCAGCCTGAGGGCACGCGAAGGGAGGTATCTTTTACGTCAGCAGCTTTTTCACCGAAGATGGCACGCAGGAGGCGCTCTTCAGGAGCGAGCTCGGTCTCGGATTTTGGAGTGATTTTACCGACGAGGATGTCGCCAGGCTTCACTTCAGCACCGATACGCACGACACCCTGGGCATCGAGATTCTTCAGAGCCTCATCACCGACATTTGGAATGTCGCGTGTGATTTCTTCAGGCCCGAGCTTCGTGTCACGAGCGATGACTTCAAAGTCCTCGATGTGGATGGAGGTGTAGATGTCCTCCTTCACGATGCGGCGGCTGATGACGATGGCGTCTTCGAAGTTGTAACCGTTCCAAGGCATGAACGCGACGAGCATGTTCTTGCCGAGGGCGAGTTCGCCATTCTCGGTGCAGGGACCATCGGCGATGACATCGCCTTTTTTGATCTTCTGGCCGTCTTTGACGAGTGGGCGCTGATTGATGCAGGTGCCGGCATTGCTGCGGCCAAACTTACGCAGCGGATAGACATAGACGCCTTTTTCTTCGTCGGTGACGACGGATTTGAGAGGGTCTGCGAGGAATTTGTCTTCTTTGCAGGGCAGATCGCCGTCTTTGGTGACGATGATCACGTCTGCGGTGGATGCGGCGACGGTGCCGTTCGCATCTGCGACGATGACGGCGCGGGAGTCGCGGGCGGCTTTGCCCTCCATACCCGTGCCGACGAAGGGTGCCTCCGCTTCGAGAAGCGGCACGCCCTGGCGCTGCATGTTCGAGCCCATCAGAGCGCGGTTGGCGTCATCGTGCTCAAGGAATGGGATGAGTGCGGCGGCGACAGAGACGAGCTGCTTCGGAGACACGTCCATGAGAGTAGCTTTCTCCGGCTCGACTTCGATGAAGTCGCCACGATAGCGCACGGTGATCTTGGCCCCAGTGAAGCGGCCTTTTTCGTCCACAGGGTTGTTCGCCTGGGCGATGTAGTGATTTTCTTCCTGATCGGCAGTGAGGTACTCCGTTTTTTCTGCGGCGACACCGTCTTTGCACGGGCGATACGGTGTTTCGATGAAACCGAATTCGTTGATGCGGGCGTAAGCGCCGAGGGAGTTGATCAGACCGATGTTCGGACCTTCAGGCGTCTCAATGGGGCAGATACGGCCATAGTGAGAAGGATGCACGTCGCGGACTTCGAAGCCAGCGCGGTCACGATTGAGACCACCAGGCCCGAGAGCGGAGAGACGGCGCTTGTGGGTCAGTTCCGCGAGCGGATTGATCTGATCCATGAACTGGGAAAGCTGGCTGCGACCAAAGAAGTCACGGACGACGGCAGCGAGAGCCTTCGGATTGACGAGCTTCGAGGGCGTCATGGTATCCATCTGCACATCAAAGAGAGTCATGCGCTCTTTGACCAGACGTTCTGTGCGGGAGAGGCCCACACGGCACTGATTGGCCAGCAACTCACCCACGGCACGGACGCGGCGGGAACCGAGATGGTCAATATCATCAAGGAGACCTTCACCACCGCGCAGTTTGAAGAGGTAGCGCATGGCAGAGACGACGTCCTCAGCACCGAGGACACGCATGTCGCTGTCCACTTTGAGCGTGAGCTTCTGATTGATCTTGTAACGACCGACACGAGTGAGGTCATAACGCTTCGGATCAAAGAAGAGGCGCTTCACGAGGGCGCGGGCATTCGGCGTCGTGGGCGGATCACCAGGGCGGAGGCGGCGGTAGATTTCTTTGAGCGCTTCGTCTTCATCACGAGCGGTGTCTTTACGCAGAGAGGTGATGAGGAGGTCTTCCGGGGAGGCATTGACGATTTTCACCGACTTGTGGCCGAGCTGCTGGAGCTGGCGGCACACGCCAGAGGTGAGTGGCTCATAGGCACGGGCTACGATGAGCTCGCCATCGAGCACGTCTTTGAAGAGGATCTTATTGGCGAGGTCTTCTTCGGTGAGGGACTCTTTGATTTTGAGATCCTGGATGTCGTAGAAGAGCTTCAGGATGTCCTCATCATGCGGGAAGCCGATCACACGCAGGAGCGTGGTGGCCAGGAATTTACGGCGGCGGCGGCGACGATCGAGATAGACGTAGAGGAGGTCATTCGTGTCGAACTGGACTTCCAGCCAAGTACCACGGTCTGGGATGATACGGAAGCCATGGAGCCAGCGGCCATTAAGATGCTGTGTCTGCTCAAAGCAGATACCAGGGGAGCGGTGGAGCTGGGAGACGACGACACGCTCAGCACCATTGATGACGAAGGTGCCACGGACGGTCATGATGGGGATTTCACCCATGTAAACACGCTCTTGCTTGGCACCGGCTTCATCCTTCAGCTCATAAGTGACGTAGAGAGGCGCGGAGAAAGTTTCTGCCTCACGGATGGCTTCGAGGGCGGTGAGCTTCGGCTCGCCGATTTCGTACATGACGAAGTCGAGGGACATCTTCTCATCATAGCTGGAGATGGGGAAGACCTCGCGGAACACGGCTTGGAGACCCACGTCTTTGCGCTTGGAGGGGAGGACGTTCTTTTGAAGGAATTCCTCGTACGAGCGGAGCTGGATCTCGATGAGATTCGGCGGCTCGGCGACTTCGTGAATCTTGCCAAAGTTAGTGCGCTGGGACATGGGACGTGAGGACGGGTTTAAGGACGAGGTGGGGTGGCAAAATGCGCTGTGCGCGGCGGAATTCAGGCGATGAGTCTGAACTCGGCCGCACACGGCGCGAAAGACGCCTGGCGGCAAAACGGCTGAGGGGCCGAGATGCTGCGGGAGGCGAGATGGGACGCAGAAGAGGCCATTTCGCACGAAAACCCCGCCACGCAGCCTTCGCCGCGTTGAGTGAGGAATTCGAGAAAAGTGCCTATCATGCTATGTTTGGGAGATTTTTCAGCTTTTTGCTCTCGCTCTTGCCCTTCGTCTCTGGTCTCTCCAGTGGGAGAGTGAGAGGAAGAGCAAGAGCAGGAATCAAAAAGGAGGGGAAAGATTTGCTTATAGGGCCGCTCAGGGCCGCGTGGTGTAGTCTTAAAACTGCCGCCACGCGGCCAAAGAGCGTATGTGAGTTGAGGAACGAGGGTGAGATTACTTGATCTCGACCTTGGCGCCGGCGGCTTCCATCTTCTTCTTGATTTCTTCCGCCTCTTCCTTCTTGACGCCTTCCTTGAGGGTCTGCGGAGCGCTCTCGACGAGCTTCTTCGCTTCAGCCAAGCCGAGGCCCGGGACGACGCCGCGGACTTCTTTGATGACGCCGATCTTATTCGCGCCGCCATCGGTCAGGATGACGTCGAATTCGGTCTTCTCTTCAGCAGCAGGTGCAGCAGCAGCACCTCCACCACCAGCGGCAGCGACAGGAGCAGCAGCGCTCACGCCCCACTTGGTTTCGAGGGTTTTGACGAGTTCAGAGACTTCGAGGACGGTCAAGCCGCTCAGTTCTTCAACGATTTTATTTAGGTCAGCCATGTTAGTTTGTCGGTGTCGCCGCTTTCCGAAGCATCGGATGATTTAAGAGCAAAAGCTTTCGCTCCGGCGAGGAACCATTGGGTGTTTATGTGTTCAGGCCGTGTGACGGGCCATCTGGTCAAATTGGGTATCAGTTCAGATAATGCGGGATTAAGCAGCGGCTTCGGTAGGAGCACCTTCCTTCTCTGCTTTGGCCTTGAGGGCACGAGCGAGGGAGGAGGCAGGAGCTTGGAGCACGCCGAGGAGCTGCGAGTAGAGAGCTTCGCGGGAGGGCAGATCGGCGAGCACCTTGATGGTGGCGACGTCGAGGAGCTTTCCTTCAAGGATGCCGGCCTTCATGACCGGTTTTTCGAATTCAGCGGCGAAGTTTTTCATAATCTTCGCGGTGGCGAAGATTTCCTTCACGCCGGTGACGAAGGCACTCTGACCAGTGAGGTGAGTGCTGAGATCGCTGGGGAAACCGGCCTTTTCAGTGGCCTTTTTCACCAGGTTGTTTTTGAAAACGTGGATCTCGGCTCCGACGGCGCTGAGGCGCTTGCGCAGCTCGGCGAACTTATCGACCTTCAGGCCGGTATAATCGACGACGAGCAGGAACGGGGATGCGTTCACTCGGCGCAGAGTGTCTTCGATGAGCAGTGTTTTTTCAGCTTTCATGATTCAGGGTCTGCGCAGGGGTTAGAGTTTGATGTATTTAGCGACGTCGATGCGCACAGCGGGCGACATGGTCGAGGCGAGTGTGATGGTTTCCACGTAGCGGCCACGGGCAGAGGCGGGCTTGGCACGGACGACGGCTTCGATGAGGCTGCGGGCGTTGTCAGCAAGCTGGGTAGTCTCAAAGCTCATTTTGCCGACGCCAGAGGCGATGTTACCATTTTTGTCGAGTTTGAAGTCCGCACGACCCGCTTTGACGGCCTTGATGGCTCCAGCGGTGTCGTCGGTGACGGTACCCGTACGCGGATTGGGCATCAGACCACGGGGACCGAGCTGCTTACCGAGTTTACGCACTTCGTTCATGGCTGCTGGAGTTGCGATGGCGACATCGAAGTCGAGGAAGCCTTCTTTCACCTTGGCGATGAGGTCTTCAAATCCGACGATTTCTGCGCCAGCGGCCTTGGCGGCCTCAGCGGCGTTACCAATGGCGAAAACGGCGACACGAACGGATTTACCAGAGCCGTGAGGCAGCGGGCAGGTGCCGCGGACCATCTGGTCGGACTTCTTCGGATCGACACCCATGCGGAAGGAAAGGGTGACGGTCTGGTTGAACTTGGTGCCAGGGAGCTTGCGCAGGAGATCGGCGGCTTCTTCAAGTGAGAAGGCCTTTCCTGCCGGGATCATCTCGGCGGCTTTTTTGTAGCGTTTGCTGCGGGTTTGCATGGTGGTGGTGCAGTGTTGACGAACGGGTGTTCTCCTGCGCTGGGTTGGGGGTGAAAGAGGAAGGGGGATTAATCGAGGATTTCGATGCCCATCTGACGGGCGGTGCCGGCCATAATGCGGGAGGCACGCTCGAGGTCAGTGGTGTTCAGGTCAGCGAGCTTGGCCTTGGTGGCTTCGAGGAGCTGCGCCTTGGTGATTTTCGCGACTTTCTTCTTGTTCGCTTCGCTAGAGCCGGAGGCGATGTTTGCGACTTTTTTCAGCAGGTTCGAGGCCGGCGGCTGCTTGGTGATGAAGGTGAAGGACTTGTCTTTATAGACAGTAATGACAGTGGGGAGCACATCGCCGCCGGCTTTCTGGGTCGCTGCATTGAACTCTTTGCAGAAGGCCATGATGTTGACACCAGCCTGACCGAGCGCGGGGCCGATGGGCGGCGCGGGATTGGCGGCGCCGGCTTTGATCTGCAATTTGATTTGTTTGACGATTTCTTTGGCCATGTGCGGGGTTCCTTAGGTTGTGTTTTTTGGGAAAATGAAGCTGCGAAGCAATGCGGGAGAAGGAAATTATGCGGCGTCGGCTTTTTCGACCTGCCAGTACTCGAGATCGACTGGGGTAGAACGTCCGAAGATATTGACTGAGACTCGTAGGACTCCGCGCTCGGGGTCGATCTCCTCGACGGTGCCAATCTGGCTTTCGAAGGGGCCATCGGCCACCCGGACGCTGTCTCCGGGGCTGAAGGCGATTTTTGGCACCGCGCTGTCTTCTCGCTCACGGGCCTGGGCGAGCATGGCCTCGACTTCCTTTGCCCGCATGGGGATGGGATGGTCTTTGGCACCGGCGAAGTTGAGGACGCCGTCTGTTTCTTTGACGAAGTACCAGGTTTTGTCGACAAGGCGATTGTGCTCGTCGAGCAGGTGGCAATTGCAGATGACGTAGCCGGGGAAGAATTTACGGTTGGTCTCGCTGCGCTTGCCCTTCTTCACCTCGGAGACACGCTCCATGGGAACGAGCACTTCAAAGATGTAGTCGCTCATTTCCTCGGTCTGGATGCGGCGCTGCATGCTTTCCAAGACCTTTTTTTCAAGGCCGGAACGTACGTGGATGACGTACCACTGATCTCGTGCTGCTGGAATGGCGCCCATAGGAGTGAGGAAGAGTAAAAAAGGAAAACTGAAGTCGCGGGATTGCGAGGCCGACGGACGGCGGGAAAACAAAAATGGGAGGTCAGGTCACTTGGCGAGCCAGATCTGGGCGGCCTGGAAAGCCTCACGGAAGGAGACGTCAAACACGGCGACAAAGGCACCAAGTAGAATCATGGCAATGAAGACGATCACGGTGGACTCGTTCAGTTCGCGGTACTTAGCGAAGCCTTTTTCTTTCGAATCCCAGGGCCAGTTGGCCTTGCGCAGTTCGAGGAAGACCTCGGAGATGTATTTGCGGATGCGGCTGATCATGGATGGAGCGTTCGGAAGGGCTGCTGGATGTGCGGCGAAATGAGAAACTGACTGAAAGGAATCCGGCAAAGAAAGTGACACGCTGGCAGGCCAGGAGGGACTCGAACCCCCAACCAACGGTTTTGGAGACCGCTACTCTACCAATTGAGCTACTGGCCTGTGTATGGCGTGGAACGCTTCCCGGATGGAATAACAAACGATGGACGGTTTGGCAAGTCCGCGTTCCCCTTCCCTGTCACCAGAGATGAAATCACCGCCGGGTCTGTCGCCAGACCCGGCGGGATTTCGGAACAAACGAACCTGCAAGGTGGACTAGTCGAGGATGTCAGCCACACGGCCGGCACCGACGGTCTTGCCGCCTTCACGGATTGCGAAGCGGATAGTCTTCTCCATGGCGATCGGTGTGATCAGTTCCACGGTGATGGAGACGTTGTCGCCAGGCATCACCATTTCGACACCTTCAGGAAGGGTCACAGAGCCAGTCACGTCCGTCGTGCGGAAGTAGAACTGTGGGCGGTAGTTGTTGAAGAACGGCGTGTGACGGCCGCCTTCGTCCTTGGAAAGGACGTAAACTTCTGCCTTGAACTTCTTATGCGGAGTGACGGAGCCTGGCTTCGCGATGACCTGACCGCGCTCGATGTCGGTCTTCTTGGTGCCGCGGAGGAGGAGACCCACGTTGTCGCCAGCGCGACCTTCGTCGAGCAGCTTGCGGAACATTTCGATGTCCGTGACGGTGGTCTTGGCGGTTGGACGAATGCCGATGATTTCGACTTCGGACATCTTCTTGACGATGCCACGCTCGACACGGCCAGTGCAGACCGTACCACGACCTTCGATAGCGAACACGTCTTCCACAGGCATGAGGAAGTCTTTGTCGATCGGACGCTCTGGCAGCGGGATGTAGCTATCCACGGCATCCATGAGCTTATGGATGTTGGCTTCGTGGGTGGCGTCTCCTTCGAGAGCCTTGAGGGCGGAGCCCTTCACGATCGGGATTTCATCACCTGGGAAGTCGTATTTGGAAAGGAGGTCACGCACTTCCATCTCGACGAGGTCGAGCAGTTCAGCGTCGTCCACCATGTCCACTTTGTTCATGAACACGCAAAGGGCGGGCACGCCGACCTGACGAGCGAGCAGGATGTGCTCACGAGTCTGGGGCATCGGGCCATCAGCAGCGGAGACCACGAGGATAGCTCCGTCCATCTGGGCAGCGCCAGTGATCATGTTTTTGACGTAGTCAGCGTGGCCAGGGCAGTCCACGTGAGCGTAGTGACGCTTGTCGGTTTCATACTCCACGTGGGCAGTATTGATCGTAATGCCGCGCTCTTTTTCTTCAGGAGCTGCGTCGATTTGATCGTAAGCCTTCGCCTGGGCGAATCCCTTCTTGGAAAGGACCGTGGTAATGGCGGCGGTGAGTGTTGTTTTGCCGTGGTCAACGTGGCCGATGGTGCCGATGTTGACGTGCGGCTTGTTGCGTTGGAATGCTTCTTTGGCCATGGAGTAAGATGAGTAGGGGGTGCGTGTTCGTTTGTTTGTTCGTCGGGAACCCCTCTCGCCAAAAGCAGCCGCATGGAGCTGTTAGAGGGATTTGAACCCTCGACCTCGTCCTTACCAAGGACGTGCTCTACCACTGAGCTATAACAGCGTATTCCTAGCGGCGGCCCTGTGGAAAAGGAGCCTCCTCCTCTTTCGACAAAGAAACCGGGACACGGTGAATCTTGACCTAAACGTCAAGAGACAATGCGTCCCGGCAGCCTCACGAAAAAGTGGCCGGAGAGTAGGAGGTCTCCCCCAGGTGTCAAAGTGTTTTTCCAACTTTGATACCAACTCCTTCAAACGAGCTTCGTTAGCTTCCATTGTATGCAGTACAGCTACCGATTTCCAGGGGTCCTGACAGCCTAACATTTTCTGCGCTGAGTCTTCCAAGCTTTAAGCAGGTATTTCTGACCAGGCATTCAGCCTCAATCGACGCAACTACCATGCTTTTTCAGGGATCGGACAAATCCATGGCCCCTGCAGCAATTCTTCATTTTTGGGCAGAAATGCTCAATTCCACTACCAGGCATAGGTGTAGGAAAGTCGTTAAAAACAGGCTTCAAAAGCAGAAACTGGCGGTTTTTTGTTAAATTTTAACAAAAACGAAATATTATGCTTGCAATACTTTCTATAATTAGCACAATGGCTGTGCAATTAAGCATCCAACTATGAAAAAGCTGATCCTCATCCAAAACGACTATCCTGGCACCGGCAAGAGCACGCTTTCCCTCTGCCTCACTCGCTATCTCGCCGAATATGGCGTTGATCATCGTCTCCTGAGCCTTGCTGAGGAAGACGCCACCCCCACCCCAGGCAGCAAGGTTCTGGATGTGGACACATTGACTCCACGTTCCTTCATTTCCCAGGTGGATGCTTCCGATGTCACAATCTTGGAAATCGCCACTGGTTTAGGGGAGGCCTTCAATGCCTTTTACGAAGCGAATGAGCTGGAGAATGTCCTGCATGACATGGGGGTAGCTGTAACGGTCGTGCTGCCAGTCACAGCAGATCGGGAAAGCTTTGAAAGCGTCACAGAGGCAGCAGAGGTCTATTCTGACAATGCAGAATACCTCATCGCCCATCTTGTCACGAGCAGTTACGATGAGGACGACAAAATCTGGGATACCAGCTACGCGGCACGCGTGATGGACATGTTCGAGGCCGTGGAATTGCATATCCCCGAGATCACCTTTCACTTGGAGCTCAGCACTGAGCACTTGAGCCTAGATGACGCCCTCCAGATTTCAGATGCAGAGGAGCGACTGGGTAAAGAATTCTCGAAGTGGCATCGCCGAGTCTCTGGCCAGGTGGATAGTGCTCGTGCTTATCTCTTCGGCGACGCGTTCCGCCCCACGATCATTCCAAAAACCAATTCCAAGCCAGTCCGCAAATCCCGCGCAAAGACTCTGGCCTAAACTCTCCCCCCAATAGCCTGAACCTCTAAAAAACACCGGCAGGAAGCATGGAATGGTTGCCATGCTTCCTGCTTTTTCTTGTTACGCATCATCATCTCCAGATGATTTTCCACCTGGAGTGATGCCACGCTTTGTTGAGGCAACGAATTCGACAAAGGCTGCTGATTCTGGTGTGAGTTCGCCATCGGCACGCAGTTCTTCGATGGCTTGAGCATTGTTCAAGCCGCTGCGATAAATTTTACGGAAGGTGCCGCGAAGAGCATGCATCTGCTCACGGCTAAAGCCAGCACGCTGGAGCCCGACGATGTTAAGCCCCCGCGCACGAGCAGGATTCCCATCCACCGTGCAAAAAGGCGGGATGTCTTGCACGATTTTGGCACAACCACCGATGATGCTGCGCTGGCCGATACGGCAGAACTGATGCACCGCACTGAGGCCTCCGAGGATGACGTGGTCCTCCACCGTGACGTGGCCCGCTAGCGTGCCGTTATTGGAGAAAATCACATGGTTCCCGACTACGCAATCATGCGCGATGTGGACGTAGCTGAGGAAGTTATTGTGACTGCCGATCCGCGTTTTGTCGTTCGGGGCTGTGGCACGGTGGACGGTGCAAAATTCACGAAAGGTGTTGTTATCGCCCATTTCGAGCCATGTGGGCTCTCCTTGATACTTCAAATCCTGCGTCTGCTGGCCGATGCTGCCATAGGCGTAAAATTTATTCCCTTTCCCGATGCGGGACGGACCCATGATCGTGACGTGATGCTGGAGCCAGCAACCATCTCCAAGCACGACGTCTGCACCGATGATGCAGTATGGGCCGATGTGGCAGTCTGCGCCGATTTGGGCGCTAGGATCAATAATAGCGGTGGGATGAATCACAGAGGGAAAGAAATAAAAAGACGCGTGACGGAGGCTCTCCAGACGGCTCAGCGATCGACGACACTGAACATCAACTCCGCCTCAGAGACGACTTGGCCATTGACGAGGCAGCGCCCGATGGCCTGGGCCACGCTGCGCTTCACTTTCGTCATCTCTGTCTCGATCACGAGTGTGTCGCCTGGCAGCACAGGGCGCCGCCATTTCACCTCATTGGCACTGAGGAAGTAGCCGATGCGGCCCTGATGCTCCGGCATGCGCAGGAGCACGATGCTGGCGACTTGAGCCATCGCCTCCAGTTGGAGCACTCCGGGCATGACGGGATGGCCGGGGAAATGGCCTTCAAAGAAAGGCTCATTGATCGTGACGTTCTTGATGGCGCGGCACTTCGTGCTGCCCTCAAAGCCGATCACGCGATCTACCAGTAAGAAGGGGTAACGATGCGGCAGGATGCGCATGACCTCATTGATGTCGAGGACGGCCTCCCCGCTAGGGATATGCATCGGTGCGGGGACCATGCTGCGCATCGTCTCGTATTGCTTCACGATGGCTCGTGCCAGCTCCGTATTCGGGCCATGACCAGGACGCACAGCGATGACATGGCCAGTGATGCGCTTGCCTGAGAGCATGAGATCACCCACGATGTCTAGGATCTTATGCCGCACGAATTCATCTGGGAAACGCAGCGGCTGCTTGGAGAGTAGCGCATCGCCACGGATGACGATCGCAGCCTCCAGCGTGCCGCCTTTGATCAGGCCCTTTTCCATCAGCGGAGCGATGTCTTCGTAGTAAACAAAGGTCCGTGCAGCGGCGATTTCCTTCTCATACGTCTCTGGATTGATCTCCACGCTGAAATACTGCGTGAAACGACCATCTGGCCCCACATTGGTGCAGGAAACGCGGAATTTCTTGTCCGGCACGATGGTCAGGATGGTGCCGCCACGAGTTTCCTGGTAAATCGGCTCCCGAACCTCAAAAACACGCCGCGCCTCTTTTTGCTCTGCCAGACCGGCAGACTTGATCAGCTCGACAAAGGGCAGCGCACTGCCATCTGCGATGGGCGGCTCATTCGCATCCATTTCGATGATGCAATTATCCACGCCCATGCCAGCTAGCGCGGAGATCACATGCTCCACGGTATGCACATTCACACCGCCCTCTGCGATGGTGGTCGCACGCTCCACTTTCTGCACTTTTTCGACCAGCGCAGGGATGAAGGGCTTGTCCTCCAGGTCGATGCGCCGGAATTTGAAGCCGAAATTCTCCGGCGCAGGCTGGAGAGTGAGAGTGACCTCCTCGCCGGTATGCAGCGAGGTGCCTTTCATCGAGACAGGCTTGGCGAGGGTATGCTGGCGGTCAGAATCGGCCATGAGTTGGGTGGGGAAAGGAGGGTGAGAAAGAACGCGGTTGTTAGCGTCCAGCCCTCCCAGGGTCAAAGGGAAATGCTCCGAGGCACCATTCGCCACATGCCCGCACCTCATGAAACAACCACAACAAACCGCACAGCGGTCTCGAGCCGAGTGCTTCAACTCACGGCTTTGTTGGATGAGGAACTAGCAGTCTGATCTGCTGCTGCGATTGCCATCAATGGCAGCCACAGCCTTCTCCACAGCCGCCTTTTTTCTCCATTTCCTCCGCTGCGGGCACCCGGCCACTTTCCAGGCTGCGTGCGATCCAGGCATTCAGCGTCTCGGCCACGCCACTGAGAGTCTCTTGAGCCCCCAGAAAGCCGACGATGACCGGATTCGCCTCGCAGCGCTCCTGCTGGGCATTGAATTGAGTGATTTCTT
This sequence comes from Verrucomicrobiaceae bacterium, assembly GCA_016713035.1. Lineage (NCBI taxonomy): Bacteria > Pseudomonadati > Verrucomicrobiota > Verrucomicrobiia > Verrucomicrobiales > Verrucomicrobiaceae > Verrucomicrobiaceae bacterium. The sequence continues at coordinate 1,432,814 of JADJPW010000001.1, forward strand.
CCCCTGTCGGCTCTTCACCATGATGCTGCTTCTGGTGCAAAGCGCGGCCCAGCGTCGCCATCTCACGGTACTGCTTCACGGCCGCTTCATCGGCGAGAAAGGACTCTGCGCATTGACGGGCATTTTGCACCTCCTCATCATTGATGAGGGTCTGGCAGAGCTCGACGATCTTAGATTGAATAGCGGGGGATACAGTCATGGTGGGTTGGAAGATAAAAAAGGAGCGCCGAGAGTAGGCCGAAAACGCCAACGCACAGAAAAATGTCGGTTTATTTCACCACGATCGAGCCTCTGCCAAATTCCGCCGAAAACCCTCCCGCACCAGCGAGAGATCCGAGTCCATCGCCAGCCACTCAAAGCCCAGTTTCTTCAGTTTTTCGCGATCATCGGCATGACGGACGAGGATGCCGCAGCCCTTCCCCTGCCCTTTCGCCGCATCCACGATGCGGCTCAGGCACTCGTCATACTTCAGCGGTGACTGGCGTGCTTTCAGATCGAAGGACAAATCTGCCGGACCGATGAAAAGTGCATCAATGCCCTCCACCGCTGCGATTTCCGCTGCGCGGCCCACAGCCTCTGCCGTCTCGATTTGAGCGAGGATGATGGGGCGCGGTGGCGGTGCTCCCTCCGCTGGCAGGCACAGCCCATAGCCATAAGCCCTCACCGTGCGTGAGACACCGCGCAGCCCCAGCGGCGGGTAAGTAGCCGCACTGACACAGTGCCGGGCCTCCTCCGCGCTATTCACATGCGGCACCATGATCCCATCCGCCCCAGCATCCAGCACACGAGCGATCAGATCTGGATGCGGAGCCCCCACACGCACGATCCCCAGCGTATGGCTGCCCCGCAGCCCACGGAGCTGATCTGGCAGCGCTACCTCGGTGGCGCATCCATGCTCCAGGTCGATCAGTACCCAGTCAAAGCCACAATCCGCAGCCAGCTCCGCCACAGCAGGCGATCCGAGTGAGAGAAAGGGGCCGATCTTTGGCTTCCGCGTAGTGGATGAGTCAGGTGCAGTCATAGCAGGTGTCATTTATACAGCCACAGCGGTGGCAAAAGGGAGAAATCACGCTTCTGGGCTTCTCTCCAGTGCGATGACTGAAAGCTGCCCGCTCCAGCCTGCGCTTATATCTGACCCCCAAATGACCAAATACCTCTTTTCACTCCTTCTGGCTTCCAGTTGTGCTTTCGCAGCGCCGCGTGGCCAAGAACAGTATGAAAAACGCATCCGTCCCATCCTCCAAAAATACTGCTACGACTGCCATAGCGATGATGTGACGAAGGGGGACTTCGCCCTCGATGAATTCAGCGACTACAGCACAATGATCGCTGATAAAGTCCACTGGGACCATGTGAGGCAGCAGGTCGCCACTCACGTCATGCCGCCAGAGAAGAAGGCGAAGCCCTCCCTGGCCGAGCGGGACGAAGTCATCGCCTGGCTCGATGACAGCGTCTTCTGGTTTGACCCTGAGCGGCCAGATCCAGGCCCGGCGAACTGGCGCAGGCTCAACCGCACCGAGTACGACCACACCATCCGTGATCTCCTACTCGTCGATCTGCGCCCCTCCAGCGACTTCCCGCCAGATGACACCGGTTACGGTTATGACAACATCGCCGATGTGCTCTCCATCTCGCCCATTTTGATGGAGAAATACATCCGCGCAGCCACCAACGTGGCCGATAAAGCCCTCGATACCTCCATCAGCGAGCGCCTAGAACTGGAAGTACAGGCCCGCAAATTCTGGAACCACAAAGGCAGCACCACAGAGGCGAGTGGGCTGCGCTGGTTCCACTCTGAGGCAGAGGCCGCCACCAAATTCACTGCGCCTGCCACCGGCGACTACCAGCTCCAGCTCCGTGTCTCTGCCACCCAGGCAGGACCAGACGCCGCACGCATCGCGCTGCTCCTGGATGGCAAAGAACTGGCGCAGTTTGATGTCACCGCACGTTTCCGTGATGAGAAAGGCCCCTGGCAGACGATCAAACACAACCTCACACTCTCCAAAGGTGAGCACCGGGCCTCCATCCGCTTTCTGAACGACTTTTCCGACCCGCAGAATCCAGATCCGGCAAAGCGAGACCGCAACCTCGCCCTCCAAAGCCTGCAAATCGACGGCCCCTACGGCCTCCTACCACCCAGCGGCACACGACTCCTGCAGTGGCTAGTCGCGGGCAAGCCCGTCGGTCATCCAGAGCTGAAACTCAGCGGAGAGGACTTCCTCCCTGGCGAAGGCCAGTCCAACCGCGACACCGGAGCGATCTCTCTGCCCAGCGCAGGCTCTGTCATTCACCGCATCGACATCGCCAAGGCCGGCAAATACCGCATCACGGTGAAAGCCGGAGCACAACAAGCTGGCAATGAACCCGCGAAATTCGATGTACGCATCGCAGGCAAAAACGCGGGCTCTTTTGCCATCACGGCCAAAGAACAGGCCCCGCAGTGGTTTCACGCCGAGGCGGATCTCCCCGTCGGGAAACACGAAATCCAAGTCTGGTTCCTCAATGACTTCTACGACCCCAAAACACACCAAGATCGCAATTTCTGGCTCCACCAGCTCTCCGTCTCCGGCCCCATCAATGAACCCGCAGGTCTCACCACGGCTGAAATGCCGCTTTTGGTCGAAAAGCTCGGCACACGGCTATTTCGCCGCCCTTTGACCACCGCTGAAAAAGAAAAATGGACCACCCTCGCCTCCCTCGCCGCGAAAGAGGGAGAATCCCCTCTGGACTCACTCGCCCTAGTGCTACGCGGCATGCTCGTCTCCCCTTCCTTCCTCTTCCGCGCTCCGCCGCAGCCGATCGGGGCAGTCGAGCATGACACGGCGCTCATCGATGAGTCCTCACTCGCCACACGGCTCTCCTATTTCCTCTGGTCAGCCCCGCCGGATGAAAAACTGCTCCAGCTCGCATCCAGTGGCCAATTGCGGAAAAACCTCCGCACCGAAATCCAGCGTATGCTGGGAGATTGGCGAGCGGAGAGCCTCGCGACTGACTTCGCAGGTCAGTGGCTCCAGCTCCGCGACATGAATATCGTCGCCCCAGACACCCGCCGTTTTCCAGAGTTTAAGTATAGCCTCTCCTCGCTCATGAAAAAAGAGTCCGAGATGCTGTTCAGCCACATTTTGCAGCAAAACCTACCCGTCGTCGAATTCCTCCAAGCGGACTATTCCTTCCTCAATGAAAAGCTCGCCCGCTTTTACGAAATCAAAGGCGTGAAAGGCGATAAAATGCAAAAAACCTCCCTCGCAGGCACCCCACGCGGTGGCATCCTCACCCACGGTAGCATCCTCACTCTCACCTCCAATCCCACGCGGACCTCACCCGTGAAACGCGGCAAATATCTGCTGGAAAACATCCTCGGCACACCTCCACCGCCCGCTCCCGGCGGTGTGCCACCGCTCGATGAGAAAAAAGCCCGCTTTGGCAATCTCACGCTGCGCCAACAGTTCGCCGAGCATCGTAGCAATGCCTCCTGCGCGGGCTGCCATGCCTTTCTTGACCCACTAGGTTTCGCTTTTGAAAACTACGACGCCATTGGCCGCTGGCGCACGGAGGAGAAAAAGCAGCCCATCGACGCCAGTGGCGCACTCGTGCGTGGCCAGACCTTCAAAGACCTCGCAGAGCTACGCAGCATACTCGTGCGTGACATGAGCGGGCATTTCACACGCAACCTCGTGGAAAACCTGCTCACCTACTCCCTCGGACGCGGCCTGGAGTTCAGTGACCGCCCCACTGTCGCAGCGATCTTGAAGAAGACCGCAGAAAAAGGGCACCGCTTCCAAGACCTAATCATCGCCGTCTGTGAAAGCGCCCCCTTTCAGCGCATGCGAGTGCAGAAGCCTTAATCAGCACCCAGAGATCCCGGACCACCCACAGATCCGTGACCTCTCTTGCCGCCAGTTTGCCACTTTCTAGCACTCAGAGCTGGCAACACGGAATCTTAAGCTATGCGCCGCATCATCATGTTTTGTGAAATCCCAGTAGCGGACTGGCAACAGAATGAGGACAACAGAATGCAGTGATTCTGTTGTTTTCATTCTGTTGCCAATAATCACAAATCATGGAGGCGGGAGATACAGAAGTAGGATTCTAGGCTTAACCTGATGTTCAGCGTAGAGACCAAATACCACGAAACATCAGGCAACAAAAAATCCGCAGCTTCACCAACGGCAAAGCTGCGGATTGTGGAGAGTAAACTCAGGGATTAATGCTCGTAACCAGCCTCACCATGCTCGCTGAGGTCAAGGCCGACAGATTCCTCCTCGGCACTCGGGCGGAGTCCAACGACCACCTTCACGATGAGCGTGATGACCACCGTAGCGACAATGGAGATGGCGATGGTGATCAGTGCGGCTTTGAGCTGGGCACCGACGAGGCCACCTTCCGTCACCAATGTGGCGAGGCCGTTCTTCTTTGCATAAGCATCGCTCACGAGGTTGGCATTCATGCCGCTGTCGGCAAGTAAGCCAGTCACGATCGCACCGAGCGTGCCGCCGATGCCATGCACACCGAAGGTATCCAGCGCATCATCATACTTCAGCAGTGGTTTCAGCACCATGACACCCAGATAAGGGATGATACCAGCGAGCACACCGATGATCATAGCACCCTTTGGAGTGACGAAGCCAGCCGCAGGTGTGATCACCACAAGACCAGCCACCGCACCCGAGCAGAAGCCGAGAACCGAGGGCTTGCCACGATGGATTTTTTCCACCAGTGCCCACACGAAGCATGCCGTAGCAGCAGCCAGTGTCGTCGTCATAAAAGCACCCGCAGCGATACCGTCAGCAGCAAGAGCGGAGCCCGCATTGAAGCCATACCATCCAGCCCACAGCATGCCGGTGCCGACCATGCAGAGCACCATGCTATGCGGAGCCATTTTCTCTTTTCCGAAGCCATTCCGCTTGCCCAGCATCATGCAGAGAACCAGGGCACTCCATCCCGAGGACATGTGCACCACCGTGCCACCAGCGAAGTCGATCGCCGGGATGGCCGCGCCACCATTCCACACACCATTCATCAGCCCGTCAAAGCCCCACACCATGTGAGCCAGAGGGAAATACACCACCAGCATCCACAGCGTGATGAAGAGCATGATCGCAGAGAATTTCATGCGCTCAGCGATAGCTCCAATAATAAGAGCCGGCGTGATGATGGCAAACATGAGCTGATACATGCAGAAAACCGAATGTGAGGGCCAAGCCGTATAATTCGTGTTCGGAGCCGCACCCACACCATTGAGGAACATGTACTTAAAGTCACCGACATAAGCCGCCCACCATGGAGCGCCCTCAGCCGGATGCTCACCGAAGACCATCGTGTAACCGACAAAGTACCACAAGATCGTCACCAGTCCGGCGCAGCCAAAACACTGCGCGAGCACAGAGAGCACATTCTTTGAGCGGACAAGGCCACCGTAGAAAAGTGCTAGGCCTGGCAAAGTCATGAAGAGCACCAAGGCGGCACAGATCATGAGAAAGGCATTGTGCCCAGGACCAGCGATACCGCTGAGCTTGTCCGATGGAGCGAGGTTGTTGAAGTATTGAAAGTGGTCACCGAGCTGCTTTTCATGCGCTTCGATTTTCTTTGCTAGCTCCTCCAGACTCGGCGCGGCTGGCGCAGGCGCAGTGGCCGTCGCCGGAGCGGCTGCCGCATCCTGCCCACGGACTTCACCGGGGAGTATTGCGAGGGTGGTAGTAACGGCGAAGATCGCAGCCGTAAAAAGACTGCGCCATGTTCTGGGTGGGTTGTATTTCAGCATAGGACGTGTTGGAAAGGGGTTCCAACACTCTCTAAGCAATGCCCGTGCCAAGTTTTTGAGCTTCCTGTTTTCGACGCCACGCAGCGGGCATCCCACCTGCACATTCTCGTCACTTTACCTCACAGGTGAGCCGAAAATGTTTTTCCGCAGGCACATCTTTTTGCCACGGCCGCTTGTATTCGAGTTCGATTTCCGCACGACCAGGCCCGGACACGCCGAATAGTATCTCAAATACTTTATCCACATCCTCCCACTGAGCCTGTCCTTCGGGCTGAATGCTTTGTTGAGCTGGCACCTTATCCTCGGCCTGCATCGGCATCCAGACTCGGCCATCATTTTTATCTCCAGGCAGACGCAGGAGGAGTTGCTTGCGGTTGATGACTTCGATGGTTTTCCCATCTGCCTCTATACCAACAACCAACGGAGCAGGCCAATCAGGTGCCGCCTCGGTAACTTTAAACGCCATCACCAACTTCATCGGTTTAAGCAGTCCAATTTCCTGCGCGATGACCTGTACGGCTCCATTTTTTCTCGGCAATGAAATACGCTTCGGCTCACCACCACTGATCAAAATATCCAGCGACTCTTTCGAGCGAGCGGGCAAGCGGCGCACGGCGAGTGTGCCCATGAGTTTGTTGTCTTCGAGCGTTACGGACTGCTCACCCAGGGCAAACCACGGCAGTCTCACAAACATCTTATCCGCCGCTGGCAATGCCTGGAGTATCCAGGACTCCAGCTTGGGGGCTGGCGTTTTACTTTCGATGAATTCTTCATCTTGGAGCACCATGATCATCACGATTGGTTCCTCAGCATGCTTGTTGCCCGGTGGTTTCAGTCGCTTGCCCTTTTCCACGAGCGGATTGCGCAATATCCAACCGTGTTCGCCCCAGAGTTTTCCAGGATTGCCCACCCACTGGATGTCTCCCCATGGAGTCTGGTAGAAGTCTCCGGGCGTGGCATCGGGCACGGGACTGTCCTTATAGTAGAGCCTGCCGATCGTCCCCTCGCTCTTGCTGCCTGGCGAGGTGACGATCAGCTTAAACTCCCAATCACCCGATCGATAGGCACCGGGCTGTGTGACATCGACTTTGCCAACTGGCACATCTGCACCTGCTGCTGCCAGGAAGGACAATACGTAGGCCATCAGCAGCAAGCAGGTGCCGAAACGAATGTGGAGTAATGAGCGCATAAGTGATGGATTAAGGGTTTACCAAACACCGCGACCGCCACAGTTGATGCATCTACCCGAGCCGCTGCAGGTGCTACAGTTGCTCGTTTCCGAAAAGCCAAGGAAGCGCCCCGTGCCATTGCAGGTGGTGCAGGAGCCAGAGCCCTGGCAGCTTGAGCATTGAGAGCGTCCGCTCGATCCACCACCACTAGAGGAGGTGTATCCACCTCCACCATTGGGCACCGCACAGGAGGTGAGCATGAACAGACAGGCTAAGGACGACACTTTCAATAGATAGGCTTTCATAGGATGTAAGGGCTTGTTTGTGAGCCCACTCATACCATGTCGAAGCCAGCATTTGGCTTCAACCAGCGTCCATGAAAAGCCCTGGCGCAAGTTGCGCCTCACTATGCAAAAGCTGTATGGGGCAAATGCACATGTATGATACCACTCTAACTCAAGCCTCCGGCTTCAGTACCACTTTGAGCAGGCCTTCTTTATTATCATAGAGGCGCTGAAACCAGTCTGCGCCCTCACTGAGTGGCGCGGTGGCACTGAGCAGCGGCTCCACCTGGATGCTCCCATCTTCGATGCGACGAATCGCCTCTGGATATTCACCCGCACAGGAGCAACTCCCCTTGATCGTGATCTGTCGCGTGACCACCTCTTGCAGCGGAAATGGTGTATTCGGCTGCAAATTACCAATGAGGATGACTTGGCCACCCTTTCGCACACTGCGAATCGCGAGATCCAGCGGCGCAGCAGCTCCCACGACCTCAAAACTCGCATCCGCACCGTCTCCACCACAAATCTCGCGCAAATGCTTGGCCAAGTTTTCTTGCTTCGCGTGGAAGGCATCACTCGCGCCCAGTTTTTTCGCCAGTTCGAGCCTCTTTTCATCGAGATCGACCGCAATCACGCGCTCCCAGCCACGAGCCTTCAGAGCCTGAATGACGAGCAGCCCGATCAATCCTGCCCCCACCACGACTGCCGTGCCACCCTGGCCACTTTCCTCACCGTGGCAGTCACAACCACCTTCGTGGCAGTGGCCCACTTCCTTTTCCTCTGCCTCAGCGAAAGCCTCACCGACTTCGATCCCGTCGGCGAGATTCACGGCGTGCAATGCGATGCTCACAGGCTCTGCAAATGCGGCCTTTTCATACGAAAGGGATTCCGGGATGCGGTAGAGAATGCGGGTCGGCAGAGCAATACGCTCCGCAAAGCAGCCATGACGGCGATACTCCCCTGGGGAGACTCCCAGCACCCTGCGCTTCGGGCAGAGATTCACAAAGCCAGCCTGGCACTCCTCACACTCGCCACAATACTCCGTGGAATCAAAGGTCACACGCTCCCCAACACTCCAACCGCTCACACCATCACCCACAGCGATGATTTCGCCTGCTGCCTCATGGCCCATGACGATGGGCATCTGCCTGCGGCCACTTTTCCCATCCATGCCATGGATGTCACTGCCGCAGATGCCACAGGCATGTACTTTGACCAACACCTCGCCTGAGGATGGCGCAGGCTCAGGGAAAGAAATGTCGTAATTGAATTCGCAGGGGGCAGTGAGGACGAGGGCTTTCATGGTAAGGGAAGGAGCCAAAGGAGTAGTGCGCGATTCCCCACCCGCCAACAAGATTGCGCATGGGACTTACACATCCACAAAACCTCAGTTCCCGTCTGGCTTCACCGTCGGCCCCGCGTTCACATTCCATGGGATGATGACCTTACTTGCATCATCCGGTTTGGTGGGATCAAAGCTGCCGCCGTCCTCAGCGAGGTGCTTGGCAAGCTCTGGGAGCTGGTTTTTGATGCCTTCGACCATGCAGCGAGCTAATTCGTAGCCACCGTAGGCTCCGTGATGCGTGTCATCTCTCAAAGCTGTAGCCTGCTTCGGAAAAGTATTTGCCGGGAAATGAACAAAGGCCTTTTTCGACGCCTCGGGGCCTAGCGCACGGTAAAGAGCGATGCTCATCGCGTGCAAATCGATCACTGGCACCTTTTCTTCCGCTCCCACCTGAAGCACGGCCTCAGCGTAGTCATCGAGAGTGGTCTCCATTTTGCCACGGTCCCAGCGACGGCGCTCCATCGGTGACACCAGCACAGGCAGGCCACCTTTTTCACGCGCCGCAGTGATGAAGCGCTTCAGATTTGCTTTGTAGGTCGTAAAGGGGCCTGCGTCCTTGCTCTTGTCCTTTTGGTCGTTGTGGCCAAACTGAATAAAGAGGTAATCACCAGGCTTCATCATGCTCTGAATCTTCTTTAAGCGCCTACTGCCCTCAAAAGAAAACAGTGCTAGGCCTGATTCGGCGTGGTTGGACACTGCGACGCTCGATTTGAAAAAGCGCGGCAACATCTGCCCCCAGCCGAAAAACGGCCCCCAGGGCTGATCTGTCACAGTGGAGTCTCCAGCGAGAAAAACGGTCACGGCTTCCTTGATCGGCCGAATCTGCATGGCGGAGACGATTGCATCTTTGCCCACAAATTCGAGCGTAAGCCACTCATCCCAGTCTGGCACGGGTGGCGGGCCTTTTTCACGCTCTTTGAGTCCCGTCACGCCACCGCCTGCGATAGTCGGCTTGCGCACATTGACGGTGAAAACAAGGTTTTCGAACTGCCCGGGCTTCATTTCGACCTCGTGGAGCATCATTCGGCGTGATTCGGCATAAACGGTGGTCTTCGTAGCTTTGCTGGGATGGCCCAGCCGCAGCGTAACCTCATAGTTGCCCTCATCCACATCGAGAGCAAAGGTCGCAGACTCCGCTGTGCCTGCGGGTAGGAGGCCAAAGCCATTCTTGGCATCGTAGGCTGAGTCTGGTGCCACGCGTGTGAAGCCGGGCTGCACTAGGCCGTCGGTGAAGTGGAACTTCCACTCAGCAGCATGAATCTGACTAAGCGTGATGAGCAGGGCGAGGGTGAGGCGAAGCATAAGATGATAAAGCTATTTTTGTGGGCAGAGATCGATGCAGTCGATGGCATAGCCTGGACTGAGGAAGCCCTCGGCTGAGCGACCACTGACGACGGAAATTTTCAGCGTGTTCACGCCTTCCACGAAGGCGCTGGCGGGCACGCTGAAGCTGTGGGTGGCGTTGTTGCCGCGATAGGTGCCGATGGTGATGGAGCGTGAGTCGGGCTGGGCAGAGTTCTTTTGCAGCTTCGAGGTCCACGAGTTCATGGCAAGGCGCGGACGTGCTCCGGCAAAGGAGGCACTAAGGCCGATGCGGACGCTGTAGTTGCGGAGTTGCTCGCGGGTGAGGCTGAACTTCACGGTCTGCGTGCCATTGACCCGCATCCACTGGTAGGCGGGGAAGTCGGCGAGCGGGCTCGTGCCGATGGTGAAGTCGCCTGTTACCCATTTAGCCTGACGGACATCGGAGGGATGCATCATGGAGATCTTGCCGCCATTGCGGAACTCCAGCGGCGTGCCGTCCCAGTCGCCGATGCGCCAGAGAGCGTTGGTTTGTGCGGGATCACGCGTGATGGTGATGGCCGGCAAGATGGTGGTTTCGCCTGCTTTGACGGTAACAGCGGCCGTGTGAACCATGAGTTCGCCTTTATAGATTTGGAGCGTGTAGTTGCCTGGCTTCACGCCGGAGCAAGGTTTGTCGGCCTTGGCCCAATACTGCGCGTCTTTGTTGGAGAGGCCGATGAGGTAGTCGTGCTTGGCATCACATCCGTGCAGGGCTTCGAGCTTCACACTGCCGCGTTTGTCGGCACTCACATAGCCTTTGAGATCGAGCTGAGCGATGAAGCTCATATCCGGCGCAGCGGGTGTGCTGCCATCGGTGAATACGAGAGCGTAGGGGCCATGTAGCACGCCGAGGCGGTTGGGCTCCGTCTGATTGTGGCCGGAGTTCATGTAGTTATACACCTCGGCATTGTTCTCTCCGGTTTGATTCTGGATGTCGCGGAAGAATGGGCCACCTGCGGAGCTTTCGCGGCTGCCATAGACCATGAAAACGCCGACGCCTTTGCCCGTGACACCACGAATGTCGAGGTCCATCGCTCGCTCGTTGCCGTAGTATTTGCTGCGGCTGGTTTTGTCCGCGAAACCAAAGACATCCGAGGACTCGATGGCCCCAGTGGTGCCACGCAGATCTGATCCCTTCGGTGCCGATGGAAAGGGTGCGCTTTTCAGCCGCGTGATCCAGCGCAACTCGCCCACGTTTGGCTCTTTCTCGGCGTGCGTAGCCATATAGATCGTGTTCTCGCCTTTGCGGACGATGTAGTAGTGCGTGAGATTCTGCGCGACTTCGTTGGCAGCATCCGTGGCGACGGTGATGACGATTTGTTGGTCATTCACCGAGAGCATCGTCTTCGTACCTTCCGGGCCAAGTCCCGAGGCAATGCCCGAGCTTTTCGGCCCATGCAGTTCCGTGCCGTGTAGCTTGATGGAGGTGATGCTGCCGCTGGATTGCAACACACTGAAAACCAATCCGGCACCGGTATCCACGGTGTAGTGCTTCTCGCCCGTTTTGACGCCAAAACCCGCCCAAGCGGTGGTGCTGAGAACAAAGAGAGCGAGGAGGTTGGCGAGCTTCATGGGTGATATTGGTTGGCCTTTCAAGGATCCACACAGTTTATCATGAGCCTCATTGTTTTAATCACAACTACCCCGAACGGGTTAGCCTGAGCTACTCCAGCTCCAAGCTCAGGTAATCATACATCACATGACGGTCCGGGCCTTTGACGTTGGTTTGCGTGAGGGTGAGGGTGTTTTTGCCTGCGCGGAGTTTTGCGGCGGGGATGCGGACGTGTTCGACACTGTATTTGGCGAGGATGCTCTGGCGAATGAGGGCGTTGCCGCCATGCTGAGTGGGTCTGACCGTGGTGAGGGGCTTCTTGTCGTCGTTGAGGTGGAGGTCGATGCGTGCGCCGTGGGCACTGGCGATAGCGAGGGTGAGCACAGCGTCCTTCTTGGGCGCGGCATCGAGCTGGAAGTGGATGCGCCATGGCCAGGGCTGGAGCTTGTCTTTGCCATATCCGCATTGGGCGTAGTTCCAGTCTTTGGCGGCAGTGCTTTGACCGATGGTGAAGTCGAGTGGGTTCGGAAATGCATTGCTGAAGCGCTGCCAGAGGAAGCCCTGAAAATAGACATCGCCATGAGCGAACTCGGCGGCGGTGCGGTCGGGCACGCCGATCTCCCAGACGAGTTTTCCGTGATGCGGCACCTGCCAGGTGAGATCGCCCAGCGTGGTTGTTTCTCCGGCGGTGACCTCGATGTTCGCCTTTGTGAACTCGCCGACGGCACCGGCGGTGTAGGCGTAGAGGGTGTGCTTGCCGGGACGGATGCTGGGCAGTGTGAAGCGGCCTTCGGCATCGGCGCGGGTCCAATATTGATAGTGGCGTGATTCGAGCTGCCAGTTGCCCTCTGGCTCAGGTTGGGCGAGGCCAATCCAAGCGTTCGCGGCGGTGAGTTGGGGTTTTTGTGCGTCTTGGATGATGAGGCGTCCAGTGACTTCACCACGATCTTTTGCAGCGGGATATTGGGGCTGATCGGTGAGCCAGGCATAGGGCCACTGGGCCTTCTCCTTCTTCACACGTTCACGCGCATCGGCCCACATGGCGGGGACATCGACGGCGGTGTTGCAGTAGAGCAGGTAGGGGCCAAAGATTTTGCTCCATTTCTCGCCCGCCTTCACCTTGATCCTGGAGGCTTCGTAGTGGTTCATGCCGAAGTGAATGTGATTCACATGGGCGGCGGCATTGAGATCGCGCTTGGTGGGGCCATCATTAAAGAAATCGTAGCCTCCGCAGACGATCCAGGCACCGGTCTTCTTCTCTGCATAGGCGTGGCCCCAGCAGCCGAGTTCGTGATAGCTGGCATTGAAGTCGTATTTGCAATCGTAGTGCCCAGCACGCGGCCCCTGCGTGAGTTTCAGGATCTCTTTGATGGGTGTCTTCTCCGCCGTGAGGTAGTCGGCGGGATCAGGCATGCGCCAGTGCCGGAGGGCGTCCACGCAGATCCAGTCGTGAGTCTCCGGCGGCGTGCGCCAAACCATGCGCCACTCGCTGCACTCGGTCTCAGGATACGTCGCCGGATGATCGAGAATGGCGTAGGCGTAGAGTCCCGTATCGCCCCTGCGCAGGACGAAGTGGATCTCGATGTCCAAAGCCTGCGCCTTGCCCTTCCACGCATTGTGGCAGGAGACATCCACCATCTCTGCCGTGGAGTGCTGCACGGTGAAGACGGCATTCTTCGGCTGCCGGTAGCGAGTGGTGCCGTCCATGCTGAAATAAACATTCTGGCGGCGACCCGACTGATCGATCATCTCCATGCCGCGATACTTCATGGAGGAAAGCGTGGCGCTGGCTTTGTGAAGAGTGACGGAGAGCAGGCCGTTGTCGATTACAGCATATGCATCCTGCTCAGTCAGGCGCACTTCGTCAGCACGGGCCAACGAGGTGAAAAAGATGAGGTAGATGAGGAGGAAAGTGAACTTCATGGCTGAAGTGAATCCTACGGGCGCTGGCTACAGCTTTAAGCAGCCTCCAATTATCTCAATCGGGTGATGCTGTGCCACCTTTTCAAATGGGCACCCGACGACGACGGAGCATCAAACTGGCGATACCGCAGATTAGCAGTAGAGCCCGTGAAGGCTCGGGCACAGCGACGATGGCAATGGAGCCGTCTGTGGTGAAGCTGCTGATGTCCCAGCCGTAGCCAGTGCCGCTGATGTCGGGCAGATCGAAGCCGAGATTGTCATCTCCATTGCCCATAATCAGCCCACTATAAGAGGCTGCGAGAAAGCGTGAGGCAAAAGTGGGAGAAGCTCCCAGACCTGTCCAGTCCATGAGATCAAAAACCTCCGGCCCTAAGGGTGAGAGCGTCGATGGAAGGATCGAGAGATTGCCATTAAAAAGAAGTGTGTTGGTGCCAGTGCCAGTGAAAACCAGCTTGTCTGAGGTTGAACCAGGACTGATGCCCAAAATGGTGCTGCTGCCGGATTGAAAGTCGAATGTGCCGCTACCAGATGCAGGTGTGAAGGTAAGTGTGCCATAGTCCGTCGATGCCACACCATCGCCCGCATGGATGATTGATCCGCTGGATACAGTGAAACTACTGCCCTGCACGATGCCTGTGCCCAGCAAGCTAGCTCCACTGGCCACGGTGACTGCGCCGGTGCCACTGGTGCCAACGCCGCCACTACCGATCTGCAAGGCACCGGCTGTGACATTGGTCGCACCGGCGTAGGTGTTGGTGCCGGTCAGAGTGAGGGTGCCATTTCCCGTTTTTGTGAAACCATTGGCACCTGAGAGGACGCCTGAAAGTGTGATGTCGTGTGCTGCATCAGCGGCGTCAGCAGCTTTGATGATCACGCCAGTGCCATTGAGGTTCATCGCCATTGAGGAGGACCAATCAGCCTTGGCTGCGAGTGTTCCTGCCGTAAGATTGATGCTGTCTGTGTAGGCATTGGTCGTGGCCTTCACGATACCGCCGCTGCCAATGTAGAGATTTGCCGATGCTCCATTCAGCGTCAGATTGCCATAAGAACCTGCAAAGCCACCGGTCATGCCAAAGGTGATTTTCTCCGTGGTAGTGGTGCCTCCTGTGAGCAATAGCTCGCCGGAAGAAGCATAGGTGGCTGAGCCCTTACCGATGACGATGCCGCCACCAGCGGTATCGGTGTTGGTGAGTGTGCCGCCGGTGACTTGAAAGAGAGTTGTGCGTGTGTTGTTCGCCGCACCGATGGTGAGTTCGCCGCCAATGGTAAGACTACCGGTGCCACTCACTTGTCCGCTCGCAGCAGAGTTTGATCCGGCAAGGTTCACTGCTCCTGCTACGGTGGCCGTGGCGTTATTGACCTGGAATCCGCTGGTGCCCATGTTCCGAGCTGTGCTGGTGGTGGCTCCGCCAGTAGTGGAGAAGTTATAGGTTCGAGTGAGAGAAACGGTGGAAGCACTGAAGGTTCCACCGTTGATGACGATGCCTGACCCGTCGGGCGTGTTTGCGGAGGTGGAAATGCCGCCACTAAAAGCAACGGTGCCTGCCGTGACGATCAGTTTTCCATTTTGAGTGCTGCCACCTCCAAAAGTCGAAGCTGAGGCCACCGTAATATTGGCGCTGGCATTGTTCACGGTGATGGTGCCACCAGCCACAGCACGCAGTGTGCCTAGTGAGCTGGTGCCACTCCCAGTGAGAGTGACGTTACCAGTGCCGTTATTGATCACATTGATCGCGGAGGCACCGCCTTTATTGATCGTGCCCGTTATATTGACCGCTCCAGCGGTTCCTCCGATGTTGAGGGTTTTCGTGCCTGCTGCGCCGCCTGTGCCACCGAGGATGTTGCCAGCGATGGTCAGGCTGTTGGTGGTGCTGCTGTTGTTGATCGTGGTGGTCCCTGTGATGGCGGTGCCCAGGGTGAGGTTGGCATTGACCAACTGATTGGCAGCCACGGTGCTGTTCATGGTGATGGCGCCAGTCGTATCTAAGGTGAGTGTTTGCGCACCGACACCACCGGAGCCAAGGGTGAAGGCAGCTGCGCTGGCAGTGTCGAATATGACGGTGGCGACTGTGAGGCCAGTGCCGAGATCAATGGTGGTATTGCCGTTGCCATCATTGTTGAAGGTGGCCGAATCTCCTGTGCCAGGAACTGGCGTAGCACTCCAGTTTGCGCCGGCCCAAGTTGAATCCGTCAAGCCCGTCCATGCTCCACTAGCTGCGCGGACTGGTTGGTTGCAGACACCCATCAATCCAAGCGCCGCGACCAATGCGATGCGTAATGCCCACTGTCGCCTGCTACTCACCCGCCAATTTGTGGCGTTGCTATTCACGACGAATTTGGAAGCCGGCAGAAACGGAATCATCGCAGTAAGGAAACTCATCATAAGGGCAAAAAGAACAGCCCCCATCGTGATCGGAATTATCCTTTTCAGCAATTACCCCAAACGGGTTAACCACCCCGCGTCCAGCCCTTCGGATCAAATCGTGCCCGGACCGCGATTCAGGTCGCGGAACTTCATCGCGGCTTCGGTCCGGGAGTGGACGTGCAGCTTGTCATAAATGCGCTTCAGATGCACTCGCACGGTCTCGATGCTGAGGCTTAGGCGGTGGGCGATTTCCTTGTTCGCGTGGCCTTGGGAGAGCAATTCGAGAATCTCGGTTTCCCGTTTGGAGAGCTTGGCCGCATCGCTTGATGGCACGGCGGGCCTATGAAACGCCTCCACCACGCGCCGAGCGATCTCGGCGCTCATGGGGGCACCACCTTCCCGAAGCTCCATGATAGCTTTGCGCACCTCAGCGGGCGACGAGCGCTTCAGCAGGTAGCCGCTAGCACCAGCCTTGAGTGCTTCGAAGATCTTATCGTGGTCGCGATACACGGTGACCATCATCACCAGCACATCAGGATGCTGCATTTTCAATCTGGCGGTCGTCTCAATGCCTGAGATGCCCGGCAGATGAATATCCATGAGCACGACATCGGGCTTCAATGCAGGCAAGTCTCTCAATGCCGCCTCACCACTCTGCCATAGTCCGATGCAGCGGCAATCCGGTGTACTATCCACGACTGCTCGCAGGCTCTCCCCGAGCCCGGGATTGTCTTCGACGATGGAGATGGAGGTCATGCGGCGATCTAGTTATGGCTTCACAGAACGAGGGCTGTCATTACATTTCATCCACCCGCAGCGTAAACTTCACCATAGTGCCACCGGTGCCGCTCTCGATTTGGCAGGTGCCGCCGATGCCTGCGAGGCGATTCTGCATGTTACGCAAGCCTTCGCTGTGATGTGATGTCGTTGCGGAGAATCCTTGGCCATCATCCATGATCATGATGACGAGTCGATTCGCCGTGAAATCAATACTCAGCCGCACCTCGCTTGCTCCAGAGTGCTTCACGGCATTATTCAAGGCCTCTCGAACAGCCAAAAACAGCGCATGCCGCTGCACTGAGTCTAATGGCACCTCCGGCAGCTCTGTCGAACGTTCCAGCCTCAAAGCGAGCCCACTCACCTCGATCATCTCTGCTGCAGATGCGGACACATATTCCGCAAACGACGCCAAAGTGTCATGTCGAGGATTTACCGCCCATACGATCTCATCGAGAGTGCTGACCAGTTGCTGCGCTTTACCAGCAATGACAGGAATTTTCGCCGTACTCGCACTCTCTACTGCTAGGCCGGCTAAAAGCGATATTTCGGTCAAACTCGCACCCAAATCATCATGCAAGTCCTGCGCGATCCGCTCTCGCTCCATCAATAATCCCGTTTGAGCCTCCAAACGCAGCAACTTCATCCGCGCCCGAGCCCGAGCAATCATCCCACCCACACCAAAAGCTACACCCACCACGCCCAACACCGCCAGGGTCTGAAACCAGACAGTTTCATAAAAATGTGGCCTGACCTGTACTGCGAATGTAGCAGCCCTCTCACTCCAAACACGGTCATTATTGGCTGCCAGCACCTGAAACACATAATCCCCCGGCGGTACGGACTCGTAAAACACGGAGCGCTGAGATCCAACATCCTGCCAGTCTGACTGCAATCCCTCTAGCCGAGTACGGAATCGTACCTTCTCCGCCGCAGCAAAACTCGGTGCCGTAAAGTGAAACTCCAGCCGCGAACGGCCTGGACCTGTTTGCAGTCTAGCTTCGGACAGCGAGCCAACTTGGCCATTCGCGGTCACTTTTTCTATCCTCACCTTTGGCGGCTCTCGATTTAATGTGAACTGTGGCGGTCGAATCGTCGCGATCCCGTGAACCGTCGGAAACCACAGAGTGCCATCACGCCCCCTCCAGCCAGCAGGCTGAAAAGCTCCTGTGCACTCGCGTGAAGTCATCCCATCCGCACGGTCCAGGTGAATCCATTCCGCGTGTGCACGCCGCCCCGCCGCGATCTCCAGCAAATCCGCTTTAGCTACCCGGAAAATACCGGCCAAAGACCCCAACCACATAAAGCCCGCTCCATCATCCAGAACACATGTCAGCCGCTCATCCGGCAGCGCCTCCTTCGCCGCAATGCGAATCTGGCGACCATGAAGATAAAGATACAGCCCCTCGCCCAAAGTCGTCACCCAGACAGTTCCACCACTTTCCAACAGTAGCGCAGAAACTGCCGCCCCAGCCGTCTGCACGATCTGCTCGAAATGGCCGCTGCTTTGACGCAACACAGCCCCCTGTACCGTACCCACATAAAGCACTCCATCAGCATCCAGAGCCAACGCCGTGATCTGCTGCTCAGGTATCCCCTGCCCTGGACCCAAATGCCGCACGGTCCCCTTTTCCCACACAGCCAAGCCATCCGCTCCACCAAGCCAGAGATTGCCATCACGGTCCGCGATCATTGCCCCGAGCTTACGCATCCAGGGTTTATCGCCTGTCATTGTCTCAAAGCCGCTGCTGGATCGACGATAGACTGCACCACCTTCTGTCCCCACCCACAACACCCCATCACCGTCTTCACAAAGGCATGATACAGGCTTCGACTTCGTAGGTTCCCCCAGCGCAAAGGACTCAACCCCACCCGCCTGGATAAGATCGATGCCCCCACTCCGATTCGCCGCCCACAGCCCTCCTCTACGGTCCTCCAGTAATGCACGCACCTTCCGGTCCGTGATTCCATCTGCCGTATCGATAACCTGTACACGCCGTGTTCGGATTTGAAAAAGCCCGCTGCCATTCGTGGCCACCCATACATTGCCTTCGCAGTCTTCCAGCAGCGCAGAGACAACCACTCCCTCTGAAAACGCCCTCAAAACTCGCTCCACCTCGCCCGAGATAGCCACTGCCAGCCCACTGGCCTCCGTCCGCCGCCAGCGATTCCCTTGTCGATCTGTCATCTCCAAAGTCTCACCCGTTTCCATCATTACACCCGGCACACTACCCTCCCGTTTGAGGCGATCTGGATAGGCACTCACCCTCACCGGTTCCCCATCTCCACTTGCGCAGTACACACCATCGGCACACTCGATCCACACCTCATCAGCCCCCTCACTGATCATTCTTTTTACCCGCCGCGACTCCTGCACCGCCTCCTCCTCTTCCCAGACTTTCAGCATTTGCCCACCCGACCATTTCCACAGCTCACCTCGCAGCGTTGCGATCCATACCTGACCATTCTCCAGCGCAAAAACGGCCCTGGGCGGCTGGGTGCCGCCCAATCGAGCCGTCTGCTCCCACGCAACTGAGGAAAAACGCACACCATCAAACTCGACCACACCCTCCGCAGTCGCAATCCACAAATACCCATCTAGTGATTGTGCCAGCGAGCGAATATTATTACTCGGAAGCCCATCCTCCGACTGCCAAGAACGAATGAGAAAGTGATCCTCAGCGGCCAGCCAAGCCCAAGGAAAACTCAAAAAAACCACCCAAAAAAACGACGAGAGATGAAGGGCTTTTTTCATCGCCGCCATTAGCCCATCACCTTTTTCAGGTACTCGATGCTCTGCCGAGCGATGGTGGGTGCATCCGGTTTGTAATCAAACACCTCCGTGCTCAACCACCCCGTGTAGTTCACCTCACGCAACGCAGCAATAATCGGTTCATACTTCACCTCGCCCTGGCCTGGGCCGCGTAAATTGGGATCATTCGTATGGAAATGGACAAACCAATCCCTGCTATCTCGAATTATGTCCGGGATAGACTTGGATTCATCACTCATCGCCTTCACATCAAGGTGTAACTTACAAGCAGGGTGATCGACCTGTTTACAGAACCGAATCGTCTCCTCTGCGGTATTCAGAAAATTCGTTTCCTTCCGCCCTAGTGGCTCCATCGCAAGAGTCACCCCATACTTACCTGCCTCAAGAGCGACTTCACGCACGGTATCCGCAGCACGAGCGAAAGCGTCCTCATAACTCCACTCCGGCAGCGTGTTTCGAGCCTTCGGGCTCCCCCAGACCATGATTTTGCCGCCCATCGCCGCACAAAGCCGAACCAAATGACGACCAAACTTTGCCGTCTCCCGGCGCTGAAGCACATCCGGCGTCGTGATATGGAACCAAGACGGCTTTGTCAGCAACCAATGCAAGCCCAGGATTTCCAACCCATGGTTTTTAGCCTTCGAACAGAGCGAGACCGCATCCGCCTCAGCCAGCAAACGAGGATCCTCAGCCAGCGTGAACGGAGCCAACTCGATCCCCGTATAGCCTGCCGCCGCGACATCGGCGCACATATCGTCGAAGGTCCCGGATTGATAAGTTTCGTTGCAGATAGCGAAGCGCATGATGATTAAAGCGAATGAGCAAAGGGTAAGAAGAGAGGGCGTAAAGCAAAGCCGCCACAACGTCAAGGCAGCTTAACCAACCAACAATCCATCCGATCCATCCGCTCAACATCACGTTGATGAAGCAATAAAAGGACTGTCCTTTTATTACATTCCACTTGCCACCCCTGACTCCCTGCCTACCTCCCCCGCATGCGCCAAGCCCGCCTCAAGGCTCCCTCTCACTTCCCCGTCGCTTATTACCACTGCGTCTCCCGCGTCGTCGATCGTCGCTTCGTGATCCTCGCAGAGGAACGTGAGCAGTTTGTGCACTTCTTGCGCATGTATGAAACTCTCTGCCAAGTCCGCGTCGTCACCTTTTGTGTGCTCTCTAACCACTTCCATGTCATCGTCGAGGTGCCGCGCAGACCCGATACGCCGCCAACCGATGCCGAGGTACTCAGGGTTGTGCGCAGGGCCTTCGGGAAGAATGTAGCGGGGCAGATCCAGGCTGAGATCGATCTCTATCGCAAAATCAAAGCGCATGACGCTGCCAATGCGATCCTGGATGGCTTTCGCGAGCGGATGTGGGACATCTCTGCCTTTATGAAGTCCCTGAAGCAGCGCTTCACCCAGTGGTTCAATAAAAAGCACCAGCGCAAAGGCACGTTGTGGGAGGAGCGGTATAAGAGCACCCTCATCGAGGGTGGTGGCGATGCCCTAGCGATGTGCGCGGCGTATGTGGATCTCAATCCAGTCAGGGCAAAGCTAGTGAGCGACCCCAAGGACTACCGGTGGTGTGGCTACGCACAGGCCGTTGGAGGCAGCAAAACAGCCCGTCAGGGGCTGGAGGTAGCCGTGCGAGCACGCTTGAGAGAGAGTCTCCGCCATGTCAGCAGCGCAGAGCTTCTCGAGCGCTATCGAGTGATGCTCTTTACCTGGGGCACGGCGGTCAAAACGAACGCCGATGGCACGCCACGCGGCCGCATCAGTGAAGCAGCGCGGGAGCGCGTGGAGAAAGCCAAGGGGCGACTTTCGGTAGCGGAGGCACTGAGGTGCCGAGTGAGGTATTTCACCGATGGAGCCGTATTGGGGACGCGTGAGTTTGTGAACGCGATGTTTAAGGCGCAACGTCGTCGCTATGGATCAAAGCGGCAGGATGGAGCACGGCGCATGCGCAGGATCGACCACGGCGGAGACGCAGAAATATGCTCCATGCGTGATTTGAAGGTGGATGTCATCACTTCGCCAGCAATCGGACAGCGATGAGTCGATTCCGCCCTTGACGCGACGACAGCATCTTGACGGCAGAGTCATCCTGACCCATCAACAAGACATCCATGACCAAAAAACCTGTTGTTCTCATCATTCGTGACGGCTGGGGCATTCATCCCGGCGGCAAGGCTCAAGCTCAAGCCAATGGCGACGCCACGCTGCTTGCTCGCACTCCTTTTCATGACCAACTTTATGCCAAATACCCCTGGTCCACGATCAGCGGCAGCGGCGAGGACGTGGGCCTGCCTGATGGGCAGATGGGGAACAGTGAAGTCGGTCACCTGAATCTGGGTGCTGGCCGCATTGTTTATCAGGACCTCACCCGAATCAATAAAAGCATCCGCGAGGGTGAATTGGCGAAGATGCCCGCCCTCGTCGAGGCCTTCGCAAAAGCCAAAGGCCGCCGCCTTCACCTTTTGGGCTTGGTGAGCGATGGAGGCGTGCATTCACACCAGGATCACCTAGCAGCGCTTTGCGATGCCGCAAAGGCCGCTGGTGTCACTGATATTCTGGTTCACGCCATCACCGATGGACGCGACACCTCACCCACAGGCGGTGCTGCTTATGTGGCAAAGCTAGAGGCTGATTTGAAAAACAGCGGGGCAAAAATCGCCACCGTCATCGGCCGCTACTACGCGATGGACCGTGATAAGCGCTGGGAGCGCAACAAACTCGCCTGGGACGCCATCGTCCTCGGTCGCGGTGAAAAGCACAGTGATGCACCCAGCGCTGCCATCAAGGCCGCTTATGCCGCCGAGAAGCGTGGAGATGAATTCCTCCTGCCCATGATCTTTTCCCACGCCGATGAGCAGCGTATCCGCGATGAAGATGTGATCCTGTGGTTTAATTTCCGCGCAGATCGTGCTCGGCAGCTCAGTGACGCTTTCTTGAAAACCGGATTCGAGGGCTTCGACCGCGAGGTGCATCCACGCACGGCTTATTACACACTTACTGAGTATGACGCTACTTATGCAGAGCTAGGCGCACGCGTTGTTTTCAGCACAGAGACGCTGAATAACAATCTGGGCCAAGTCTTGGCCGCAGCTGGTCTGAAGCAGCTCCGGGCCGCTGAAACAGAGAAGTACCCACACGTCACCTTCTTCTTCAACAGCGGCATCGAGGAGCCAAATCCTGGTGAAGACCGCTATTTGGCCATTTCTCCAAAGGAAGTCCCTACCTACGATAAAAAGCCGCAGATGAGTGCCCCAGACCTCACTTTTGAGGTCTTGCGCCGTCTCGAAAGCTACGACGCCGTCATCATGAATTTCGCCAATCCCGACATGGTCGGCCACACGGGTGTCATCGAGGCTGGCATTCATGCCTGTGAGACCATCGACTTCGGGGTGCGGCTCATCGTGGAAAAGGTGCTCGAACTTGGTGGCAAGCTCTTCATCACCGCTGATCACGGCAACTGCGAGCAAATGCGCAACCCCGATGGCAGCCCGCACACCGCACACACCACAAACCTCGTCCACGGCATCTACGTCGCCGCTGATGCAGCGAGCTATACAGTGCGTCCCGGCATCCTCGCCGATGTGGCTCCGACCCTGCTCGACATGCTCGGTGTGAAACAACCTGCCGAAATGACAGGCCACTCGCTTCTCGTGCGGAAGTAACTCACTTCCCCCTCAGCACCCGCTCGATCAGCTCGTAGGATTCCAGACGTTCCTGGTCTGGGAAGTCGTGCTCGCTATCTGGGTGGCGCACGATGAGTCGGCCTGGGGCGGCGTGGAGCTGGAAGACGGGCTCTGCGGCAGCGGCGATGCGATCCACGCTACCGTGGCGGAAGTTCGCATCCCGCAGCGGCGCATTCACAAAGACGTGGCGCGGTGCCAGCGCTGCGATGAGTTCATAGTAGTCCCACGGCACATCCTGCGGTCTGCCGAGGTATTTTTCGATCCCTAGCATGTAGCGCTCTTGCACGTAGCCTTTGATATTCCCGCCATAGTAATCGAGCAGGCTGTCAAAGCCGCAGCTGGTCACCACCACTTTGATTCGTGGCTCAAAGCTGGCTGTGTAAATGCTGTTATGTCCGCCGAGCGAATGACCGATAGCGGCGAAACCGGCAGCGACATCGACAAAGGGCAATGTTTCGAGGTAGTCGAGGCCGCGAATGTTGTCCCAGATCGCTTTGATCGTGCCACTGGGCATGTTCAGAGCTTTCAAATCGGGCTGATACTTCGCTAACAGCGGATAACTCGGTGCCAGAGTGACGAAGCCACGTTCAGCGAGCTCAGAGGCATATTGCCGGTGTGGTTTGCCACCAAGTCCGACGACGACATCGTGACCGATCTTGTTCTCTGTGGGGTGCAGGCAGAGCACCGCGGGCAGCTTGGCACCTGTGAGAGCTTTTTTCGGCACACAGAGCCATGCGGGCACGCGGCCTCCGGGCTGAGAGCTGTATTCGATGAAGCGCCGCACGTAGGAGCCACAATCCGTCTCTTCGATGATTTTGGGCTCCAATTCGCAGCGCAGCTCTTTTCCTGGCAATCGACCTGCTACGGCCTGAAAGCCCTCCAGAGCCGCATTTCGTCGTTTTTGCCATTCTGCGGCAGTTTGAGCGATTTTGCCGCTGCTGTCGATTTGCAGCAAATTGGAGCGACTTAGATCTCGTAGCAGCGGGAGATCCTCGGCGAAGGCTGGCAGGGCCAAGAGGCAGGTGAGGAGGATGCGGTGCATGCACAGCCCTTTACGCACGCCAGCCAGTGGGACATTCAAATCGGCACTTCAAAGTACTCCAGAGCCCACTCCCGCATGTAGCGGACGCGTTCTGGCGTGAAGCGGTAAATGATGAGCTCTGGATTGTCGATGCTACCGAGGTAGGCACGCAGGAGCGGATTGGTGGACCAGATTTCCTCCAGCAGTGGACGATCCGTGAGGATCTCCGCGCGGGCGGTGATGCGCACTTGGTTGTGCTGATCATCGGTGTAGCAGATTTCGGCCTTGGGGTTGGTCGCAAGCTCACGCGTCTTGCCGTAGCGTCGCAGATTCGCGATGTAGATGACGAATCCTTCGACTCGGACGGGCGATACAGGCCGTGCACGCGGTTGATCGCCATCGCAAGTGGCGAGGATGGGGAATTTGGCATTCTTGATCGTCTCGCGAGCGAGAGCAGGGACTTCAGCGGGATCGACAGGCTTGGGCGCAGGCATGGTGATGGGAGTCATACGACAGTAGAAAGCTACTTCATCTTTCCAGTTCCCAAATCGAGGCCTGTGGCTACGATCCGAGCCGCTCACCTCCTCCCGAAGCATGAAAAACCTGCCCACAGCCTTTCAGCGCAATGCGCTCTGGACTGCGATCACCGCGCTCGCCATCGCAGTGATCGGCTTTTTGTCGGTAGGACTGGTTTATTTAGCTACGCAGGTGCTCTCCTTCCTCCAACCGATCCTGGTGCCATTTGCAGTGGCTGGCGTGTTGGCCTACTTGCTGGAGCCTGGCGTGCAGTGGCTGGTGCGGCGTGGTCTTGGTCGTGCGAGGGCCGTTTTATCGGTCTTCGCCATTTTCACACTCGTGATCGGTGGTCTGATGTGGTGGATGGTGCCGCGTCTCTGGATGCAGGCCTCGAACCTGACTAGCAAAGTGCCCGCTTACACCGCCAGGGCACGCGATGCAGCCATCAAGACCTCCATTTACCTCGAAGAAAAATACGGTGTGACGCTGCTGCCGCATGAGGAGATCCAAAAATCAGCCGAGCAAGCTCCAGCGCCGCCATCAGCTCCCACCGAGGCCAAATCAGACTCCAACGAGATCGATCTCGACATGAAGCAGCTCATGACTGGCGACTGGGTAAAGACCACCCTGCCCGGAGTGGCGAAGAATGGGTGGAATTTCATCAAAGCGGGTTTCGGCGGCTTTTTGGGCATGTTCGGTTTCATGCTCTCCCTCATGATCGTGCCGCTCTATCTGTACTATTTCTTGATCGAGAGTGCGAAGATCAAGCAATCGTGGTCCGACTACCTGCCGCTGCGTGCATCGGACTTCAAAGATGAGGTCGTTAGCTGCCTGACAGAGATCAATGGCTACCTCATCGCCTTCTTCCGTGGGCAATTATTCGTGAGCGTGATCAATGGCATCGCCACGGGTATCGGGCTGATGATTGTGGGACTGGACTTTGGTCTGCTCTTTGGTCTGGCGCTGTGTCTGCTGGGGATCATCCCGTATCTGGGCATCGCCTTCTGCTGGGTGCCTGCCGTGATCGTGGCTGCTGTGCAGGGTGGTAGCCATCTGCTACCGGCAGATCCCTGGTGGGCGCTGCCGCTGGCGGTGACGGGCGTGTTTGTGATCGTGCAGCAGATCGACGGCTTCTTCATCACGCCTCGCATCGTCGGAGAGGCCGTGGGTCTGCATCCGATGACGGTGATCGCCTCCGTGCTGGTGTGGGCACTGCTGCTGGGGGGCCTCCTCGGTGCGATCCTGGCCGTGCCGATGACTGCGAGTGTGAAGGTTCTTTTCCAGCGCTACATCTGGCGGGCTCGCATCGCGCCGCAGACGGTGGGAGGGGCACGAGAGCAGCATCCGCACGAAAAGGAGGTGCCCGCATGCTGATGAATTTCCATGAGTCACGCACACCTGGCGTGCTCTTCACAGGCTTTTGGCGCTACAAGCCCTCCCACGGTGCTGTGGGTGCCCTCATGAGCGCCGCCGCCTGCATCTTACTCGGGCGCATGATGCTGCTGTTTTTTCGCGATGAGGAAGTCACGCTCCAAAAGGTGCAGCAGGCTGCTGCGCTGTGCTTTCTGGGCTGTTTGCTCTTCTACTTCGGCACCACGCTATTTTTCTCCTTTTTCACGGGTTACTCGACACGCCTTTCTATTTCCGAGGACGGTGTTCGCTACGGAAACAAATTCTACGACTGGCGCAGCATCCTCTGGATCGACGGACGCCTCACGACAGGCGCCTATCAGCTCTACATGCAAAAACGCCGTGGCATTTTCCGCACGAAACGACTCCTCATCGACGACGGTCTCTCCATCGAGCAATGGGATCGTCTGCAAAAGCAGCTCAAAGAGCGAGTCGTGCCACGCTGCGACCACCTACGCGTCGGTGATGATGCACACTCTGTGATGCCGCAGCGGGAGACACCTGATGCGCCTGCGCCAGAAGCGGCGGATGTCCCTAAGTCATGACCATGCGTGCATTTTTTCTCGTCTTTATCGGCGGTGGGCTCGGTTCCGTCGTGCGTTACGCTACGGTGCTGGCACTCACACGCTGGTTGCCCGTGTCGAGATTCCCTTGGGGCATCTTTGTCGTCAACATCGTCGGCAGTTTCGTGCTGGGTTGGCTATTAGCGTTACCATTGGCGAAGAATTTGGATAACACCACCTGGCTACTCGCTGCCACAGGCTTCCTGGGTGGTTATACGACCTTTTCCACCCTCAGTGCGAATACCCTCCTGCTTCTGCAAGATGGCAATACTCTACTAGCGCTGCTGAATGGATTTGGCAGCGTTTTGATCGGCGTCATCGCAGCGGCACTGGGCTGGCAGTGTGCACGACTGGTGGGCTAGTATTGCTAATAAAAACGCATGATGCCCCCCTGCCCTACTACCTCACCATCCATCGTCATCACGGGCGGAGAGGCGGCCTGCTGCCTAGGGGCAGAGTTAGCCAGCATGCAGACTGGAAAGGGCGGATTGCGCCCCTTGAGCGAGCTGGGCTTCGAGAATGAATTTTCCGCCCTCCATGCTGGCTGGATCGAGCAGCGGGAAATCATGAATCACCGGCGCTATGCCCCGGCGAGTGCCCTCGCTGTGCATTTAGCACAAAAAGCTGTGACTCAGCGTGGTTGGAGCCGTGCAGAAATCGCAGATGCCTGTGTTTTCGCGGGCAGTAGCCGTGGGAACCTCGCTGGCTGGCTAGAGCCCTGGCCTGAGCGGAAGCGACGCCGCATCTATGCCGCCAGCAACAATCTGCACAGCGAGATCGCCACCGCAGTGTGCATCGAGCTCGGTGTACGCGGCACATCCCAAGTCCTCAGCAGTGGTTGCGCGGCTGGGCTCGATGCGCTGGGCATGGCGGCAATGTGGTTGCGCAGTGGCATGGCGCAGCGTGCCATCGTGGTCGCGGTCGATCTACCACTCGTCACGCCACTGCTGCGTGTGTTTCATGAATCTGGGCTACTTTCCCGTCGTAGCCACGGTGATCCGTATGCACCTGACACGGATGGCTTTCACCCAGCGGAGGCTGGTGCCGTGCTGCTGCTGGAGCGTGAGGAAGAAACCACGCCAGCATGGTGCCGCGTCGCGGGTTATTGGTCGAACAATGATGCTTACGACAGCATCGGCGCTGCGCCGGATGGTCAGGGCATGATCCGCTGTCTCGAAAAGGCTGCTCAAGACCTCGCGGGCCGCCCGATCGCCGCATTTTGCCCGCATGCCAATGGCACGCCAGCACAAGCCCGTGCCGAGGCAGCGGCCCTTCGATCCCTTTCGCCAAAACCGCAGCTGCAACTCATCAAAGCAAGCACTGGGCACTCCCTGGGTGCCAGTGGCGCTTTGGAGGCGCTTTTGCTCGCAGATGGCCTACGCCGCCATGTGCTGCCAGCCAATGCACCGGGCCTCACAGCGCCTGCAGGGGGCTTTTTCGTGCCAGATCACGAGACGCCACTATCACCAGGCCAGATCGTCATGAACATGAGTGTGGCCATGGGCGGCCATCATTCACTACTGGCACTCGAAGGCATGCCGTGAGCCATTTTTTAAGCCAGTCGCTCAAGCGCGGCGAGCCGCTCACCGAGCGGCGGATGGCTGTAATGCAGTGCGATGGCGAGCGGATGCGGCTGTGGGTGTGCGAGGTTATCGGTGGAGAGTTTTTTCAGCGCTGTCATCAGCGGTGCGGCAGTACAGGCCTCTGCGGCGAATGCATCTGCCTCGAAATCATGCTTCCTACTCATCGCACTGGTAAAAAGGCTCAGCAGCAGACCCAATGGCGTGTAGAGCACTCCGAAAACCACCAAACCGATCCCAACCGACTGTGATGCCACACCAAAGGCAGCAAAGAAGTCCGGCGATTTCAGTGCCCAGTGCAGCAGCGCGAGCATCAGCCCCGTCTCTGCGAGCCCCAGGGCCAACTGCACTGGCACATGGCGGCGCTTGCAGTGCCCGATCTCATGCGCCAGCACCGCGAGCAGCTCCTCCTGGCTGTGTTTTTCGATCAGCGTATCAAACAGCGCGATGCGCTTCGTTTTGCCGAAACCTGCAAAGAACGCATTCGCCTTCGATGAGCGGCGTGAGCCATCCACCACGGAAACATCTGCCACGGGGAATTTCATCCGCTCTGCGAGTGCGAGGATGGCGCTGCGTAGCGCCTCATCGGTCAAAGGAGTGAATTTCATGAACAGCGGCATCAGCAAGCGCGGTGAGAGCCACGTCATCAGCAGACTAAAGCCCGCGATGCACAGCCAAGCCCACAATGCCGCGAGCGGCTGTGTCTGGAAAAACCAGACGATGAGTGCTAGCAGTGGGATGCCGAGCACGGCCATGAGTGCCATGCCCTTCACGCGGTCTCCGATGAAGGTGCCCCACGTTGTTTTATTGAAGCCGAACTCCGCCTCCACGCCGAAGGTGTCCCAAGCCTCAAACGGCAGCGTGAGTAGGCTCTGCACCAGTACAAAGAGCGCCACCACGGCCACCTGTGTCCAAAGCGTGCTCCATCCCCAGGCTGCGACCGTCTTATCCACCCAGGCGAAGCCGCCAGCCCACCAGAAACCAATAAAAATGCCCAGCATCACCGCATCACGGATGATGTCCACCCGTGCCGAAGTGCCCGCATACTCCGCAGACTTCTTCACCGTCTCATCATCGAAGACACTGCGCAGACGCTCCGGCAGTGGTAGGCGGTAGCGGGCCAGATTCAGAAGCGTGGAGATGAGTTCGAGGTGAAAAACGCCCAGCACAGCGAGCAGCGCAGCGAGGAACCAGGGATTCGAGAGTGTCATGGAGGGAGTGAGGTGGGAAAGAGACTGCCATTGGCTCTGGCGAGCCCGCGAGCCAGTGCAAACACGGAAATAGCCCCCAGCTCCCCTGCGCAGCGCGGCCGCCACGGCTTAAAAATATGCAGAAGCGAAGGATCGAGCCGCTGGTTGATCCGACGCCCGAGAAGCTACAATAGCACCCACTTCCGCCCCCATGAAACTGACCACCCAGCTTGAGCAACTCCTGGCCGCCGCAGCCTGCGTCCTCGCAGTGCTGCTGCTCATCTTTTACGTGCGCATGATTCTCCTCCGCCGCTCACTGCGCCGTCTGGAAGCCGCACGGCTGAAAACAGAGAGCGAGCTCGCCGCACAGCAGCAGGAAGTCATCACCATCCGCCAGGATAGCCAAGCATGGCGCGGGGAGATGCAGCGGCAGTTTGATGTCTTCCGCAGTGATGCCACACGGCGGCATGGCGAGGCCGAGCTGCGTGCGCAGGATGTGCAGAAGCGGCTCGACTCCACCGTGGAAAAACACGAGCGCAGCCATTACGAAATGCAGACCGAGCTGGAGGCCACCAAGCGCATGTGCGTGGAGCTACCCAGCACGAAAGCACGCGTGATCGAGCTGGAAAAAATGCTCGCCACTGCCCCGCAAAGGCCCGTGGAGCCAGAAAGTGCCTCTCTAGCTCGCAACAGCGACACCCCTGCACCCAACAGCCCTGCGGTCGATGCCCTGCCGATGCTCCCCGCCGTGGATACACCCACGGCATCTGCCCCAGTCACCCCGATCGCTCCAGAGAGTGATGTACCTGCTGTAAGCTCACTCGATGAGCTACGCCGCAAAAATGCCGAGATTCAGCGTGCACTCTACTTGGCCCGCCGTGGTGCCCGTGGGCGCCGTCCGGCTCGTAAAATGCATCGCAGCCGCTGAGGCCCGTTTTTTCACCTCCGCAGTCTGGAGAGCACGGTCTGCTGCAACTCCTCCACACTGATGCCGAGCTTGTTTTTCAGCACCACACGCGCCAGCTCATCCCGCCCAGCTTGTTTAGCGGCGAATTCATTGGGGATGTCATCATCGCTTTGCCAAAGCGGCGGATATTCCTCACCAAAGGCACGGTACAGCTCCAGTAGCCGCGCTTCACCGTAGTCCTTTGCGATCACGGCCACTGCATACGCAGAGAGCATGTATTTCAGATGCAGTGACTCCGCATGATCCTGCGGCTCACGCAGCCTAGCTAAGCGTGTGAGATCTGGTAGCCGCGGCCCAGCGGGATGCGACATGGCACGGAGCAGCTCATCATCCCGATTGAGTTTTTCAGAGGAAAAATACACCGCCGTGCCCTCAACGAGCCAAGCAGGCACCCAATCGCGTGACCATTCACCCAGCGCCAGATGCACGAGTTCATGCTCCAGCATGACACGGCGCTCCTGCGCACTGGCTTCCTCATTGTTTCCACGGTTCGCGAAGGCTTGATGCGATGTAAGGCCACCCGCGTTTGCAAAGAGCACGAGGTTATAGACTCGCAGCTTGCCACCTTCACGAATGGCAGATCCGAGTGCAGCCCCACTGGTCATACCGGGGTCCGCGCCGCTGAGAATCTCAAAATCACCCGGATCACGGCAATAAAACGCCGCATAGCCCGCCTTCAGCGGTAGTCCGACCTGCTGCAACCGCACATAGGCAGCCTCTAGCTCTGAGGCCATAAGCAGCGCATGTTCCGCATCACCTTGCTTATAGAGCACATGCATGTGGGCAGTGCTACGCATGTGGGTGAAGCCGCGTGCCCAGAAGGGCGGATCATGCGGGAAGGTGAGCGCTTTCACCCGCCAGGTTTTGTCTGGCATCAGTCGCATCCGCGCCAGCATCGGAATGTAGAAACCATTGCTATCACGCTGACCGCGCAGGCGGCAGACCATGCGCAGTGAGACCATGCGTATCTCGCTATCGACCATGTGCATCTCCTGCTCCTCGATCGGCTCGATGCGCAGATCATCGAACTCCACCTCACCACGCCCCGCAAAGAGCTCTGACTCCTTCTCCAGCTCGAAAAAGCCGCGCACCTTGTCGGTTTGCCGCTTACTCACCCCATCTGCTACGTTGCTCCAGAACTCGCGGACCATTTTATACACCTGGTCCTCCACCTGTGTCATCAGCAGGCCCTGCGTCATGCGCGGCATTGGCCGGTTTTCCTCATCCACCCGCCAGGCGCCCGTCTTATCATCCAGCACCAGGGGCAACTGCGGATAGCCTGGGAAGATGAACCACAAGCGCCGCGCCACATGCCGATGCGGCATCGCAAAGCTCACCATGCCACGCACCGCCTCATCTGGCTTCCAGCTCCCCTGCGGAGCGATTCGCTCCGTGATCGCTCCACGCACGTTATCCAGCCCCAGGCTGAAGCCGTCTTCGGTCAACAGCTTTGCATCACCGCCCTTCGGACAGCCTTCCAGATGAATCACATACCTCGCGATGTTCACAAAGGCCATATCGAGCGTCAGCAGCCCATCCGCACAGCGTAAGTGGCCCAATCGCAGCCCCACATCCTTGTTGCCACGATTCAGTGGGGCGAGCGCTGCATCGAGCTTCGTCGTTTGGCCCACCGCACGCGAGATGTCTGGCAAAGGATACGCAGCAGCAGGATCGAGCTGGAACTTCACGCTACCGTGCGTGCCCGTCTCTAGCACCAGCACCTGATCACGCCACTCGGTGGGCAAAGTGAAAGTCATCTCACCATTCACACCACCTCCCGCCGGGATGGTGAACTGTGCCCTCAACGGCCAGGCACCGCCCAGCTTCGCACACGTCACATTTTCACGCCCATTCACCACCCGCAGCACGATCTGCCGCTGATCCAGTGGCAGCCGCAGCAGGGTATCCTTACCGCTGACGTTTTGCAGCCGTGTGCGCACTGTGAATTGATCCCCCTCCAGCATGCAGGTGAGCACATGCTGCTCAAACTGTGCATACTCCATCCGCGTCGCTGTCGTGATACCACCGACACGCCAGCACTGCGGCTCCGCAGCCGCGAGAAAACCTGCAAAAGACAATAGGAGCGCCAGCAGCTTCTTCATGAGGATTTTTGTTTAGCGTGCAGCCGCCAGATTGGCAACAATGCACTCTGCCTCACGTTCTTTTTGCATCCATGCGCCGCCTATTCATTTCCATCCTACTCGCCATCAGCACTCTGGCACTTTGGTATCTCCTCCGTCCGACTCCTCAGCAGGGTGCCGAGCCATCTCTGATGGTGTTTTGCGCCGCAGGGCTCAAACAGCCCGTGGAGGAAATCGCCGCTGCATATTCCAAGGAGACCGGCTCACGCGTGCAACTCCAATTCGGCGGCACCAGCACGCTCCTTTCCCAGTTCCGCGTGGCCAAACAGGGCGATCTCTTCATCGCTGCGGACGACGGAGCACTCGCAGACGCGAAAAAGCTCGATCTCACTCGTGAGGAGTTGCGCCTCGTCCGGCAGTGGCCCGTCATCGCCTTCGCCAAGGGCAATCCCAAGAAAATCACCGGGCTCGAAAGCCTGCTCGCACCCGATCTGAAGCTAGCCCTGGCCAATCCAGAGGCCGCCAGCATCTCCAAAATCACCCGCAACATCCTCGGCCCACGCTGGGACGCACTCGCTGCGAAAACCGCCGTCATGAAGCCCACCGTTATGGACATCGCGGCGGATCTGAGCCTCGGCAGCGTGGATGCCGCCATCCTCTGGAACAGCACCGTGGCGCAGTTCGAAAAGCTCGAAGCTCTAGAGGTCGCCGAGTTCAGCGCCAAGCCCGAACACGCCACCGCCGCCGTCTTAGCCAGCAGTGCGGATGCATCCTCCGCATTGCGCTTTGCACGCTACCTCAATGCACCTGAAAAAGGCGCTGCCATCTTCAAAAAGCATCACTTCGAGGCCACCCCCGGAGATGCCTGGGCACTGCGCCCAGATTTGATCCTCTACTCCGGCGGCGTGAACCGCCTCGCCATCGAGGGACTGCTAAAAAAATTCGCCACCCGCGAAGGCATCACCGTCACCACCACCTTCAACGGCTGCGGCATCCTCTGCGCCGCCATGAAGACCATGGGCGACACCAGCAACCCCAAATATCCCGACGTATATTATGCCTGTGATGTGTGCTTCGTCCCACCCGTCGCCAAGCAGTTCCCAGAAGCTGTCATGCTCACCGAGGCAGAGATCATCATCGCCGTGCCCAAGGGGAATCCCAAAGGCATCCACACCCTCGCAGATCTGGCCCGTGAGGGCCTCAAAGTCGGCATCTGCAACGCAGAGCAGTCCACGCTCGGCTACCTCACCCAGGCCATGCTGAAGTCGATGAACCTCTGGAACAGCGTCAGCAAAAATGCCTCCGCACAGTCCCCCACTGGCGATCTACTCGTCAATCAACTGCGCACCGGCTCACTCGATGCCGCCGTCGTCTATCTCAACAACATCCAGCCGCAAATCGAGCACTTCGACTCCATCAAACTCCCTGCGGATAAAGCCAAGGCCATCCAGCCCTTCGCCGTGCGGCATGACTCACCGCACCGCCAGCTCGGCCAGCGCTTACTCGCCTTCCTGCTGAAAAACCGCGAGAGCTTTGAGCAAGCCGGCTTCACCTGGAGCCCGAATTTGACACCGGTGAAAAGCAGCGAAATCGAGCTGCCCGAATGGCTGAAGCAAAAATAGCCGCCGCTCCGCTACCTAGCACTCATACCACAGGCGCAGACTCTCTCCGCCCGATGATGCCCCCCACGACGGCTGAGGCACTCAGCAGAGCGATGGGCAGAGTCGGCGGGAACCAAAGCAGCGCTGTCTGAAAGGCCAAGAACACGATGACGACAACGATGAAGATGAGCAGGAAGCCGCGTGCAGGCGCCTTCTGCCGTGGCACACGCAGCACCAGCCACATTCCCAGCAAAGCCACGACACCCCAGACGATCCATTGCTCCATCTCGTCCAAAACACGGATTTTCGGCAGTGAGAGCATGTCTGCGAGAGCCTGCGCATGAGCCCGAGCCACGCCAGGCTGCTTCGCATCATCCTGACCGATGACGATGATCTTTGCCGCCTTCAGCTTTTCCTTATCCTCCGCGCTCATCGCATCCGCGAGGCCCCCTGTGAGCAAATCCAGCGCATTGGCCGTGGGGAGCTTCTTTTTTGCCTCCAGCTCCACAGTGCCGTCATTTTGCAGCGGGACAAAAAAACCACCCTGGAGGTAAGCCCCCGCTCCAGGCCCCAAAAGCAGCCGATGCGTCACATACGGCGTGCGTGTATGCCGCGCCAAAGTCTGAGCGAGCAGGCCAGGCACGAGCCGTTCGTCCGCCCGAAAGGCATAGGGGAGGCCTTTTTCGATCACCAACCCCAGCTCACCATGACGGCGCAGATCATCATGCGGCGCAGCGAGCACCGCCGCGATGCCAGGGGCACTTTGCAGCTCCCCAGCGGCCTTTTGGAAGCGCGGCAGACTCTCATCCAGTGCACCGAGGAAAGTCGGCTCATCCGCTTTCTCCGTCGTTTTTGCCTCCACACCAAAAACGACGCTAGAGAGCGGAATGATCGCCTCAGCGACAGCTGGGACGAAATCTGGCGTGGGTTTGGGCCAATTCAGCGGCTCTGGGATCACCACCACATCGGGCTCGGCATCACGCAGGCCCTTGAGGATCATCTGCCAATCAATCGGCGCAGGCGGCCAGGCAGAAAACTCATCCCGCTGGGCTGGATCAAGCCGCAGCAGCAGCACCTGCCCCTCTGGCGCAGCAGGATCGGGCGTGGTGAGCTTCTCCCGCGAGTTCGCCACCAGGAAATCGAGAAACAACTCATCCACACGCTGAAAGCGCCCCGCCTTTTGCTCACGGTCCAGCCACCAGCCAAGTGGTGCGAGAATGAGAAGGAGTAGCAGTGCCCGGATCATCCGCCGCGTTTAGCGGCGACTACGCCGCTGCGCAAGAGCCATGAGGCCGGAAGGATGCAGATCAAACTCGATGCATCCCCCACTAGCAATCCGCCTGCCGCATGACAATGTCCCTCTCCCTAGAAGAACCATCATGCCCACCCCCGACCAGATACACCTCGCTGCACTCCAGCTCCGCTGCCACATCGGTGTGCCTGATGAGGAGCGGGCTGCGCCGCAGCTCCTGCATGCGGATATTGTCCTGCATTGCCGTTGTCAGTTCGAGGACATGCAGGATGACATCACCCAGACCATCGACTACGCCGCTGTGGCGGCCCGGATGGCGAAAATCGCCGCTGAAAAGCCCCGCCGCCTCATCGAGACTCTCGCGGCAGATCTCGCCCGTGCCCTCCTCGCCGAATACCCCACCACCTGCGTCGAAATCACCCTCAAAAAGCGAATTTTGCCGGAAACAGAATTCGTCGCCGTGCATCTCATACGCCATGCGAAGAATCCACGTTGAAAAGCGTTACTTCCCTGCCATAAACCCGCCACTTTCCCGCTCCGATACTATCCCCCTATGAAATCCAAGCTCACCCTCGCCATCTTTGCTGCCATCACTGGCTCTGCATTCGCCCAGGCAGACCTCTCCGAGGCCTTTCTGCCCATGTTCAAGCCCCTGCGCACGGAAATCCCCTCCCCTGACAACGAATTGACCGAGGCGAAGATCAATCTCGGCCGCCAGCTCTACTTTGAGACACGCATCTCCAAAGGCGGCAAAATGTCCTGCAACTCCTGCCACAAGCTGGACACCTTCGGCAATGACAACCTGCCCTTCTCCCCTGGGCATGAGGGCAAGCTCGGTGGCCGTAGCTCCCCGCCTACCTACAATGCCGCGCTGCACATCGCCCAGTTCTGGGATGGCCGCGCCCCCAGCGTTGAGGAGCAGGCCAAAGGCCCCGTGCTCAACCCCGTCGAAATGGGTGCCCCGAGTGAAGAATTCGTCATCAGCGTGCTCAAGAGCATGCCTGGCTATGTGGATGCCTTCAAAGCCGCTTTCCCCGGCGAGGCAGATCCCGTGAACTACAACAACTTCGGCAAAGCCGTCGGTGCATTTGAGCGCAAGCTGCTCACCCCTGGTAAGTGGGACGACTTCCTCAAAGGCAACAAGGACGCCCTCACTGCTGATGAAAAGAAGGGCTTTGAAACCTTCGCTAAAACCGGCTGCGTAACCTGCCACAATGGCGAAGGCGTAGGCGGACACATGTTCCAGAAGCTCGGCCTGGTGAAACCCTGGCCCGGCCTCAAGGACAATGGCCGCAGCGACGTGTCGAAGAATGAAGCAGAAAAGCACTTCTTCAAAGTCCCCAGCCTGCGCAACATCAGCGAAACCGGCCCCTATCTGCATGATGGCAGCGTGAAAACGCTCGAAGAGATGGTCAAAATGATGGCTGAATATCAGCTCGCCAAGCAGCTCACCGATGAGGAAGCCGCCTCCATCATCACCTTCCTGAAAGCCCTCAAAGGCACGCCAAACGCCGACTACATCAAGGCTCCGCAGCTCCCAGAGAGCACCGAGAGCACTCCGAAGGCCTGATCGACGCTTTTAGAGCTTCTTCCACAAAAAAGGCGGGACACACAGTCCCGCCTTTTTTTATTCTGCTCCGCATCATGCGCATCCACACCCTCGATCTCCACTTCCAGAATCACCCCGGCCTCATCGCCGCCTATGTCATCGAAAACGCAGGTGAATATGCACTTATCGAGACAGGGCCCGGCTCCACGCTCGCCACACTACGCACGGCACTCCAGGCCGCAGGCATTGACGAAAAAGCCATCCGCAAAGTCTTCGTCACGCACATCCATCTCGATCATTCCGGTGCCGCAGGTTGGTTCGCACAAAACGGAGCCACGCTCTACTGCCACCCTGCCGCTGCACGGCATCTGATTGACCCGGCCAAGCTCATCGACAGCGCCCGCCTCGTCTATGGCAGCCAATTTGATCCTCTATGGGGCGAGACACTGCCCGCCCCAGCGGAAAACGTCATCGCACTCGCCGATGGCGAGAGTATTCCGTTCGGAGAGCTGCGCATCACTGCCTGGGACACGCCTGGGCATGCCCGGCACCATCACGCCTATGTCATCGGCGACGTCTGCTTCACCGGCGATGTGGCGGGCATGCGGCTCCAGGGCACCGATTATCTCAGCGTCACCGCCGCACCACCGCAGTTCGATCCCGCCGCCTATGTGCAGAGCGTGGATCGACTGCTCGCAGCGGACTTTAAAACACTTTACCTCACGCACTTCGGCCCCGTGCAGGATGTCAGCGCCCATCTCTCCGCTTACCGCGCCCGCATCGCGGAGGTGCATCAAGTCATCGCCGCATGGCACGCCGCTGGGCTGGATGAAGCGGCCCTGCGCAGCCGCTACCATGATCACGAGCACGCACACGCCGCCGCCACTGGCCTCAGTGAAGCCGACTGGCTGCGCTGTGAGAGTGGCAACAGCACCGCTATGTGTGCCGATGGCATCAGGCTCTTCTGCGCCAAAGCCAAATCATAGCACCTAGCGCAGCCGCGACACCTACCACCACTGCCCACAGCGCCCCATGAGCAGGTGCCGCAGTCGCCTCTGGCTTCTTTTCCGCCTCCTGCACAAAGGGGTCCTCTGCAAAGCCCGTGTCATAGGTGTACTCCGGCTCCTGAAAGCTGAAGAGCACCTCCAGCACCTGCCCATCCTGCTCATACACACCGCGGATCGTTTGCAGCGGTCCTGTTTGCTCGAAAATCCCGAACGAGATCCAAAAATCCTCCAACAGCGCCTTTTGCGGCAAGGTGAAGCTCACATCCACATTCCGCGCTGCATACTCGATTTCCGGCATCGGCGGCGTCTGAGCAAAATTCGGCCACAGATACTGAAAAGTCGCCTTTTCGCCCCAAGAAGTCTCTTTTTGATTCACCTCCAATTGGACGTGCTCATTCAAATAACGCGTCAAAACAGGCTCCGCAGCCCGCAGCTCCTCCACGCTGATTTTTTCATCACCATCCGCATCCACACGCACCATCTTCGCCACCGTCAGCAGATTAAAAGTGAAGCGCACCTCCAGCGCATGCGGCGCAGGCACCACCCGCATCTCACTCTGATCCGCCGGATGAGCGAAAGCGGCAAGTGGCAGGGCAATCGTGAGAAGAACGAATGGGATACTTCGCGGCATCAGCGTGAGTGAGTTCAAAAAGATTAGATAGAATGGCGTGGCCCAAGCACATTTCATGGTGGATGGACGCCTTCACCCGCCTCCTTCCAGTGCTTCAGGCGCTCTTTCAGCCGCTCGGCGGTGACCTCTTCGGTGATGCCATCGACAAGCGTGATCTTTTTCCCGAACGTGGTCTCTGCTCGCACTCGGTAGTAGTGCACGTTGCCGGACTGCATGTAGCTATCATGAGTGAATTCGATGATGTGGCGCGGCTCGAGCACCTCGGTCTTGCCGTAGAATGCACCCGCTTGGTTCTGAATGCGGATGCCGCTGCTACTGAACTCCAGCCTGCGCTGATGGAGCAGGAGATAGATGCCATAGCACTCGATCAAGGGTGCCGTGATGCCCCAGATGAGCTGAAACAGCAGCGGCGCACCCTGTGTCAGCAGCACGATGAAGACTCCAGACCAAAAGGCACCAAACACGATCAAAAAGATCGCCACCGAGCGATTCCGACCGGGTGGGCAGTGGATGTACTCCGGTGCTCCATCTGGATTGAAGCGTGCTTCGATCCCGCGAGCCTTCAGGCGGTGCTCTATCTGTTGCGAAGTTGACTCCAGCTCCAGCTCTGTCTCCTCGCTGGCCTCTTCCCTGCCCTCTGCGGCTTCTCCAAAGACGGGTAGCGGCAGTGTGATGGACTTGGTGCCTTGCCCAGGATTCACCAGGAGCTCCCAGTAATGCTCTCTGCGATCACGCGAGAGCTGGAGGAGCGGAGCGATGTCGGTGCCTGGGAGTTTGCGCGGCAAATCAAAGTGCAGGGGCAAGGAACAGCCAGCGCCCTCCCGCCGCGCTTCGCTGACGCTGAGGAGCTGCGTTTCCTCCCACAGTGTCTCTTCGCTCGTGGAGCTGCTTTTTCCGGCTCCGGTGACGACTTTGCGCATGCAGCGTGCGGTGAGGCTCAGTTGCAGCATTGGCGGCAGTGTTTTGCTGAAGCAAATCTGCGCATCCAGCCTGTCTCCTGGCAGCATCGGCCATTTTTGTGGCTGGAGTGTCACATCGCCTGTCACCAGTCGTGCACGCAGCCTGCGCCAAACCGCCCGAAGCGGTAAAATGGCCAACGCCACAGGCAGCAGCACCAGCAGCGCCAACAAGGACTCCGAAAGCGCACCGCTCATTAGCACGGCAGCGGCCAGTGGCAACTGCACCAACAGAATCCACAGCGCCACGACCAGCAGAGCCGCGAATCCATCCCGACTCGCCGTAATCGCCGTGCCTGCCCACTGCGGTTTCCATTTCCACGGCTCCTCGGGGTGAAGGCTCTTTTGCTTCAGAATTGCCCGTGCCTGCTGTGCCATGGCCATGCCACCAAAAGCGACGAAACCGCCCACCAGCGGGAAAAGCGTGGGGAAGAGCGAAATGAAGATCAAAATGCCCCAGCGCAGATCACGGAACAAAATGGCTTCTTCCGGCTTTTCTGGGTTCACCAGGCAAGGAAACGCTTGGTTGGCTGATTTGGCTCTTTCGAGTTGGTGGAACTTTTCTTGCTGATAGTCACCCATGTTATCGCCACCGCCCAGGAGTGACACACGCTCACTCCGATGCGTTTTCCCACGGAATTTATAGCGATAAACCGCCTTCACACTGTGCGTGCTGTCGCCTTTGCTGCTACGAGAGGCCTTCAGTTCCACTTTCTCGATCCAGCACGGAGTCTCCTCCCACTCGGCACTGCGCCACCAGTCCACCACGGCCGGGAAATAAACGAAATATCCCACCGCCAGCCCCGCTAGAATAAACACCGAGCCGAAAAGCCCCGCGCAACCGCCCCCTAGCCCAGCCGCCGTGCCGCCTGATGTGTGATGGGTCGATTTTAACATGCCTCACTCTCGCACAAAGTGGCTGACACAGGCAAGAGCAGCGTAACATCGCCCCCATGCCACCCGCGCCGCCCGCCTTTCATCCCTGGAGCACTCCTCATCAGATCGTACTGCTCTTTGTCGCGGTCCTCTTGGTGCTCATGCTCATTCTCGCTCGCACACGGCACCGAGCAGCGGCGGAGCGTGTCCTCGGGGTGATCATGCTCACTCTATGGCCCGCCTCAGTGACTATCCACGCTACCTGTGGCTCTCTGACCGCGCAGACTCTGCTCCCGCTGCAATACTGTGACGTCGCTGGTATCGCGGGCGGTTTGGCCCTCTGCACACGCCGTCCCTTTTGCTGTGAGGTGCTGTACTTTTTCGGCCTCGCAGGCACTTTGCAGGGGCTGCTCACACCCTCGCTCGCCTATGGATTCCCAGATCCGCGCTTCTTTCTCTTTTTCGCCATGCACGGGCTAGTGCCCATGGCCGCCATCTACACGGTCACAGCGCCGCTGCATCGGCCACGTCCTGGCAGCGTGTGGGCCGTGTATGCCTTCTCTCTCGGCTGGTTTGCCATCACCGCAGTAGTGAATGCCGCACTCGGCACGAATTACGCCTTCCAATGCGCCAAGCCCGCCCACGCCAGCCTGTTTGACCACCTGGGGCCCGTCCCTTGGCATAATATCTCCGCTATGTTGCTCGGACTGGTCATCTACAGCCTTCTCGCCCTCCCTTTCGGTCTGCGGCGTAAAGGCTGAGATGTCGCTTTGCATTTGCGCATTCCACCTGATAATCGCGGCCCGAAATCTACCCTCCGCTCAATCCCCACCTACGCACGCCCTTACCGAAATGAAAGCACCCTCCTGGTCCATCGAAGAATCCGCTGACCTCTACGGCATCCGCGAATGGGGACACGGCTACTTCGATATTTCGAAGCAAGGTGACGTCGTCGTGAATCTCAAAGACGGCAAGAAGTCCAAAGCCGTCTCACTGGCCTCCATCGTCGAAGACCTGTGTGTTCGTGGCACTCAGCTCCCGCTGCTAGTGCGCTTTGGCGACCTCCTGCGTGGCCGTATTGATGAACTGAACGAGGGTTTTGCATCCGCCATCAGCGAGGCCAAGTATCAAGGCGTCTATCGCGGCGTCTATCCCATCAAGGTCAACCAGCAGCAGGAAGTCATCGAGGAGATCACCCGATACGGTCGCAAATATCACTACGGACTCGAAGCCGGCAGCAAGCCCGAGCTCATCGCGGCTCTCGCCTACATGCATGATCCGCAGGCCTACATCGTCTGCAACGGCTACAAAGATGAGGAATTCATCGACCTAGCCCTCTACGCACAAAAAATGGGCCTCCAGGTGATCCTCGTGCTCGAGATGCCCACCGAGCTAGAGCTCATCCTCCAGCGCTGCAAAAAAATGGGCGTCCGCCCCACCCTCGGCGTGCGTTTCCGCCTCAGCACCGAGAGCGCAGGTCACTGGAGCGGCAGCGGCGGTGACGCCAGCGTCTTCGGGCTCAACATCAGCCAGCTCATGCGTGTCGTCGATCACCTGCGGGAGGAAGGCATGCTCGACTGCCTGCGCATGCTCCATTACCACCAGGGCTCGCAGATTCCGAACATCCGCGCCATCCGCCAAGCCGTCACCGAGGCCACTCGCGTCTATGTCGGCCTCGTCCAAGAAGGAGCTCGCATGGGCATCCTCGACCTCGGAGGCGGCCTCGCCATCAGCTACGACGGCCAAAAAGGTGCCAGCGCTGCCAGCAGCAACTACGGCACCAAAGAATACTGCGCCGACGTCATCGAAGCCATCTCCGAAGTCACCGCAGAGGCCGGCGTGCCCCACCCAGACATCATCACCGAGTCTGGTCGTGCCATCGTCGCCTACTACAGCGTCCTCATCATCAACATCCTCGACATCAATCGCTTCGAGCCCCGCGCCTGCATCGCCGACATCGAGATCGACAAAGACTCCCCTGCCCTCCTGCGCAATCTGCACGAGCTACGCATCGAAGCCGTCCGCAATGCCAGCAAAACCAGCCGCGACCGCCTCCAGGAAATCTACAACGATGCCGTCTATTACCGCGACAAGCTCCGCAGCGAATTCAACTACGGTAAGGTCAATCTCCGCGAGCGCTCCCACGGCGAAGAGCTCTACTGGGACATCCTCAAGTGGGTCTCCGACATGCGTGAAAAGTGCGAGCACGACGGCTCCCAGATGGATCGCCTCGATACCGTCCTCACCGACTACTACTACGGGAATTTCAGCGTCTTCCAGAGCCTCCCTGACCTCTGGGCCATCGACCAGATCTTCCCCGTCATGCCCATCCACCGCCTGAAGGAGAAGCCCACCCGCAACGCCGTCCTCTCTGACATCACCTGCGACAGCGACGGCAAGATCGACAAATTCGCCCTCGCAGACGGCATCAGCCGCAGCCTCCCCCTGCATGACCCCGACATCGAGAAAGGCGAGCAATACAAGCTCGGCATCTTCCTCGTCGGTGCGTATCAAGAAACCCTCGGCGACCTGCACAATCTGCTCGGCGACACCAACGTCGTCTCCGTCCATCTCGAAAACGGCAAAATCAAATACAGCGAGCTCGAAGGCGACAGCGTCTCCGAAGTCCTCAGCTACGTGGAATACGAGCCCAAAGACATGATCACCCGCTTCCGCCACCTCGCAGAAAACGCCGTGCTCTCCAAGCGCATCAGCGCCAGCGAACGCCGCGAAATCATGGACGTCTTTGAAGCCGGCCTCCGCGGCTACACCTACTTCGAGAGCTAATAGACTGTCTCTCAAATAGAATGTCTGCAATACCCGCCGAGCCCGGCGGCCTCTCAGCACCGCGCCCACTCTGGGCGCAGTGCATAAGCTAGAACCATCCCATTCCTGGGCAGAGGAGAGCTACTAGCTAGCCTCACAGCTTCGCGAGTGAATCATCGAGCGCGGCGATCACGGTGGTGATGCTGGCTTCGGATTCGTCGCCCATGTTGCTGATGCGGAAGGTTTTGCCTTTGAGCTTACCGTAGCCACCGTCGATGATCATGCTGTGATTGCTCTTCAGCAGGCCGATGAAGGCTGCGACGTCGATCCCCTTGTTATTCGCGACACAGGTGAGCGATTTGGAGCGGTAGCCCTCTGGCGCGAAGAAATCGAAGCCATGGCGACGCACCCAATCATGGACCATGCCGTTGAGCTTGGCGTGGCGGGCGTAGCGGGCATCGAGCCCCTCTGCGAAGATTTTTTTCAACTGGTGGCGCAGGCCATAAATGAGGCTGATGCAGGGCGTGCTGGGCGTCATGCTCTTCTCGCCGTTCGCCTGGAATTCCAGGAAGTCGAAGTAGTAACCGCGGTCCTCCACCGTGGCAGCGCGGGCCATCGCAGCAGGTGATGCGGTGAAAAGGGCGAGCCCTGGGGGCAGTGCGAAGGCCTTCTGTGAGCCGGTGAGCAGCACATCGAGCCCCAGTTCATCAAAATTCACCGGCACCGTGGTAAAGCCGGATACGCTATCGGTGATGAACATGACATCGGGATACTTTTTCTTCAGCGCAGCGATTTCTGCGATGGGGCTGAGCACGCCCGTGCTGGTCTCATTGTGGATGAAGGTCACGGCATCGAACTCCCCGGTGGCGAGGCGCTTATCGATCTCTGCGGCGAGGATGGGTTGGCCCCACTCGACTTGATAGGCTTCAGCTTGCTTGCCACAGCGCTTGGAGACATCCAGCCACTTGTCGGAGAAGGCCCCGTTGCAGCAGTTGAGCACTTTTTTCTTCACCAGATTGCGGATGCTACCCTCCATCACGCCCCAGGCGGAGGAGGTGCTCAGAAAGACCTGCTGCTTCGTGCCAAAGAGGGTCTGGAGCATGGGCTGGATCTCCGCATAGAGGTCCTGAAAGCCCTTCCCGCGATGTCCGATCATCGGCTGCGCCATTGCAGCGTAGGTGTCGGCAGAGACTTCGACGGGGCCAGGGATGTAGAGTTTGACGTGTTTGCTCATGAATAAGATGGGGAAAGGGGGAGAAAGACAGTAAGAGGCAGAGCCCCTGGCGCAAGGGCATAGACCACCCCTTCTGAAGAATATGGCTCCAAAGTCCACGCCAGATTTCTCTCAGGCGGCTTTTCGCCAAAGCCGGACACGGTGGGCACCAAAGACCGTGCTAGAGGCCTCGGAGTGCCAGTGCTGGACGCCCAGCGCCCTCGGCAGCTCCTCCCGGCGGAATCCCCCACGGATGCTCACCTGCATGTCATAGCGTGTCACATGGTTCAGACGGGCCAGCCGGGAAAACAGCCAACCGCTGATCTGATGCACAAAGTAGCGTGCGGGCTCCGCGGCGATGATGAGCCGCGTTTTCGGCGAAAGCCGTGCTCCCAGCCGGGCGAGCTGCTCATCGGTAAAATGATGCAAAAAGAGGTTCGCGATGAGGATTTCACACTCCGGCAGCGGTACGGCAAACAGATCACCACGGTGCCACACCGCGCCTGTGGGCCAGTTTTTCGGCTGCGCAGCCAGATCCACCGCGTGGAGCTCATGGGCGGCACAGATCGCATTTTTCAGCACTTTTCGACTCAGTGCGCCATCTCCCGCTCCCAGCTCGCAGACGTGCTCGCCGGGCTTGAGCTCGTTTTTGAGTATGCGCAGCATCCAGCGGTGGTTGCCCATGATCCAGTTCACCTTCAAAAGGTCTGCCCGACCACGGATGGCATGCGGATCGTCGTCCGCGAGTGTTTCGAGGATTTCAGGGGCGACGA
This sequence comes from Verrucomicrobiaceae bacterium, assembly GCA_016713035.1. Lineage (NCBI taxonomy): Bacteria > Pseudomonadati > Verrucomicrobiota > Verrucomicrobiia > Verrucomicrobiales > Verrucomicrobiaceae > Verrucomicrobiaceae bacterium. The sequence goes on from JADJPW010000001.1 coordinate 1,477,753, forward strand.
CTCGGTTCATGCGATGCCCAGACTACGCCGTGTGCGTGGACAAGCTACTTTTTCAAGCGTGCCCGCCGGGATGCTCTGCATGGCGAACCATGCGCCGACGTGTTTGGCAAAAGGACCGCTGAAAATGAGCCTGCGGAAGATGAAATCCCGCAATGCAGACCTCCACGTCCCAGTCCACACCCCCAGTCCCATGCCCAGCGCGGCACGCGTAGCCGCCACACTCGCCGCACGGCGGCGGATGCGGTCATACGCGGCCAGCAGTGGCACAGCGGCCTCACCACGGCGTAGGATGGCGTAGAGCGCCTCCGCCGCGAACTCTGCATCTGCAAAGCCTGTATTCATCCCCTGCCCGCCGATGGGGCTCATCACATGCGCCGCGTCACCGCAGAGCAGCACACGACCATCAGTGATCTGCTCGCAATCAAGCCTACGAGGTAAAAACGCATGCTGGTCGATCTGCGCGGCTGGATCGAGCTGGATGCCCGTTCGCTGCCGCACCAGCTCCGGGATGTCGCCTTCTTGAGCCTGCACGATCCAGCGCCGCCTGCCATCTGGCAGCGGAAAGGCCTCTACCGCACCTTCTTGAGTGAAAAAGAGATGCGCATCCTCTCCCAGAGCGCTGTCTCCCACGAAGTCGCCCATGATGAAGTGGCAGCCATAGCTCTTCGTGCTCGTACGCACCCGTAGCAGCTCACGGATGCGGCTGCGATGCCCATCACAGGCCACCACATACGCAGAGCGCAACGTCCCGACCCCCAGCGTCAGCGTCACACCAGACTCATCTTGTTTTTTAGCCGTGACCTCGACCCCGCGCATCATCTGGACGCTCGGATGCCGCGCGGCCTCTGCCTCCAGCAGTTCCATGGTGATCGCCTGCGGCAGAGACAGCACAAAGCGATAGCGCCCCTCGATGTCGCGAAACGATGCCGTGCCCACATGACCGCTCTGACCATGCACATGGCAGTCACGGATCGGCACACCACGGGCCACCATCGCTTCATCCAGGCCCAGCCGCGCCATGATTTGCAATGTTGGCGGCGTAATGCCGATGGCCTGCGACCAGGCCTCTCGCTGAGTACTTTTTTCGATCACCACCACTCGCACTCCGCGCTGGCCGAGCAGGCAGGCCAGCAGCAGCCCCACTGGTCCACCACCCACGATGGCAACCTCACACTCCGCATCCGAAGTGGAGTGTTCAGTGGCGGCTTGTTTCATCGGATTCCAATACGGCACCCGCCTTTGGTAACGCGCAAAGGCATCCCCATACCACTGGCGGTAGCGCTTCTCTTTGATGAAAGGGGCCACATAGCAATACACCGTCCACAGCAGCGCCAGCACCAGATGATCTGGCGTCCAAACAGGTGCCGTCCAGAGGATGAGTGTGAAGCTGAGGTAGATCGGTTGCCGCACCCACTTAAAGAGCCCACCACGCGTAAAGGGGCGATAGACCGGCTCACGGTTCGTCCATACCGAGCGCCAACCGAGGATGCCGATCTGCGTATCCAGTCCCGCGTCACTCATCGACTTGGCCAGCAGCAGCCAACTCGTGATGTAGGCCGCTGTGAGTGTGTTTTTGAGCCAGCCTTCCGGCGCAGCCCACATCACCGCTGAAGGCGACCACAGCAGAAACACCAGCAGCAATTGGATCGACGCCAGCGCGGCGAAAATCGTCGTCGCCAGCGGCTTCCCCAGCCCCAGTGGGGCCAGTTTCGTCATCCAGCGCCGCCCACGATCGGAAAGCAACCATGAGTGACCGAGCGCGAACTGCGCGAGCAACAGCACATTCACCACCCACGCCATCACACCGCTCAAAGCCACCAGCCCCGTGCTCAGACCGTGATATAGCGACACAAACATCACCACCACCGATGCCAAAAACAGCGCATGGCTGCCGAGTCCGTAAAACAAGGCCGTCCAGCGCTGCGCCGTGGTGTAGTTCGTTTTCATGCGACAGCAAAGTAGCCATCTCGCTCCGTCGAGATGAGTCTGTGGCATTCGATATTACGGAGTGACCTCATCATGCGAAGGCAGGTTCTGCTTTGGGCAGCCTCAGCTCCTCTCGCGGAGCGAGAGGGCTACTATGTCCCACACGCTCCAGCACCGCCGTTTCGACCGTGAGTCCGGGACCAAAAGCCATCGCCATCGTCAGTGCGCGATCTGTTTCGGCACTATCGAGCAGGTCCTTGAGCACAAAGAGCACCGTAGCGCTGCTCATGTTGCCGTAATCAGCCAGCACACTGCGGGATGAGGCGAGCGCATCTGGCGGCAGGCACAGACTTTGCTCCACTTTATCGAGGATGCTGCGCCCACCAGGATGCACGGCCCACTCCTCGATGTCCTCCAGCTTTAAGTCGTGAAGCTGGAGCAGATCACCTGCGAGGTGGCGCACGTTTGCAGCGATGATTTCTGGCACATAGCTCGATAAAACGATGTTGAAGCCCTCATCGCCGATGTCCCAGGCCATCTCGGTCTCTCCGGCAGGCAGCAGCGCAGAGGTGAAGCCACGCAGCACATAAGATGGGCGATTCTTTGCTGGCTCGCGGGCACTGACGATCGCAGCTGCCGCGCCATCGGCGAAGAGCGAGTTCGCGAGGATGTTATCCGGCTTGTCGTCGATCTGCATGTGCAGCGTGCAGAGCTCTAGGCAGACCACCAGCACCACGGCCTGTGGATCAGCCGCACAGAACTGCTCAGCCATGCGCAGCGCTGGAAATGCGGCATAGCAGCCCATGAAACCGAGCGTGTAGCGCTGCACATCACCACGCAGTCCGAGCTCGCGAATGATGTGATAATCCGGCCCTGGATTGGTAAAACCGGTGCAGGAGGCAAAAATGACATGCGTCACGTCCTGCGTGGAAATGCCGCTCACACCCTCCAGTGCCTGCCGCGCCACTTTGACGGCCAGTTCATGGGAAGTGCGTGCATACACGGCATTTCGCTGCGCAGTGCTCGGAGAGATGATTTTCCCCTCCGCGTCGCTGCGGTAGAGATTGGCCTCCGACTCGTTGGAGAAGTCACCGAGGACGCTGTGACGTGTCTCGATGCCGCTGCGGTTGTAGATCGCTTGGATGAGGCGTTTCGACTTCGCATCACTCGACCAGCTCTTCATCCGGTCACGGATAAATGCCTGCTCGTAGGCCCACTGCGGGGCACGTGTGGCGATCTGATGGATGTAGGCGCTCATGATCGTGTCAGCGTAACGTGAGCGCGGACTTTGACACCATCTCCGACGCGGATGAAAAGCAACACGGATGGCACCGTGATCCCGCTGGCTTTCATGGAGACAAGAAAATCGAGATCAAAGCTCGCCTTATTGTCATTGAGCTTCCAGTTGGAGATGGTGCCGGTGATGTTCTGCGGTTTTCCGAGCAGCGTGAGTGTCAGTGGCAGCTTGGATGGCGTCCCAGAGGCCGCGATCTGTGAAAAGTCGGCGTCGATCTTGCCCGTGATGAGCGGATGCTCGGTGACTTTCATCGCTTTGCGCATGTTTTCGTCTCGTTTGGCCTCCTCGGTATCCATCCGGGCTGCTTTGACCTGGAGCGTGGAGGCGACATGCTGCGGCTTTCCGCCACTCATCGTCACATCCGCTACAAAAGGCTCGGCAGTGACTTTTCCACCCCAGGCATGCAGGGTGGAGGTGCCATCAAAGGTGATTTCAGCTTTACCGCCCCACGTTTCAGCACGCGATTGGCTGACGAAGAGGAGAATAGAAAGAATGATGTACTTCATAAAAAGGTCGAGTTTAGCGATAAGTGGCCATTTTTGGTATCCCTTCCGCATGGGGTTTTTACCTCAGTTCATTGAGGATGGCTTGAGACGGATTCTTTGCCGTGTTGAGTGTGATTTTTGATTGGAGCTCGATGTCTCATGGGGCGTCCGATGAGCCAGCGGTAGAGCACGGGCAGCAGAAAGAGCGTCAAAAACGTGCTGCTGACGATCCCGCCGATGACGACCGTAGCGAGCGGGCGTTGCACCTCGGCTCCCGCCCCTTCGCTGATGGCCATGGGGATGAATCCCAGGCTGGCGACGAGCGCCGTCATCAAAACGGGCCGCAGTCGCTGCAGGCTGCCCTCACCCACTGCGGCGGCGGAATCGCGGCCATCATTGCGGAGTTGATTGAAGCAACTGATGAGCACCACTCCATTGAGCACCGCCACACCGCACAGAGCGATGAAGCCGATGGCGGCACTGATGCTGAATGGCAGATCCCGCATCCAAAGCGCCGCCACTCCACCCGTGATCGCCAGCGGGATACCGGTGTAGATGATGAGCGTCTGAAGCACGCTTTTGAAGGCACTGTGAATGAGCACAAAGATGAGCACTAGAGCCAGGGGCACCACGACCATAAGCCGCGCACGGGCCTCCTGTAAGTGCTCAAACTGCCCACCGAACTCGACGCGGTAGCCATCGGGCATTTGGATGGCCGTTTTGATCTTTTCGCGTGCTTTGTTGACGTAGGCCTCGCTATCTGTGCCTCCAGCGAGATCGACATTCAGCCCCACGCGGCGGTGGCCGGACTCACGCCCGATCGCATCGACCTGTGGCACCTCGACGAACTCCGCGAGTCGGCCCAGCGTGATGAGTCCACCATCCTGCGTGCGCACAGGCAACGATTTCATGATTTCGGGGTCGTTGCGCAGCTTCTCTGGCAAGCGCACCACGATGGAGCGACGGCGATTGTGCTCGATGAGCGTGCCAGCCGTGTGCCCGGCCATCGCGGTGGCGATGGCGGCATTCACCTCGGAGGCTTCGACGTTGAATTTCAGCATCGCGGCGCGGTCCACGCGGATTTCGAGCACGGGCACGCGGCCCTGGCTTTCGAATTCGGCATTGTTGGTGCCCTCTAGGTCTTCCAGGATGGCTTTGACCTTCTCGGCCACTTTTTCCATCGTGTCATAGTCCTCACCGAAAATGCGCACGGCGAGATCGGCGCGGGAGCCTTCGAGCATTTCGTTGAAACGCATCTGGATGGGCTGCGCGAAGTCGTAATCCTGCTCCGGCACCTCCTTGGCGAGCTCTTCACGCACCAGTTCCGCGAGACGGTCGCGAGTCACCGGCTGGCCATTTTCTTTGCGCCACTGTTCACGCGGCTTGTAGAAGACGTAGAGGTCATACTCGCCCGGTGACATGGGATCTGTGGCGACCTCACTGGTGCCGATGCGGGCAAAGGTGCGGGTCACTTCCGGCACTTTATTGATCAAATATTGCTGTGTCTTGATGCAGCGTGCCAACGAGGTCTTCAGGCTGGTATTGGCCGGCTGATAGACCATCGCCGTCCATGAGCCTTCATTGAGCGTGGGCACGAATTCCTGCTTCAGGCTCACAAAAAGCATCACCGTGCCGGCCAACAGCGCCGCGACGGCCAAAACAACAACCCAGCGCAGTGTCCACGCGAGGCGCAGCAGCGGCTCGTAGGCTGCTTTGGCCCAGCGCATGAGGAAATTGTCCTTTTCGCTGATATTGCCCCAGAGGAGCAAGGAGCACAGTGCGGGCATCAATGTCAGTGCGAGCACTAGGGCACCACCGAGGGCCAACATGACAGTGATGGCCATCGGATGGAACATTTTCCCCTCAATGCCGGTGAGAGCGAGGATGGGCAGATACACCAGCGTGATGATCAGCACGCCAAAGAACATGGGACTACCTACCTGCTGCCCCGCCTCACGCACGGCAGCGAGTCGCTCCTTTGCGGTGAGCTTGCGCCCGAGCTCGTGCTGCCGCTCTCCGAGCACGCGGACGATGTTTTCGACCATGACGACAGCACCGTCGATGATGAGCCCGAAGTCCACCGCTCCGAGTGACATGAGATTTCCCGATACACCGCCAAAGGTCATGCCGATGAGTGCAAAGAGGAAGGAAAGCGGAATGGCGAGCGCCACGATGAGCGCTGCACGCCAGTTCCCCAGCAACATGAGCAGCACGACGACGACGAGGATCGCTCCCTCAAAGAGATTGTGTTTCACGGTGTCGATGGTGCGGTCCACGACTTCGCTGCGGGCGTATTGGATGCGGATTTCGAGCTCTGCGGGCAGCTTGGTCTGCAATTCGCTCAGTTTTTCTTCGACGCGCTTGCTGATGATGCGGCTATTTTCTCCGACGAGCATCATCACCGTTCCCAGCACAGCTTCCTCGCCGTTTTCGACTGCACAGCCTGTTCGCACATTGCTACCGATGCCTACTTCTGCGAGATCTTTGACCCGCAAGGGCTCGATGCCTGCCGCGAACTTTACCGGCAGGTTCGCGATGTCATCTGAGCTAGCGACTTTGCTCACGCCACGGATGAGCACGCGGTCATCTCCGCGCTCAATGACGCCACCACCGGCATTATCGACATTTTGGCCGATGATTTCAGCGAGTTCGCTGAAGGTCATTCCCGCGTTATCGAGTGCTTCTGGCTTGGGGAGGATGACGAGCTGCTTTTCGTATCCGCCACTGCTATTGACCTCCGCCACGCCTGGAACGGTGCGCAGGAAAGGCTTCACAATGTAGTCGTGCGCATCCCGTAGGTCCATGAGCTGGCGCTCACGCGGCTCTTTGCGCTGCGGGGCATCTTTTTTGTAGTCGAGCGTGTAGTAGAGGATCTCGCCGAGTCCGGTGCTGATGGGTGACATCTGCGGCGTCATGCCCGGCGGCAGCTCCACCTGCACGAGTCGCTCACTGACGAGCTGGCGTGCACGAAAGATGTCAAAACCGTCGCGAAACACGAGCGTGACCTGCGAGAGGCCCGACTTCGTCAGCGAGCGGAATTCCTCCACGCCCTGGATGCCAGCGAGAGCCAGCTCCAGCGGATAGGTAACGAGTTTTTCCGTCTCCTCCGGCGCAAGGCCAGCGACGGCGGTATTGATCTGCACCTGCGTGTTGGTGATGTCTGGCACGGCATCGACCGGCAGATGCAGGGCGGAGAAAACACCCGCCCCGAGGAGGAGCAGTGCCCCCATGATGACGAGGAAGCGGTTTCGCAGTGAGAATTCGAGAATGGCGTTGATCATCGTCTCATTTCCCCTTTCCGATTGGGGTTCCTGTGAGTCGCTCGATGGTCATACGGTGCTGCCAGGCATTGCGACGGGATTCGATGAGTGAGTCGATGGCATCGAGGTAGCCACGCTGCATCTCGACATAGGTGGCGGCAGGTACGGCTCCGAGGCGGTAGTGCTCGTCTGCTTCTTTAGCTGCTTCAGCGAATTGTTTTTCACTTTCTGGACGCCAGCGAGCGAGAGCTTCGAGCTCAGCGAGGTAGGCTGAGCGCTCAATGGCCAAATCACGCTCAAGATCACGCAATGTGGCCGTCAGCAGTGCCTCTGCCTGCTGGGTGCGGGCCTCTTCCGCTGCGATGTTGCCTTTGTTTTTATTCCAAAGTGGTAGTGGTATGGAGAAGACGAGCCCCCCCTCGATCTGCGTGCCCCCGGCATGCTGACCGGCCATGTAGGGACCAAAGGTGATGTCGCCCCAGCGCTCGGATTTTGTCAGATCGACTTTCAGCCCCTGTTTCGCAATGGTGAGGCGCTTTTGCTGAAGGTCAAAATTCGTCCGAGCGGCCTGTTGCTTGAGCGATGTGAGTGATCCGACCTCTGGAAATGCATGGCTGAGGCTATCGAGATCGAGCTCCGCACTGGGACCACGCCCACAGAGCACATTCAGAGCCGTGGCAGAGGCACGGGCAGCCTTGGCAGCATCCGTAAGTGCCCGATCACTGGTGAGGAGTGAGGCCTCCAGGATGCGCCGCTCGAGCAAGGCACTCACAGAGCCTGTATCTCGCTGCACGAGCACCTCGACGAGTGATTTGAGCCTTTCTCGCACATCTTTGGCAGCGGCTTCTTTTCGCCGCAGCAAAAGTACATCCCCTGCACGAGCCCGGATTTCATTGGCTAACTGGGATTTGAACTGCTGGAGGCCGAGCTGGGCGAGCTCAATGTCGCGATCAGCGATGGCTTTGCGCAGGGCCATGCGGCCAGGGAAGTCAAAGACTTGCAGGATGCTCGCACGCCAGACGAGGCCCTCTTTGGCCTGTGTGAGGCTCATACCGCCTAGTTCGGTATTCAATTCTGGATTTTGGTATTGAGCGGCTGTTTGGCGTCCGGCCTGAGCAGCGTCGATTTCGGCCTCGTAGAAGAGGATTTCAGGGTTTTTGCGCAGGGCTTCGCTGACAAGGGAGGCGCTGGTCGTGGCCGCGGCGAGCTGCGCGGTGGAAAGAAGGAGTGTGAGAAGAAAAGTGTGTTTCATAGAATAGATGTGAATGAGCTGAACTTGCGCGTGGACACGCGGTGGAGAGCCATGAGCGCAGTGGGGCCTAGGATGGCCATCAGGTCTGCACGTTGGCGTAGGGGTGGTGGGCGCTTTTCTCCACACAGCAGATGCTATGCGGTAGGCACACCGGATTCAGGTCTTCACATCAGCATCGGCATCGGGACCGGCAGTGACCACATGGGCCGCGACAGGTTACTCGACGAGGGCTTGACTAGGCGAATCATGTCGCCAGTGGATCGAGAGAATGAAAAAGCAGGTCCAAACCAAGTGCTGGTTAGGATCTGCATTTTGGGTGCTGACAAGTCGTCCCGCGCATGTTCGCGCTCAATGCGCCCAGAATCAGAGAGGCGGGAAGAATCGAACTGGTGTGTGCCGCCTTGCTGGCTGCGGCATAGGGAGGTCGCTACTTGCCCGAGCAGATTTCGGTGGTCGCGCACTTCCGGTGTGTATTGTCCCGCGCGGTGCTCCAGCAAGAGCCCGATGCCTTTTTCGGCCCCGATGACATGCATCTGGTGGCTACCATCCAGCGCCGCCATCACCGCTACCACGCCTGGCAAAATCGACGTGCCCGTCATGGCATAAGCCATGAGAAGCACGCAGGCGATGAAGCGTTGGGTAAAGGAAGAAGTCATTTTGGCCTATATTAACGGCAAGCTCTCTAAACAGCAAGCTTCTGAAAAACCTTTCACCGTTCTTATGAAAGTAGGTTTTAGCCGCTGGTGAATGACGTGTTGCTTTGTGCACATGAAGGCCGTCTGTGCAGCATGCCCATGCACCGGAAAGTCGGTTTGTGACCATTCCGCCGTCTTTGACGCGGGTGGCGTTTCTCGGGGACTATGTTCCCCGTCAGTGTGGGATCGCGACGTTCACGCGGGATTTATGTGAAGCGGTGAGTGCGGCGGCTCCAGAGGCTGAGTGCTATGCGGGTGCGGTGAATGACCGCGTGGAGGGCTATGAGTACCCCCCTCGCGTGCGCTTCGAGCTGCTGGAGAAGGACATCGACTCCTACCGGCGTGCAGCGGACTTTCTGAACTTCGACAACGCGGATGTGCTGTGCGTGCAGCATGAGTTCGGCATCTACGGAGGCGTAGCAGGTAGCCATCTGCTAGCACTGCTCAAAGAGGTGCGCATGCCTGTGGTGACCACGCTGCACACACTGCTGCGAGAGCCGAATGCCGCGCAGCGAAAGGTGATGAATGAGCTTTGCCAGCGCAGCGAGCGGCTGGTGGTGATGGCCCGGAAGGGAGCTGAAATTTTGCAAGAGGTGTATGCGGTGCCAGGCGGAAAGATCGCAGTGATCCCGCATGGCATCCCGGATGTGCCGCTGGTGGACTCAGCGGCGGCGAAGGAGCAATTCGGCGTGGAGGGGCGGAAGGTGCTGCTCACCTTTGGCCTGATCGGGCCTGGAAAGGGTATCGAGCATGCGATCGAAGCTCTGCCGCATATCATTCAAAAGCACCCCGAGGTGGTGTACATCATCCTAGGAGCCACGCACCCGCACCTACTGGCGCATGAAGGCGAGCGCTACCGACTGGGTCTGGAGTGGCTAGCGGAGGAGCAGGGCGTGAAGGAGCACGTGATCTTCGATAACCGCTATGTGTCGCCAGCTGATTTGCGTGAGTTCGTGAGCGCGACGGACATTTACATCACGCCGTATCTGAATCGTGAGCAGATCACTTCCGGCACGCTGGCGCAGGTGTTTGGAGCGGGGCGGGCGGTGGTCTCCACGCCGTATCATCACGCAGAGGAGCTCTTGACGGAAGGACGCGGCAAGTTGGTGCCCTTTTCAAATCCAGCGGGCATCGCAGCGGCGGTTTGTGAGTTCTTGGAGCAGCCAGAGCTCATCCAGCGCACGCAGGAGTCCGCATGGCAGGCTGGACGCGAGATGATCTGGCCTGCGGTGGCCCATCGTTACTTGGAAACCTTTGCTCAAGCAGGTGTGGAGCGCCGAGCACCAGCCCGCAAGGCCTTCGCAGGCTGGACAGCCGGGAACAAGCACGAGCTGCCCCACGGCAGGCTCGATCACCTCGTGCGCATGTCGGACAGCACAGGCATTTTTCAGCATGCGATCCACACGGTGCCGGATTTTCATCACGGATACTGCACGGATGATAATGCCCGCGCATTCATCCTGTGCTGCCTACTGGGCGATTTGGGTGAAAAACCGCATGGCGAGAGCTTGCGAGGACTTTCGACGACATACTTGGCCTTCCTCGCTGCGGCGCTGAATCGCGACACGGGCGGCTTTCGTAATTTCATGAGCTTTGGCCGCCAATGGCTGGAGGAAGAAGGCAGCGAAGACAGTCATGGCCGTGCGCTATGGGCACTGGGCACCGGCACCGTGCATGCCCACCATACAGGGCAGCAAAATTTATGCGCACGGCTGTTTGAGGCCGGTTTGGCTCGTGTGGAGGCCTTTTCCTCGCCTCGGGCCTGGGCTTTCTGCCTGCTGGGCATCCATGAGTATCTGCGCGGCTATCCTGAGAGCAGCGCTGCGCAGGCGGCACGTGAGGTGCTGACGCGTGATCTGGTGCGGCTATGGAAAGGCTGTGCGACGACCGAGTGGCCGTGGTTCGAGCCAGGTGCGACGTATGACAATGCACGCCTCTGCCAGGCCCTCCTACACAGCGGCGAAGCGATGCAGGATGCGGAAATGAGCGAGATCGGGCTGCAATCGCTGCGCTGGCTCGTCTCGATCCAAAAAACGCCCACGGGCTGCTTCAGGCCCATCGGAAGCAATGGCTTCTGCATCCGCGATGGAGCACGGGCACATTTTGATCAACAACCCGTCGAGGCGCAGGCGATGATCTCCGCCTGCCTCAGCGCCTACCGCATCACGGGCGATCCCATTTGGTCGCGTGAGGCACGCCGCGCCTTTGAGTGGTTCCTGGGCCGGAATGATCTGGCTCTCCCCCTTTACGATCCCATCACCGGAGGCTGTGGCGATGGGCTACACCCAGATCGTGTGAATGAAAACCAGGGAGCGGAGTCCACGCTCGCCTTCCACCTAGCTCTCGCGGAGATGACCTTCGCGCAGCATCCCCTACCCGCCCGCGCATGAGTTCCCTCGCTATCCACCGCCATCAGATCATCCTCCAGCCGGAGAGCGCTCGCGTCATCATCCGGCCATTCATTCCCTCCAGCAGTCGCAGGCTCGCCACCATCATCGGCCGAGCGCTAGCGCTGACAGAGGAAGAGGTCGAAAAGGAGCTCGCTGCCGTGCATGCGGACTTCGATAGCCGCCATTTCGGCATCGAGTCGGTGCTCATGACTCATTTCACCAAAATTCAGTCAGAGATCTTTACGCAGCGTCCGCTCACTCGCTCACGCCAGCTCCTCATCGGTGCACTTTTCAGCGGTGAATACTCCTTGGAAGCTGCAGCACTCTTTAATCCATCCATCGTGCCGCACCCGGATCAAAAAGGTGTGCCCGTGGGCGGCCTGCGCTTCATCATGAGCCTCCGCGCCACCGGTGAGGGGCACATTTCCTCCATCGAGTTCCGCGAGGGCATCATCTCACCTGATGGGCATATCGAGCTCACGCCCGTGTCACGCTATGTGAGCCTGCCTGAGGTGCTACCGAACCCCAGCTACCGAAAAAAGCGTTTCATGATCAAGCTGCACGAAATGGGCTTCGATAACGAATGCACCGCCGCTGTGATGGACAGCCTCACGGCCGAATTCACCCGCAGTGAGCTAGCCACACGCGTCAGCAGCGTGCGGCGGGAAAGTCTGCCCCTCTCACATGAGACAAAGCGCACTCTAGAGTGCATCCAGTGGCTAGCAGACTCGAACTACGAGCTGCGCTTCTCCGACAAGCTGGCACTGAGCGAGCGCATCCTCTTTCCCGTCTCTGACAATGAGAGCAACGGCATCGAAGACGCCCGCTTTGTCCGCTTTGTCGATGATGACGGCAGCGTCACCTATTGCGCCACCTACACCGCCTACAATGGCCGTGCGATCCTGCCCCAGCTCATCGAGACACAGGACTTCCTGCACTTTCGCGTCCTCACGCTCAATGGCAGCGCGGTGCAAAACAAAGGCATGGCACTCTTCCCCCGCCGGATCAAAGGACGCCACGCCATGCTCTCACGCCAGGATGATGAGAATCTCTTTGTCATGTTCAGCGACAATCCGCACTACTGGAGTGACCCACATCTCATCCTCCGCCCCGCAGAATTGTGGGAGTCCGTGAAGATCGGCAACTGCGGCTCACCCATCGAGACTGACGCAGGCTGGCTCGTCATCACTCATGGCGTCGGCCCCATGCGGAAATACTGCATTGGTGCCGTCCTTCTCGATCTTGACGATCCCACCCGCGTCATTGGTCGCCTGCGTGAGCCTTTGCTCTGCCCAGTGGGCATCGAGCGCGAGGGTTACGTGCCAAATGTCGTGTATAGCTGTGGCTCGCTCATCCACGGCGGCCAGCTCATCCTGCCCTACGCCATGAGTGACAAGGCCACCGCCATCGTCAGCTTGCCCATCGAAGAACTCCTCAAGGTCCTGGTCGAGAACGGCGGGTGATTTTGCCGCTAGCCTTTCTGGGCAGCTTCCTTCAAAGTCGCCGCCTCGCATGAACTCACGCCGCCATTTCCTCGCAGGACTCACCACCGCTGCCGCTAGCACCTGGACGCAGACTTTACGTGCCGCCCCCGATCCGAAAAAAGACACCGTCATCGGCCACGGCACCTTCCGCTACCGCGTGAACAAGGACTGGGTGCCCGCAGGCCAGGGCCGCCATCATCCCATCCTCAACTGCCATGAGATGGTGCAGGTCAAAGATGGCCGCCTTTTCATGATCGGTGATCATTCACAGCATCAGATGCTCGTGTTTAAGCCAGATGGCACCATCACGGAGTCCTGGGGCGGCATGTGGCCCGGCGGACACGGCCTCACACTCGTGCAGGAGAATGGGGAGGAATCGCTGCTCGTGACCGACAGCGGCCTGTGGAAGAGCGGAAACGGCGGCTATCGCCAAACAGGCCGCGTCACCAAAATCGACCTCACAGGCCGCGAAATCTTCTCCATCAGCCACCCCATGTCCGTCGGTGCCTACGAGCCCGATATGGTCTTTAATCCCACCGAGACGGCGGTGGCTCCGAATGGCGATATTTACGTCGTTGATGGCTACGGCTCGCAGTTCGTGCTGCGCTACGATGCACGCGGGAAGTTCATCCAGCGCTTCGGCGGCAAAGAAGGCGTCCCTGCCGATCAGCGGCTCAACAATGCCCACGGCATCGCCATCGACACGCGTGAGGGCACGGACAAGGCCGTCGTCATCGTCACCTCGCGTGCGGACAACTGCTTCCGCAGCTTCACACTCGATGGGAAATACCTCGATACCATCCCCGTGCCCGGTGCGATGGTCTGCCGCCCCGTCATCGCTGGCCAAGAAATGTACGCTGGCGTCTGCTGGTCCAAGACACCCGAGGTGAACAAACTGCCGCAGAACCCCAGTGGCTTCACCGTGGTGCTGGATGCGAAAAACCAGGTCGTCAGCGCCCCCGGCGGCACCGCACCGGTTTATGAAGACGGAAAACTCCAGCCGCTGATGCAGGCGGAGCGAGTCTTCGATCACGGCCACGATGTCTGCGTCCTGGAAAACGGCGACCTCATCGTCTGTCAGTGGAATGCTTTTCAGACCTACCCGATCCGGCTTGAAAAAATCGCATGAAGTCACTCATCGCCCTTTTTTCACTCTTTAGCTCACTCGCCGCCGCCGAGACCACCTACTGGATCGACGAGGTAGGCCAGCGCCAGCTCACCATCGTAGAAAACGAGTTCCGCCGTGCGGACCTGAGCTTCCGTTGGACCTACGAACCCGGCATGATGCCAGGCTGGGCAGGCTACGGACAACGAAGCGGCAATACCATCCTTTTTGCCATCACACCCGTCGATGAGGCACAGGACCGCGAGCCCTTCTTCTTCGCCAAAAAAAGCGACAGCCGCATCGAAATCACCTTTCGCAGCGAAAAGCCCGATCAACCCGACCCCGGCATCCGTGGCATTTTCCAGCAGCTCACTCCCGATAAGCGGCTACAACTCGCCAAAAAAGAATTTGAAGCAGCAGAGACACGTTTGGCGCTCGCTTTGCAAGTCACCACGCGGGATGGCCGCCATGATGACAAGGTTATTGTCAGTGATTGGCGCATGAAGTGGCCGACTTTGCGGCAACGCTGGCTCTCGCTCTCCTACAAACCACCCGGCATCAAACCTGAAGACGATGCAGACTTCTGGATCAGACTCGCACAGGCCACCGCCATCGGTATCGGCTTCAACTCGCAACGCGTCGATCCCAAAAACAAAGGTGAATGGCCCGGCGACTACGACGACGGATTCGGCGGACGAATCACGATCCGTCCACGCAAAGAAGGGGGCCTGCGCATCAATCTGAACTGCACGCGTGGTCTCGATGGCAATGAACTCAATGGCACGGATGTCGCAGGGAACATCCCTGGCAGCGCCGTGAAAAAGAAAGGCGAGCTACTGCTCGCTGAGGCCGTGCTCGACATCACTGGCGGCCCCGAGGGTGCACCTCCGAAGCAAATCCGCGTCAAACTCCAGCGCAGAGGCGGCGCCCTCTGGGTGGAAACCACTTATCTCCACCCAACCAACCGCAGAGGCTGGCTAGATGGCATTTATCGCTGGTTCCCAGAGCCTGAGCCTGGTCAATAAACCACCGCCACTTCCCCGCCCCGCGAGTCGAAGTGAATTTTACGCTGAAGGCTGCTCCACCGCGCTCTCCACGACCATTGGCGGCTCTGAGCTCGCCATTTCTTTTTCCACTGGCTGCACCTTGATCTCCACATTCACCGGCACCGCCCGCAGGCCATCGATGATGGATTTCAGCTTCGCGATGGTCATGTCGGATAGTGTTGGCTGGCTCACCGCCTCGGTTAGGGCACTCAAATGGCCGCTGATCCGCGTGACGGGATCATTCTCGCCTGCACCACCCGTGAGCAGATTGCGCTTAAAGGTGCGCTTGATTCCTTCCCAGCGTGCTTTGTCCTCTTCCGTGCTCAGACCATTGATTTCACGCCATTTGAGCAAATTCGCCTCCGCAGCGCCGCTGAGCGTCTGCGCCTCGCCGCGATAGTGATCGGCGATGAGCTGCCGCACCTCCGCATCGGTCATGATGGGGAGGATTTTCTCCGAAATCTTGTTCATGTTCCGGTAGCTGCCTTGTAGCTTGAACGGCGGCTCCACGCGATAGGCATCCTCCATCGCTGCACTGGCCACATACTGCTGGTTCACTTTCAAAATGACCTCACGTACATGCAGCAGCTTCTCCATCACGGCCACGGCATCGTTGATCTCCTCCGCGCTAAAGCTGCTTTCAAATTCGACTCCCTCCCGCGTGCCAGTCTGAGCGATTTTTAGCACTGCCAGCGCATCCTTATGACTCCGCGCAGCGATCCGCGCCAGCGTGGCATTGCTAGTGAGTCCGTTCTCGATGTAGCTGTCTTTAAACACCTCTTGATGTCCGCCGAGGATGTCGCCCAGGTTGTAAGTATCCGCGCGATTCGCCAGCATGTCTGGCACCTGAAACTTGCCACCGACCTCGGTGTAAGGGTTCCCCGCCATCACCACGGCCACCTTGCGACCACGCAGGTCATAAGTCTTCGCCTCGCCCTTGAAGACGCCTTCGATCTTCCTCGTGCCATCGCACAGCGGGATGAACTTCTGCAAAAACTCCGGATTCGTGTGCTGGATGTCATCGAGATAGATCATGACGTTGTCACCCATCTCGAAAGCGAGGTTCAGCTTCTCGATCTCCTCCCGCGCCGAGGCATTCCGCGCCTCGCTCGGGTCCAAAGAGGTCACCTGATGCCCCAGCGCAGGACCGTTGATCTTCACCAGTGTGATGCCGAGTCGGCTGGCGACATACTCCATGAGCGTTGTCTTGCCGTAACCAGGCGGTGAAATGAGCAGCAGCATGCCCATGCGATCCGTGCGCGTGTCCTTCCCCGCAGCGCCGAGCTGTTTCGCCAAGTTTGCGCCGATGAGCGGCAGATAAACCTGATCGATCAGGCGATTGCGCACGAACGAGCTCAACACGCCCGCCTTGAACTGATCCAGCCTCAAATCCTTCCGCCGCGCCACGCTCAGCTCGTGCTTGAGTCGCTGAAACGCCTCAAACTGCGGCACCGCCTCGTTTTCATACTTCCGCAACCGCGCGGTGAACTCATGGTAATCGAGTTCGAGCTTCGCCTCGCTGATTCGGCCATGCGTGCCCGTCAGCCCGGTGATCGTCGTTTTGCAAACCGGCTCCGTCGGCGTCGCCGCAGGCGGTTGGTCATTCGTGACCACCATCGCCGCCGTTTCAATGCGCACGCCCTGATCCGCATTCGGATTCAGCGCCGTGATCCACTCCAAAGCGATCTCAAACGCCAAAACCGGCTGCGCAGCCAGTTCGGTCATCGTTGTCTCAAAATCCTTCGCCGCCCGTTTTGCCGTCAGTTCCTTCCGAAACGCCCGCAACAGCTCCACAGCCGCCACCGACCGCGTGAACGGCGATTTCGACTGCAATTCGTCGAGAAGGCAATTGGCAGCAGAATGGGTGACAACAGAATGAGATTCAGACATTCTGTTGCCAGCCATTCTGTTGCCAAAAAAGTCAGTGATTCGGCTCAAAAGCCCTGCGTCAGGCTCCACGGCCTTCTCTCCAAAAAACTCACGCATCCGCCCCTTCGAGCGCATCCGAGCCTCCAACGCCTTTTTCTCCGCATCCTTCGCCCACCCATGCCAAAACAGCCGCGCATAGCCACGCGAGGCCGGTGAATGTCGCAGCAGCCCCAAAGCCAGCTCCATCTCACGCAGCGGCTTCAGGATCAAAGCGGCGTCATGATCGTGCACACCTTTGGTGTAACCCTCATGGTATCGCTGCGCCATGAAGCCTTCTGCATCCTCGGAGCCGGTTTTGAGCATCTGCCACGCGAGATACTCCGCGCGATACAGCTCCACATTCTCCGAAACGACCGCCTGATCCCAAACGGGTCGCAGAGTCTCCAGTTCCGCATTCTCCACCTTTTCAAAGAACCGCGTGCCGGTGAGATGAAACGCCAAACCGCCATCGCGCGGCAAAATCGTCAACTCCAGCGGCTGCTTGTTCACGCTGAACTGATGCTGCCCGAGTTGGATGAGATCGCCGCCGACAAAAATCTCCGACTTGTCGCGAATCTGCTTCAGCGAGTCCTGCTGGACGGTTTTGAGCCGCGTGGTGAGCTCATCCGCCCGCACGCTGTCGCCGAGCTTGCGGAGTTCGTCGATCAAATCGCGCAGCTTCGCCACCATCGCATCGGCGGCGAGCCAAGCGTGCACTTCCTCCGGCTTCGCGAAGCTGGCGAGACGGTTGCGGATGCTCGTCAAAATGCGTTCCGCCGACTGTCCAAGGCTGCCGCAGCGCCGATTGAGCGCATCGGTGAGACTTTGGCGACGCGATTCGAAGGCTGTCTGCACCTCCTCGCGCTTTTTCACCAGCTCCGCCGCATAGTCGTCGAAGTCGGAGAACTTCGTCTCCATCTCCTCGATCTGCACCAGCACGCGAGTGAGCGATTCATCACACTTCTCCGGCGTGGTGGCCACTTCGAGGTAGTTCAGCACGCTTTGGCTCAGCAAACTTAGCTGCGCCTGAAACTGCGCCGCGCCTTCCGTCTTCGCCAGGTCATTGCGACGATTCTTGAGCACGCTGCGCACCTGATTGAGCTGCGCAAACAGCGTGCTGATGCCCTCGATGATGCGCGTCGTCTCCGTCGCATCTTGAATCTTGAGCCCGCTGACGATGGCGGTGAGCATTTCCAGCTCGCTGCTCGACTTCGCCAGCGCCTCCTCGACCTCCTGTGCCTCGGTGACCTTCGTCAAAGCGGGCACGCGAGCCTGCTGCTCGGTGATTTGCTTCCGATACGGGTCCAGCGCCTCCGGCTTGAGCAGGAAGGCCACGCATTTCGCGCTGAGCTTGTCTCCCGCCTCGGCGACGGCCTTGTCCATCGCATCAATGACCGCCGCGTCCGTGTAGCGCACATCGCGCAGCGCGATGATTTGCCCGCGCAACTCGCGCAGCGTCGTCAGAAGCTGCACAAAGCCGAGAATGTCATTCGGATCGGTGTTCGTCGCCGCCGCGATGGCCTTCTGCGACTTCTCTTGCAGCGACGTCGTCTGTTCCGCTGCCGTTTTGCGCATGCGGCGCACTTTTTCGAACTCACCCAGCGCCGCCTCTGCGGTTGTTTTGATCTCCGTGAGTGCCGATTTGAGATCGTGGGCCTCCTCCTTGCCTACCCAGAAGTAACTATCCGAAATGTCACCGCAGCTTCGCACCAGTTCGACGTAGAGACCGCTGAACGAGTCATCCTTGGCCAGCAGCGTCATCACGCCGCGACATTCCGCCATCGCGCGGACAATCTCGGCGTTGCCGATCTTGCTGAGGAAGGTTTGCGATGCCTTTGCCTCGCTCACATCCGCTGTCAGATAGGGCGTGCGCCAAACTTGGATGACATGGTGCTTCCGAGGCTCTGCATCGGCATCAAAGAGGATCAACTCACCCGTCGGGAAGAGCGAAAAGCCATGGCAGGGCTGCGGTGTGGCGATGCTCTGCGTGATGAGGTTGTAGCTGAGCAGCAGATACGATCCGCTTTCGAGATGCGAGAACACAAACAACGTGTCCTCGCCATTCGCGGCCGAAACACGCTTCTCGAAGCGCATCGGCGGCAATCCAGTCTCAAAGCGGCGAACTTCGCCGGTTTGCAGCACATAGCCATGCGGGAAAAGGATGCCGTGATCGTCCGGCAGCAGCACGCAGGATTCCGCGATGCTGTCGATGCGATGCGCCTCGCGCGTGCGCTCGTTGAAGACGAGGTGACGCCAGTTTTTCTCCTGATACGGCAGCACCTTCATCAGGATGAGGTTGCCGACGATGGCGTAATGAACCTCCGCGTCATCGAGCGTCTGGTCTTTGTTGTCCACCGGTTCGCTGTAAATGCCGCGACCAGTGGCGGTGTTGTTTTCGACTTTGACCGTCAAATCGCCGCCAATGGTCTCGACGAAAACGCGGTCCTCGATGCTGATGTGCGGATGCTCGCCGTGGATGTACATGTCCCGCGTGGCCCGCTTCCACGCGAACTCCTGCGGCGTGGGAAAGACGAACTCATGGTCGCTGCGGTTGCCGAGGTATTTCAGCGTGCCTTTTTCATCATCGACGAGCCATTTGAAGGTTTTCACCTCCGTCGCCCGCTGCCCGACCTGGAAGCCCATGTAAAGATGCGGCCCGATGCGGTGAAACTTCAGAAACGTGGCGTGCTTGTAGTAGCTGTGCAGGTAAGCGAAGTCCTCCGCGAACTGTGCATCGCCCAGAATGGCCTCTTTGTTCGTGTGGAAGCTGTGATCGCCGTCCTGGAAGTCATACACCGCGAAGACATCCTCGATCTTCATCGTCGAGCGCAGCCCGAGGTGCACGTTGTAGCCAAACAGAAACCGTTTCGGCCCGATGGCCGCCATGTCGCGTGGCACGCAGTTGTTGTCCGTCGTCAGCCGTGCCGTCGCCAGCAAGGCCGTCTCAATGCCGCCAAACTCGGCCTTGCGGTCGTTGTTGAGGAGATCAAGCCGACGCTGCAACTCCGCGCCATGCTTCGCGAGGCGCTGACGAATGACTTCGTAAGCTCCGGCTTCGAGCTGGGGGGAAGAGTTTGCGGGAGGTGGTGTGGGATCAGCCATATGGAGTGCCGACGAGTCGTCGGCTTAGAGTTCTTCAAGGCCGACGAATCGTCGGCGCTCCATATTACTTCTTCGCCTTCGCAGCCAGCAAACCGGCCACATTGGACTCACTCAGGCCAAAACGACCCGCAGCGCCGATCATGCTGGTGAGCTTGTTGAGCGTGCCGGCATCGGGATTGAGGCCGATGAGTTTGGCGAACAAAGCGGACAAGGTGAGGTTCTTCGTGTCCTCGGCGGTGAGGCCGAATTGATCGACGACCGTTTTGAGCTGGGCTTTGAAGTAGTCGGGATCGCCGTTGAAGAAGGTCTCCTTCACGTCGGTAAGGGTGCGGCTGCCTTCGACCATGCGGTCCACGGCACGGGCGGTGCCGATGGCGCTGGTGATCTTGTCGAAGAACTGGCTTTCGCCGCCGACGATCTCGATCTTGGCGGACTTCATGGCTTCGCCGAGCACGCCAGCTTGGGCGGCGGCGATGTCTTTCTGGATGTTGATCTCCGCGAGGGCCACGGCCTTGTCTTTGTCGAGGTTGAGCTTGAACTCCTCGTGCTGGCGACCGGCGTCTTCGAGCAGCTTCATGGCCTGCGCCTTCTTCGTGATGCCATCGGCCTCAGCGGCGAGTTTGAGCTGCGTGACCTCTGCATCGACGGAGCCTTGCTTTTGCGCGGCTTCGGCTTTGGCGAGGGCGACTTGGGCCTCGCCGAGTCCGATGGCGGCTGAAGTGGCAGTTTTTCCTTCGGCGAGCGATTTCTCGGCAGCGGCTTCTTTGGAAGCGGATTCTTGGCGGGCCTCGGCCAGCGTGAGGAGTTCTTGAGCGTGAAGCTCGGCGGCTTGTTTGGCGGCTTCGGCGGCTTTGATGGCGGTGAAGGCGGCTTGTTCGGCGGCGAGCTGGGCGGCTTGCTTGGCGGCCTCGGCTTCTTTGATTTTCTGAATGAGCTGCTCCTGGGCGTTTTTCTCGGCGTTGGTGAGGGCGACCTGCTTCTCGCGGTCGGCGGTGGCGAAGGCTTCGGCGTCCTTCATCTTCTGCTGTTCGACGACGACGGTCTTTTCGAGGGCCACACGGTCTTTGATGACCTCCTGAATGCTCTTTTCTCCACTTCGACGGCTTTTTCCTTCTCGATGTCTTTCAGCGTCGTCACACGCTGACGCTCGATGATCTCCAAGTCACGGTCGCGAGTGACACGTTCGATCTCGACGGCATCGGTGCGCTCTTTGTTGCGCTGGGCGACCAAAACCTGGCGATCCTTGTTTTGCGTCGCGACGGCGATTTCTTCGTCAGCGGCGATTTTGGCGCGTTCGGCTTTCAGGCGCTCTTCTTCCTGCACTTTCATCATTTCGGCCGTTTCGCGGGCACGGACGCTTTCGACGTCGCGTTTCTGTTTGGCCTCGGTTTCGGCGAGCTGGCGCTCCAGCTCCAAAATGGCTTCACGAGCCTGCACGTCCTGCTGCTTGATGACCTTCTCCTTGTCGCGCTGGATGTTGTTGGAGAGCTTGGCCTGGGCGGCGGTGAGTTCGGTGATCTTCTTGATGCCTTCGGCGTCGAGGATGTTGTCGGGGTCGAGGTTTTCGAGCTGCGTCTGCTCCAGGAAGTCGATGGCGCAGTCGTCGAGGGTGAAGCCGTTCAAATCGGTGCCGATGACCTTCAAAATCTCGCTCTTGAAGTGATCGCGCTCATTGTAGAGCTGAACGAAGTCGAAGCGCTTGCCCACGGTTTTTAGCGCCTCGGAAAACTTGGCATCAAACAGCGTGCGGATGGTGTCCACAGCACTCGCACGGGCACAACCGATGCTTTGGGCGACGCGAAGCACGTCTTCCGGCGTTTTGTTCACGCGGACGAAGAAGGCCACCTTGATGTCGGCGCGGAGGTTGTCTTTGCAGATGAGGCCTTCGTTCGCTTTGCGTTCGATTTCGATGCGCTTCACGGAGATGTCCATGTACTCGGCCTGATGAGCCACGGGGATGACGATCATGCCGTTGAAGGACACTTTGGTGCCGCCGATGCCGTTTCGCACGATGGCCTGTCCTTGTGTGACCTTTCGGAAGAAGCGCGAGAACAGGATCAGCACGCCAAGGAAGATGCCGATGGAGATGATTCCGATGAGGATGCTGCCTTCGAGGAGGACGGCGAGTGGTGTATTCATTTTAGATTTTGGATTTTAGATTTCTGATTTGGTGGTTTCGATGAAGTAAAACGCGTTATCCGGGCCTGCGGCGGTGATTTGGGCTTGAGTGCCTTTGGAGAAAGAGCCTTCGCGAGTGCGGACGTTGACCAGCACCGGAACGCCCGTGGTAGTGATTTC